>NZ_JBHSLW010000039.1:0-136904 GCF_042657265.1 Allobosea eneae
CATCAACGGCCACCCGCAAAGCGGCGTCGAAGATCTCATGCCGTGGCGCTTCCGGAAATCCTCAATCCCTAATCCATAGGGTGCTGGCGCGGCGCTTACGGACGTTCCCGGTCGCTGTTTTTCGTCTTCGCCTCCGAACGGTTCGGGGACGCGGGCGAAAGACCGGGATAGGCGGGTTCGCCGGACAGGTCTCCTGGGGCCACCGGTTAGAACGTGCCGACGCCCGAGGGTCTCGAAACTCTTTTGGAGGTAATCAAATGAAGCTCGTCAAGAGCCTCCTCCTCGGTTCCGCCGCCGGCATCGCCGCGGTTGCCGGGGCTCAGGCCGCCGACCTTCCTTCGCGGAAGGCCGCTCCGGTCGAGTACGTTCGCGTTTGCTCCGCTTATGGCGCGGGCTTCTTCTACATCCCGGGCACCGACACCTGCCTTCGCGTTGGTGGTCGTGTCCGTGCTGAGTACACGGTCGGCACCCGTTACGGCGACCTGCAGGACGCCTACGGCATGCGCGCTCGTGGCCGTCTGAACGTCGACGCCCGCACCGCCACTGCCTACGGCACGCTGCGTACGTTCTTCCGCTACGAGCTGACCAACAACTCGGGCATGTACCTGAACACCACTCCGGCTGGTAACCAGGGCATCACCTTCCCGGGTAACATCCACTCGACCTCGACCTCGACCTCGTCGCTCCTCGACCTGGCCTTCGTTCAGTTCGGCCCGATCACCGCTGGTCGCGCTCAGTCGTTCTTCGACTTCTACGCGAACGACTTCGGCTTCTCGACCCTCCGTACGGCTGACTCGCGTCTGAACCTGTTGGCCTACACCGCCACCTTCGGTTCGGGCTTCTCGGCCACGATCTCGGTCGAAGACCGCACCTCGGGCACGGGCAACCGCGAGAACGGCGCCTTCACCCGTAACTTCCTCGGCTTCGGCGGCGCTGGTGCCAGCGTCCTGTACGAAGGTCAGGATTTCCCGGACATCGTTGCCTCGCTGCGCGTCGATCAGGGCTGGGGCTCCGCTCAGCTGTCGGGTGCTCTCACCCAGCGTAAGGTCTCTGGCCTCACCCTTGCTGGCGCTGCGATCGCTCCGATTGCTTTCAGCTCGGACGAGTACGGCTGGGCGATCCAGGGCGGCGTGAAGATCAACCTGCCGATGCTTGCGGCTGGCGATCACCTGTTCCTGCAGGCCGCCTATGCTGACGGCGCTCTCGGCTACCTCGGTTGGTCGGGCAACTACGGCGTCGGCCGTACCGGCCCTCTGATCCTGGGCGACATCGGCTATGATCCGGCTACCGGCTCCACCAAGACCTCGACCGGCTGGTCGGTCGTCGCTGGTCTGCGCCACTTCTGGACCCCGCAGCTGCGTTCGGAGCTCTACGGCTCGTACTCGGAAATCAAGCTCGGCTACAACAACCCGGTCGCGAACTACGCCATCGGTGCTGTCGGTCGCTCGCTTGATCCGAAGGAGTTCATCGTTGCTGGTAACCTGATCTGGTCGCCGGTCTCGGGCCTCGATATCGGTGTGGAAGTCCTCTACACCCGCGTCGAGCTGCGTGATCGGGTCGGCACTGCGGTCAACGGCGTCGGTATCGTCCGCAACGGCGCGCTCGGCATCAAGAACGACGATGCTTGGGCTGGCCGTCTCCGCATCCAGCGCGACTTCTGATCGATCGTAAGATCGCTCAAGGAAGCCCCGGGGAAACCCGGGGCTTTTTTCGTTTACTGCGGGCCTTACCTCGTCGAAACACCATCTGACTGTCGCAATAGCGGATCGGCCGCTTGCTTGACTTGAAGCTGCGATGGGGCGTGATTGCAAAGGGCTGTATGCGTCCGGATTCGGCGCGAGCGGTTCCTGGAACAGGACGGGATTTTCGGCATGGCGCGGCACGCCGGTTGGCTCTGGGGGCTCGTTCCGGTCGCCGTGGTCTGGGCGTCCGCCAATGTGCTGCACACCGAGTCGATCAGGCGCGATATCGAGGCCAGGGCGCTCGCAGCGAGTACGGTGGCAGGAGCGGCATCCGGCGCGCGCGGCGTTTCTGTCAAAATCAGCGGCCGCGATGTCTACCTCGACGGTGAGGCGGTCACGTCCGACGGCGCCAACAAGGCGCTGGCACAGCTTCAGTCGGAATTCGGCGTCCGGCGCGTCCTCGGCGGGCTGACGCAGGTCATCGCGCAAAGGCCCTATAGCTGGTCGGCAGCGCGGCAAGGCGATCTCGTCACGCTCTCCGGCTCCGTGCCGGACGAAGCCACCGCATCCGCGCTGCTTGGCGCGGCGCGGGCTTTGAGACCGGGATTGCGGATCGACGATCAGCAGAAGATCGCATTCGGCGCGCCAGTCGGTTTCGCCGACCTGGCCGGCTTACTGATGCGCGATCTCGGCCAACTCTCTGCCGGCAAGGTCGCGCTTGACGATTCCCGCTACTGTGTCGAGGGCACGGCCGCGACGCCGGAGAGCTTCATCGCCTTGCGCGAGAAGGCCTCCGCTGCCCCTCCGCAGGGCTTCACCCGCGTCGATTGCACGCTCAGCCCGCCAATAGTGGCGCCTTATCGCTGGAGCGCTGAGAAGGATGCCTCTGGTTCGGTCTCGGTCACCGGCTATTATCCGTCCGACGCGATGCGCCGCGAGATCACGGCGCTGCTCGGGCGCGCGTTTCCGGCGGCCGGGGCGGTGAGCGACCGCATGCTGCCGGCGGCCGGCGAGCCGCCAGCCTTCGCGGCCAGGGTGACACGTGCCATCGCCGATCTCGCCCGCCTGCGCAGTGGCAAGACCGAGATCGAGGGCGACGCCTATCGCATCTCCGGGCAGGGACCGGAGAGCTACGAGGCCTGCGAGGCGTTGAAGTTGACCATCGCGCAGGGCGACGGCCCCGGATCCGTCGCGCTCGCCAGCATCGCCTGCCCGCCTCAGCCGCCGGCGCCGAAGAGCGAGCCGGCGCCGGCGCCATCGACCAATGCGCCGCCAGCCGAGCCGGCGACGCCGAGCATGCCGGCACCGGCCAATCCGGCCCCAGTCACGCCTGGCCCGGCTACGACCATCGAGCCGCAGCCTGCGCCACGCACAGCGCCGCGGCCGCTGCAATGGCGTGCGGAAAAATCCGAAAACGGTATCGTCCTGTCCGGTGTCGCGCCTGATGCAGCGGCCAAGGCGGCTGTCCTGGAGGCGGCGCGCGCGGCCCTATCCGGCGGCGAGGTCGTCGATCGGACTGTGGTCGAAGCTGTGCCGCGCGGCGGCCCCGATTACGGTGAGGCGACCCGTTTCGCCCTCGGGCTCCTCGGCAGGATGGCGCAAGGCAGCGTCTCGCTGGCCGGTTCCGCGCTCAGCCTCACCGGTGCTGCGGCGGACAAGGCTGGCTGGCAGGTTTTGCAGGATGCGCTCAAGGGCAAGGCGCTGCCGGCAGGGCTCTCGCTCTCGGGCCGGCCGCTGCTCGCCCTACGCAGCTATGGTTTCACCGCTTCGATCGACAAATCCGGAGGCTATCTGGGCGGCTATCTGCCCGATGCTGCGGCCAAGGACGCGATTGCGGCCTTGATCGAGGCTTCGCCCTTGCGCGGGCGCGTCAGCGACGAAACCGAGATACTGCCGGCGGCGCCGACCGGATTCGGAGTGGCGGCGCGCGGGGTGGTTCAGGACCTGCTACGGCTTGATCTGGGCTCGGCCAGCGTGGTCGATCGCGAGGTCAATGTGCGTGGGCTGACCTGCCGGGCGCTGATCCGCGACGAGGTCGAGACCAATCTGGCGAGCGGCCTGCCCGACGGCTTCATTGGCAAGGCCGAGGTCGGCATGCGCCAGACCGGCTGCGTCATCGATCCGCCGAGCACCTGCCAGAACGAGCTCGATGCGCTGACGCAGCGCTATTATGTCATGTTCGGCCAGGGGACGGCCGTGGTGACGCTCGACCCGGTAACCGAGCGGGCGATGACCGAGGCTGCCGCCATCCTCAAGCAGTGCCCCGCCTCGCGCGTCACTATCGAGGGCCATGCCAATCTCGACGGTGAGCGCAGCGGCTTCAATAATCTCGATCTGTCGAATCGTCGGGCGCTGCGCGTCCGCGAAGAGCTGATCCGTCGCGGCATCGGCCCGGCCCAGCTCGAGGTGAAGGGGTATGGGACCGACCGGCCGCTGGTCGCCCATGGCGATCCCGATGCGCGCGTGAAGAACCGCCGCGTTCAGTTCACCGTGGCGAAATAGGGGGCGGCGATGCTCTATCTTGCGATCCAGTTCGCCTGGTTCCTCCTCGCCGCTTTCGCGATGGGCCTCGTCTTTGGCTGGCTGACCGGCCGCGGCGGCCCGCGTGGTTTCGCTGGCGGCCCGGCCCTTGGCCTCGCCATGCTCTGGGCCGCGCTGGCGGCGCTGGTCTGGCTACGGCTGGTCAACGATCAGGTGGCGTTCTGGATCGAGACGGCGCTGCTCTATCTGCTCGCCTATGCCGCCGGCTGCCTGATCGGCAGCCTGTTCGCCGGTGAAGGCGAGGCGCTCACGGCGCTCGCCGCCCCGGCACCCCGCCTTGCCTTGCCGCAGCCTGCTCCGGCTCTTCCAGGGCCGACCGCACGGGAAAGCGTTGTCGGGACGGCCTCCGCCGAGCCGGCAGCGATGCCGAAGGTCGAGGGCGAGGATGCCATCGCCGGCAAGCGCCCGGCCGGCTTCATCGCCGCCCACGGCGGGCAGCCCGACGATCTCAAGCTGATCAAGGGCATCGGCCTGCAGAACGAGGCGCGCCTGCATGCGCTCGGCATCTGGCACTTCAGCCAGATCGCCGCCTGGACCCCTGAGAACGTCGAGTGGGTCGGCACTTATCTCGCTTTCCCGGGGCGGATCGAGCGTGAGGACTGGGTGGCACAGGCGGCTGCGCTGGCACGAACCGCGACGACGGTCGAGCCGGTGACAGCGATCCCGCTCTCCGGAGCGGCACTCGAAGGCAAGCGCCCGAGCAACCTCCTGCCGGGCGCTCGCGGCGGCAAGCCGGACGATCTTGGCCTGATCGATGGCATCGGCCCGGCGATCGCCGAGACGCTGAACGGCCTCGGCATCTGGCATTTCGATCAGATCGTTGCGCTGGGGCCGGACGAATTGCGCTTCCTGGCCCACCATACCGGCTTCCCGGGCCGCGATGTGGCGGAGCAATGGCAGGCCGAGGCAAAAATCCTTGCGGGCGGCGGTGAGACCGAGCACTCGCGCGCGATGAAGGCGAAGCGCCGCAAGAAGAGGCGCTGAGCGGCTCAGGCCGCCTGCTTCTCCGCCTTCGCGATCAGCCGGCCGATGCGGCGGATCATGTCCTTGCTGCCGAGCAAAGGCGCATGACCCTGGCCCGGCGCGGTGAAGGTTTCGCAGCGCGGATGGCGACGCCCCATCTCTTCCAACGTCCTTTCCGCCAGCAGATCGGAATTCTCGCCGCGGATCGCTAGCAGCGGGACATGGTTCAGCGCCGCGAAATAGGGCCAGAGCTCAGGTAGCGGGGCTTCGAGGTCGAGCTCCTCCAGCGTCTTCAGCAGACGTGGATCATAGTCCGGCACCAGCGCGCCGTTGCGCTCGGTCCAGGTCCGGCGCGCCATGATCTCCCACTCGGCCGCGCTGAAGAGTGGGAATTGCTGGTCCGACAGCCGCTTCAGGATCTCGGCGCCTTCGGCGAAGCTGCGCGGCGTCGGCAGCTTGCCGACATAGCCGCGGATGCGCAGCAGGCCACGCGCGTCGATCACCGGCCCGACATCGTTGAGAACGGCGCCGCGGATCGCTGCGGGCCGTGCCGCGCCGAGCGCCATGCTCAGAAGCCCGCCACGCGAGGTGCCGATGAAGACGGCTTCCTCGACGCCGGTCGCCGCCAGAACCTGCATGAGGTCGTCGAGCTCGACGCGGATGTCGTAGTCGCGCCAGTCCTTGGCATAGTCCGAGCGGCCACGGCCGCGATAGTCGAGCGCCAGCACCCGGCGCGGCCCGTCCTCCGCCAGGGCCAGCGCGAGCTCATGGAAATCGGCAGAGGTGCGCGCCAGCCCGGCGAGGCAGACGATCGGCAGATTGGGCGCTACCTGCGGTCCGTATTCGCGCACATGCAGCTTCAGCCCGTCGCGAGCGCTGATGAACAGGGAGCGGAAGCCGGTATCGGAATTCATTGGGGACTCGACGCGAAAGCGGGCATGCCGCACCTAACCATGGCGATGGGGTGAGCGAAAGCAGGGCTCAGTCCACGCCCTCCATGACGTTGATCGCGAAATGCGGGACGTCCCTTAATCCCGCTTGCCGCCGCGCTTCAGATCGTAGTCGATCATATAGGCGGTGCGCTGGTTGAGGCGCTGGCGATAGACCTGCAGATTCTCCATCACCCGCTGCACATAGTTGCGCGTTTCGGTGAAGGAGATGCGCTCGACCCAGTCGACCGCGTCGACCTCGGGCAGGCGCGGATCGCCATAGGCGGTGATCCACTTCTTCACATTGCCGGAGCCGGCATTATAGGCGGCGAAGGTGAGGATATAGGAGCCGCGCCAGTCGCCGAGCAGGTCGTTGAGATGGGCCGCGCCCATCTTGGCCGAATAGAGCGGGTCCTTGGTCAGCTTGTCGAGCTCGAACGGCAATTGCGCCCGCCGCGCCGTCTCGCGGGCCGTCGCAGGCATCATCTGCATCAGGCCGAGCGCACCGGCATGCGAGACCGCGGCCGGATCAAACGCACTCTCTTGCCGGGCGATGGCATGGACGATGGCGCGCTCCATCGGATCGCCCAGGGTTGGGAACTCGGGCACGCCGAAGGTCGGGAAGGCGGCCTCGTCGAGCGGGAAGCCGCGCTGCAGCGAAATCTTGCCGATGGTCAGCAGGGTCCTGGCGTCGCCGCGCTGTCGGGCGATGTCGGCGATGGCTTCGAGCGCGGCGGCATCGTGCAGGCGCTGCGAGAGGTCGATCAGCAATTGTCCGGCGAGGTCGGGCGCCTCGATCGCATAGAGCAGCTTGGCCGCCTTGAAGCCGGGCAGATGCGCCAGCGGCGCCGCCATGGTGCGCCGCACCGGCAGGTCGGTGAGGCCGAGCCGGGCGCGGGCGAGCTGGCCGTAATAGGCAACCGGATGCTCGGCGGCGCGGGCATAGAAGGTCTTGGCCTCGTCGCTCTTGTTCAGCGCGTCGGCGGCGCGGCCCTGCCAATAGGTGGCGCGGGCCACCGATATCGGGGTCTCGGCGATCTTGGCGGCCTCGGCAAAATGCTTGGCGGCCCGCTCGGCGTCCTTTTCGAAGCGCAGCGCAATCCAGCCGGCATGCCATTCGGCGTCGATTCGCTCGGCCGTGTCCTCGGCGCCATGGCCGGCGGCGACCGCATAGGCACCCTTGGCGTCGCCCTCGTCGAGCAGCTTGCGGGCGATCAGCCGGCGCTCTTCCCACCAGCCGTCGCCGTCGCCGAGCAGTGCCGGATCGCGCGGGACATCGGCGATCGCCTTGGCGGCATCGGCCGGCTTGCCGGAGCGGCGCGCCTGCTGCGCCTGCAGGAAGGCGAAGGAGATGTCCTTCTTCAGCGCGGCAGGCACGGCGTCGATTTGCTTCTGCGCGATCGGCCCCTTGGCCTTGGCGCTGGCGAGGCGGACCTTGGCGAGCGCGACATAGTCCTGCGAAACGCGCGCGGCATTGCGCAGCGCCTCCTCGCTCTTACCGGCGAAGAGATAGCGTTCGGTGCGCAGGCGATGGTCGGCGGTGGTGAGCTTGTCGCCGAAATTGTCGAGCACGATCTTCTCGAGCCCGGCGCCGAGATGATCCTTGAGCCAGGTCCGGCGGGCGAGCGCCAGCGCCTCGTCCCTCTTGCCCTCGGCTGCAAGAGCGCGGGCGAGCGCGATGCGCCCGGCCGGGCTGATCGGCTCGCGGCCGTGGAAGAAGGCACGGACGGTCTCAGGCGAGCGCCGGTCGTTGACCAGCGCCGCCTCGGCGCGGCGGCGGAACGGCGTCGTGCCGGGATAGTTGGGGAACTCGTCGAGGAATTCGGCGATGCGCTCGAAGCTCACCACATTGGACAAGCTGCGCAGCGCGACCCATTCCAGCATGCCGCGCACCGCCTTGTCGTCGATGCGGCGGGCGATGCCGTCGCCATCCTCCAGCTTGCCGGCCCGATAGGCCGCCACGGCCTTCTTCAGCGGTTCGAGGTCGACGCGCTCTTCCGGCCGGGCGATCTCGGCCGGCGGAACGCGCGGTGCAGCCGGCTCGGTCTGTGGCGCGAGCGAGGCGGTCACGCCGACGTCGACGCTCGCAGGCCCGGTGTCGTCGCTCGTGCCGACGCGCGCCAGGCGATCGATCTGCAATGGATGCGAGCCGTCAGGGCCCGCAGAGCAGGGTCCAACAGTCACCATAATGAGCGTCAGGCCGGCTCCGAAGAACCGTCGGCCCGGCGATAGCGCCATATGAGGCATCCCCCCAAGCAAGCCGGATCGTAGCAGTAGCCATGCTCCCGCAGGGAGCTTTATGAAGTCCTAACCATGCCGCCACGATTTTTGATGGGTTGCCGGCTTTGCGGACTGCGGCTGAAAGGCTATGTCTGTCGCCCGTTTCACGCCGAACTTTGTCGTTTTCAGGACCGTCCATGACCAAGCATGCGCCACTCACCGGTTCGATGCCCGCACTGGTGACGCCGTTCAAAGGCGGGAAGATCGACGAAGCGACGTTGCGCGCGTTGGTCGACTGGCAGATCGAGAGCGGCTCGACCGCGCTGGTTCCGGTCGGCACCACCGGCGAGAGCCCGACGCTCAGCCATGACGAACACGGCCGCGTCACCGAGATCGTCATCGACCAGGCCAAGGGCAGGGTGCCCGTGATCGCCGGCGCCGGCTCGAACAACACCACCGAGGCGATCTCGCTGGCCAGGCACGCCGAGAAGGCCGGCGCCCAGGCGGTGCTCGTGGTAACGCCCTACTACAACAAGCCGACCCAGGAAGGCATGTACCAGCACTTCAAGGCGGTGAACGACGCGATCGGAATCCCGATCATCATCTACAACATCCCGCCGCGCTCGGTGATCGACATGTCGGTCGAGACCATGGCCCGGCTCTATGAGCTCAAGAACATCGCCGGGGTGAAGGACGCGACCGCCAATCTCGCCCGCGTCTCGCAGCAGCGCCATGTGCTCGGTCCCGATTTCATCCAGCTCTCGGGCGAAGACATGACCGCGCTCGCCTATATGGCGGCCGGCGGCCATGGCTGCATCTCGGTCGTCGCCAATGTCGCGCCCAAGCTCTGCGCCGACCTGATGGCCTGCGCCCTCAAGGGCGACTACGCCGGGGCTCTCAAGATCCAGGACCGGCTGGTGCCGCTGCACGACGCCATCTTCAAGGAGCCGGGCCTTGCCGGCGCCAAGCATGGGCTGAAGCGCCTCGGCCGGATCGAGGAAGAGGTCCGCCTGCCTTTGCTGCCGGTGACGCCGGCGACCGGCGAAGTCATTCGCAGCGCCATGGTTCACGCCGGCCTGCTGAATGCTTAAGTGAGGTAGCCGGCAATGCCGACTACCGGAGAGTTTCGATGAGCAAGCCCGATCCAGAGCGCTACAAGCTCGCGGCCGACAACCGCAAGGCGCGCTACAGCTATGCCATCACCGAGACCTTGGAAGCCGGCATCGCCCTGCAGGGCACCGAGATCAAGTCGCTGCGCGGCGGCAAGGCGACGATCGGCGAGAGCTATGCCGGCCCGATGGGCAACGAGCTCTTCCTGTTCAACGCCCATATCCCGGAATATCTCGAAGCCAACCGCTTCAACCACGATGTCCGCCGGCCACGAAAGCTGCTGCTACATCGCCGCCAGATCAACAAGCTGATGGGCGCGATCCAGCGCGAGGGTTTCACTGTCATCCCGCTCAAGGTCTATTTCAACGACAAGGGGCGGGCGAAGGTCGAACTCGGCCTCGGCAAGGGCAAGAAGCTGCACGACAAGCGCGAGACCGAGAAGACCCGCGACTGGAACCGCGACAAGGCCCGCATCCTGAAGACGGGTGGATAAGACGCCAAAACCTGCGCCTATTCGGAGGTCAGACCGTCAGGCTCGACGAAACCGCCTTCCGGCGCCGGATGGGGCAGAGACCAGCCGAAATAGACTTCCACCTCGACAATCTCGCCGTTACGGATCGTCATGACCTCGGTGTTGCTGAAGCCCTTGCCGTCGACGGCCTCGCCTTCATAGGTGACGAAGACCGTCTCGCCGATCGCGATGAGGCGCTTGAATGTGCAGGCGCGGATGCGCTCGCTGTTCGGCCAGCAACGCTCGAAATAGGCCGTGCGATCGAGGCGGTTGTCGAGCGGGCTGGTGAAGTGGAAGTCTTCGGCGATGAGCGCTTCGATCGCGGTTCGATCCTTGTCGACATAGGCCTTGTAGCAGGCGCGTGCGATCTCGCTGGCATCATCCGACATGCGCCACCCCCGGCTTCCCCATTACAACCATAACGGGAGAGGCCGAGGGAAGTTCCGTCGTTATGCCATAGCCTTCTTGAAATTCTCGTTCGCCTTGTCCCAGTTCACCGTCTTCCACCAGGCGGTGAGGTATTCCGGCCGGCGGTTCTGGTATTTCAGATAATAAGCGTGCTCCCAGACATCGACGCCGAGCACCGCCTTGGCGCCGAGCTCGAGCGGCGTGTCCTGGTTCGCCGTCGAGATGATCGCGAGCTTCTTGTCCTTGCCGACGACCAGCCAGGCCCAGCCCGAGCCGAAGCGCGTGGTGCCGGCCTGATTGACCCGCTTCGTCAATTCGTCGACCGAGCCGAAGGCGCTATCGATCGCGCTCTTCAGCTCCGTACTGGGCTGCTGTGCGCCCCCGGGGGTCATCAGCTCCCAGAAGAAGCTGTGGTTCCAGTGACCGCCGACATTGTTGCGCACCGCGGTGCGGACAGTGTCGGGCGCGGCGCTGAGATCGGCCAGCACCGTCTCGATCGGCGTGGTGCGCAGGGCCTCCCACTGGCCGGCGGCGGCGTTGGCGCCGTTCACATAGGCCTGATGGTGCAGGGAGTGATGGATGCGCATCGTCTGCGCATCGATGACCGGCTCCAGCGCCTCATAGGCGTAAGAAAGCTTCGGTAACGTGAAGACCGGCGGCGGCGCGGCGGGCGCTGGTGCGGTCTGGGCCAGCACCAGAGCCGGGCGGGCGATCACGAAGGCGGACCCGGCGGCGAGGCCGGTGAGAAAGCTGCGGCGTTGCAAGGCGTGCCCTCCGGGTGTCGTTGCGGAACAGAGCTTGCGCGAGCCGCAGACGCGGTCAAGTGCCTGCCGCTCGACGCCGCTCCTCTTCCATCGACAACGCGAGAGAGAAGGACAGGTTCAGCCTTCCGGCGTCTCGTCGCCCTGGCGGATGCCATAGCGGCGCTCCAGCCCCGGATTGGCTTGCCCGGGTGCCCGGGCGGCTCGCTCGGCCGGGTCGCGCCCGACCTTCTGCATCAGGCTGGCGAGCTCGACGAATTCGTCGCATTGCCGGCGCAGATCGTCGGCGACCATGGGCGGAGTGGTGTTGATGGTCGAGACCACCGAGACCTTGACGCCCTTGCGCTGCACCGCCTCGACCAAAGGACGGAAATCGCCGTCGCCGGAGAACAGGTAGATATGGTCGAGATGGGGCGCGAGCTCGAGCATTTCGATGGCGAGCTCGATATCCATATTGCCCTTGACGCGGCGGCGGCCGGTCGCGTCGGTAAACTCCTTGGCGGCCTTGGTGATGACCCGGTAGCCGTTATAGTCGAGCCAGTCGACCAGCGGCCTGATCGAAGTGTATTCTTCGCTCTCCACCAGTGTCGTGAAGTAGAAGGCCCGGATCAGATTGCCGCGGCCCTGGAATTCCTTGAGCAGACGACGGTAGTCCATATCGAAGCCGAGCTGCTTCGACGTCGCGTAAAGGTTGGCGCCGTCGATGAAGAGCGCGATGCGCGGTTCACCTGCCATGTAATGGCTCCTGCTCAAATAGGGTCGATCAATAAGAATCGGCGTGGATCAAGGTTGAATAATGTCGGGGCAGCGCTTCAAATCGAGCACTCCTTCGGCAATTATGTGGTAGATGCCGCGCGGCGCGCAAGATTGTGATCGGATTTTGCCATTTGCGCGTGCGAACGCGTAGATGTTCAGCTTTTCGGAAAGTCCAGTCCCATCTCACTATATCGTTCCGGATCGTCGCTCCAGTTCTCCCGAACCTTGACGAACAGGAAGAGGTGCACCTTCGCCTCGGCCGCTTCGGCGATCTCGACGCGCGCCTTCTGGCCGATCGCCTTGATCGTTTGGCCGCCTTCGCCGAGCACGATCTTACGCTGGCCCTCGCGCTCGACATAGATTGTCTGCTCGATCCGGACCGAGCCGTCCGGGCGCTGCTGCCAGCTCTCGGTCTCGACGGTCGAGCGATAGGGCAATTCGTCGTGCAGCCGCTCGAAGATCTTCTCTCGCGTGATCTCGGCGGCGAGGAAGCGCAGCGGCGCATCCGAAATCTGGTCTTCCGGATAGAGCCAGGGGCCGGGCTTCATCCGCGTTTCGAGCCAGCTCAGGATGTCCTTGACGCCATAGCCGGTCAGCGCCGCGACCATGAAGGTCGCCTCGAACGTGGCCCGCTCGTTCACCGCCGCGGTGATGGCGAGCAGCTTTTCCTTCGGAATCGTGTCGATCTTGTTGAGGATCAGGAACTTCGGCTGCCTGAGCTCGGAGAGCTTCTCCAGCAGCGCCGTGTTCTCCTCATGATCGAAGCGGCCGACATCGATCAGCACGCCGATCAGGTCGGCATCGGTCGCCCCGCCCCAGGCGCTCGTCACCATGGCGCGGTCGAGCCGGCGCTTGGGCGCGAAGATGCCGGGCGTGTCGACGAAGATGATCTGCGTCTGACCGGAGAGGGCGATGCCGCGCACCTGGGTGCGCGTCGTCTGCACCTTGCGCGAGACGATCGAAATCTTGGCGCCGACGAGCTGGTTGAGCAGCGTCGACTTGCCGGCATTGGGCGCGCCGATCAGCGCGACGAAGCCGCAGCGGGTCTGCTGGTCGCCTTCAGCCATGGTCAGCCTCCGCCCCTTCGTTCCACAATCCCTGCCGGCGCAGGAAGGCTTCGGCCGCCGCCTGCTCGGCCAGCCGCTTCGAGCGTCCTTCGGCCTCGGCCTCGGCCAAAGAGCCGATTCGCACCGCGATGCGGAAGATCGGCGCATGGTCGGGGCCGGAGCGGCCGCGCTCGGAATAGGTCGGCGTCGGATGGCCCTGGCCCTGCGCCCATTCCTGCAGCGCGGTCTTGGCGTCGCGCAGCGGCGTCGCCGGCGTCAGCAGCCGCTCGCCGAAGCCGGCCTCGACCAGCTTACGCGCGGCGCCATAGCCGCCGTCGATGAAGACGGCACCGATGATCGCCTCGCAGGCATCGGCCAGGATCGCCTTGTTCTTGCGCGCGCCCGAGAGGATCTCGCCCTCGCCGAGGCGCAAGTGCGGGCCGACATCCCAGGCGCTCGCGACAGCAGCGCAGGTCTCCCTGCGCACGAGATCGGCCAGGCGGCGCGACATGTCGCCTTCCTCGGCCTGCGGATAGGTGGTGAACAGCATATCGGCCACCGAGAGGCCGAGCACGCGGTCGCCCAAAAATTCGAGCCGCTGATAGCTCGCGATCCGGCGCGGATCGGCGCTCATATGGGTGAGCGCCGTCTCCAGCAGGGCCCGGTCGCGGAAGCGGTGGCCGAGCCGGTCTTCGAGCCGCGAGAGCTCGGGCAGCTTGCGGCCGCTGTCGGTGGTCTTGCTCACTTGATCGTCGAGAACATGCGGTTCCAGCGCACCGTCCAGGGCCATTCCCAGATGCGCCAGGCCGACGCGCCCTCGTCGATCGAGAAGAAGATAATCTCGGCGCGGCCGACGAAGTTTTCGAACGGCACGTAGCCGACGCTGCGGTCGCGCGAATCGAGCGAGTTGTCGCGATTGTCGCCCATCATGAAGAAATGGCCGGCCGGCACCGTGAAGACCGGTGTGTTGTCGAAGGTACCGGTGTCGCCCTCGCGCTCGATGATCTGGTGGCTGACCCCGTTCGGCAGCGTCTCGCGATACTGGATCGCATTCGTGGCACGGCCCCAGGCGTCGGTGGTGACGAAATCGGCGATCCGCTCGCGCTTCACCGGCTGGTTGTTGATGTGCAGCACGCCGTCGATCATTTGGATGCGGTCACCCGGCAGGCCGATGACGCGCTTGATGTAGTCTGTCGAATTGTCGCTCGGCAGCTTGAACACGGCGATGTCGCCGCGCTTGGGCTCGGCGGCCCAGACCCGGCCCTGGAACAGCGGCGGGCTGAACGGCATCGAGTGCTTCGAATAGCCGTAGGTGTATTTCGAGACGAACAGGTAGTCGCCGATCAGCAGCGTCGGGATCAGCGAGCCCGAGGGTATGTTGAAGGGCTGGAACAGCAGGGTGCGGATCACCAGGGCGATGAGCAGCGCCTGGACGACGACCTTGATCGTCTCGAGGATGCCGCCTTCGTCCTTGGTCTTGCTCTTGATCTCGGCGTCGTTCGCCACGCGGGGCTCCTGCTGGCTGCGTTTCAAGTGCGCGGTCTAGCCGACTATCGGGCGTCGGACAACGCAGCTGCGGCATGGCAAAGCAACATGGCAGGGATGGGCGGCCCTTGCGCAGGCCGTAGGCACGTCATGCCGATACTCCCATTGGCCGGCGCCGAAGAGCCCCGGGTGGTGTCCGCAGCGCAAGGCGACCCTGCGAGCGCCGCTGCAGGCGGGCCCGGCCCACGCCGCGCGGAGACCGGTAAAGCGCTGCCTACCGGAACTTGCGTTGGCCTGACGGCCGGCCTTCATCGGCGCGGCTGGCCTCTGCGTCTGCGCCAGATTGACGCTGGGTCGCCCTGGGATCACAGTCCTGTGATCGCAACCAATGGGGGAATCGACATGAGCACGAGAAATTATGTCGCAGAGGTGATCGGGACCTTCTGGCTGACCTTCGCCGGCTGCGGCAGCGCCGTGATAGCGGCGGGCTTCCCGCAGGTCGGCATCGGGTTGCTGGGCGTTTCTCTCGCATTCGGTTTGACCGTCGTCACCATGGCCTATTCGGTCGGCCACATCTCCGGCTGTCATCTCAATCCGGCCGTCACGATCGGCCTTGCCGCCGGTGGACGCTTCCCGACCAGTCAGGTCGTTCCCTACATCGTCGCGCAGGTCGTCGGCGCCATCCTCGCTGCCACGGTGCTCTATTTCATCGCGGTCGGTGCGCCGGGCTTTGATCTCGCAAAGGGCTTCGCCTCCAACGGCTATGGCGAACATTCGCCCGGCAAATACGGGCTGGCCTCGGCCTTCCTGACCGAGGTGGTGATGACCATGATGTTCCTGTTCATCATCATGGGCGCGACCCATGGCAAGGCGCCGGCCGGCTTCGCACCGCTCGCCATCGGCCTCGGCCTCGCCCTGATCCACCTGGTCAGCATCCCGGTCACCAACACCTCGGTGAACCCCGCGCGCTCGACCGGCCCGGCGCTTTTCGTCGGCGGCTGGGCTTTGCAGCAGCTCTGGCTGTTCTGGGTGGCGCCGATCATCGGCGGCGTGCTCGGCGGTGTCCTCTACCGCTGGCTGAGCGACGAGCCGAAGGGCCAGATCACCGGCGTTACCCCGGCTCCCGCCGAATAGCGCTATGCGAAACGAGGTCAGGCCTGGATCGGCCTGGCCTCGATCACCACGAAGGCTTGCGCCAGAGGCGGATCGTCGGTCAGCGAGACATGCACGACCGCCTCATGCCCCGGTGGTACCATCTGTGCGAGACGCGCTGCGGCGCCGCCGGTCAGCCGCATGGTCGGCCGCCCGCTCGGCAGGTTCACCACCTCCATGTCACGCCAGAACACGCCGGAGCGGATGCCGGTGCCGAGCGCCTTCGAGCAGGCCTCCTTGGCGGCGAAGCGGCGGGCATAGGAGGCCGCACGGGTGGCGCGGCGGTCGGATTTCGCCTGCTCGCCGGCCGTGAAGACGCGCTGCGTGAAGCGCTCGCCGAAGCGGGCGAGCGAGTTTTCGATGCGGCGGATGTCGCAGAGATCAGAGCCGATGCCGAGGATCATGGCGAGGGTTTAACCGGCGGCGCCGCCCTCGTCCATTGACCGGGGACTCGTTGCGACGCCGGCAATACGGTCGAGCGCAGCGAAGGGGAGGCCGACATGGCGAGGGGACAGTGCAATTGCGGCGCGGTTGCGTTCGAGGTCGATGCGCCGCTATCCGACGTTTTCGTGTGTCACTGCTCGATCTGCCGGCGCTTCACCGGCGGCAACGGCATCGCGGTCGTGGTCGTCGATAATCAGGTCTTTCGCTGGCTGCGTGGCCAGGATCAGATCAAGATCTGGAAAAAGCCCGGCGCCGATTGGCAAGCCTGCTTCTGTCGAACTTGTGGCTCTCCAGTGCCGGGTCCCAATGACGACCGGCGGACGTTCATTCCAGCCGGCCTCATTGACGAGGGCGGTGGTGCTTTGCGGGTCGCCCGCCACATATGGGTCGGCTCGAAGGCGGTATGGGATGAGATCGGTGACCTGGGCAGGCAGCACCGGGAGGGCTACTCGCCCGATCGAGCATCGTGACGCGCTGCCGCCGCCGGCTCATCGGCCGGCAGCACGGCCCTCGTCCATCGCCCGCCGCATCCCCGCGATCGCGGTTTCGAAGCCGACGAAGATCGCCTCGCCGACCAGGAAATGGCCGATGTTGAACTCGACGAAGGCCGGAATGCCGGCGAGCTGGCGCGCCGTGTCGTAGTCGAGCCCGTGGCCGGCATGGACCTCGAGCCCGAGCGAGGCGGCGAATGCCGCGCCTTTGGCGAGCCGCTCGAACTCGGCCTGCGCCTTCTCGGCATGGCTGTCGGCGACGGCGTGGCACCAGGTGCCGGTGTGGAGCTCGACGACCGGCGCGCCGAGCTTGGCCGCCATCGCGATCGGAGCCTCATCCGCCTCGATGAACAGCGAGACGCGGCAGCCGGCGTCCCGCAGCCGGGCGATCGGGGCAGCCAGCGCCTCAGCCTGGCCCACGACTTCGAGCCCGCCTTCGGTCGTGCGCTCCTCGCGCTTCTCCGGCACAAGGCAGGCGGCGTGCGGCCTGAACCTCTCGGCGAGGCCGATCATCTCCGTCGTTGCGGCCATCTCGAAATTGAGCGGTTTGCTGAGCTCGCTCGCGAGCCTTTGCATGTCGGTGTCGCGGATATGGCGGCGATCCTCGCGCAAATGGGCGGTGATGCCGTCGGCGCCGGCTGCGATGGCAAGATGCGCGGCACGCACCGGATCGGGCAGGGCGCCGCCGCGGGCGTTCCGCACGGTCGCGACATGGTCGATATTCACGCCCAGGCGCAAGCGGTTGCTGGTCATCATCGCCCCCTTCGTCCTTCGCCGTCTACGCCGCGGGCAGCAAGGGTTCAAGGCAAGGGATGTGATCGACGCCGTCAGTATTCTTGATCGATCATTGCGCGCATTGCGTGCAATTCCTGGCGATGCACGAAATACGCGGCGTGGCTGTTGTTAAGCCCTGGAAACTAGCCTTCGCAAAACCTCCGAGGCGTTTCCGGGCCATCATGCAGCTTCCCGCGAACCATCTGCAGTTCGAGAGCGAGATTGCGCCCGACCGGCGCGACCCGAACCGGTCGGCCGACCGCGCGCTCGGCCGCGTGATCGGCTGCTCCGGCTCACGCGCCACCATCGCGGCGAACGCGACGGGGCAGGGCGCGGCCGACGGCTGCGCCATCGGCCGGCTGATCTCGATCAGCCTCGGGAAGAGCCGCGTGGTCGGGCTGGTTTACGAGATGCGGGCGCTGGAGCCGATCTGGAAGGAGACCGGAACCAATGCGGTCGCGGTCGAGGTCGAGCTGCTCGGCGAGGTCGTCGATGGGCAGAACGGCACAGCGCGCTTCGACAGCGGCATCACCAGCTACCCGCCCATTGGTGCGCTGGCGCATCGCATCCGCTCGCGCGACCTGGAGCTCATTCATGATCTCGGCGAGCGCAAGAGCGTCGTCCTCGGCACGCTGACCCAAGACGCCTCGGTCGCAGCCAGCATCGACATCGAGCGCCTGCTCTCGCGCCACTTTGCCGTGCTGGGCACGACTGGCGTCGGCAAGTCGAGCGCCGTCGCCTTGATGCTGCGCAAGGCGATCGAGGCGAAGCCCAACCTACGGATCCTGATCCTCGATCCGCACAACGAATACGCCCACGCCTTCCCGGATAATTCGGCCCGGATCGATGCGAGCACGCTCGACCTGCCGTTCTGGCTGTTCCGCTTCGAGGAGTTCGCCGACATTGTCTTCCGCGGGCGTCCGCCGCTGGAGGACGAGGCGGAAATCCTGCGCGAGGTCATCGCCGTCGCCCGCAGCCGCTACCGCACCGTTTCCCCTCAGGACATGGCGCGCGATCTCGGTACCAGCCTGTTGAAGCGCCCGCTGGACCTGGGCGGTGCGCGCCGGACCGCCGAGGCCGGCGGGGCGGCCGGGCTGGCCGCGCCTTATCGCCTGGTCGATCTCTTCACCGCAATCGACGAGCTGATCGGCCTGCACGAGCTGCGCTATCCGCGCACGACCCTGCGCGCGCTCCGGGTGCGGCTGGAGACGCTGCATGGCGATCCGCGCTACGGCTTCCTCTTCGCCCATGCCAACAGCATGGAGACGATTGCGCCGGTGATCAGCCAGATCTTCCGGGTGCCGCATCGCGGCCGGCCGGTCACCGTGTTCCAGCTCGCCGGGCTGCCCTCGGAGGTCGTCAACGCAGTCGCGTCCAGTCTGGCGCGGCTCTCCTTCGATCTCGCCATGGCGAGCCGCGGCAGCTACGAGATCCTGCTGCTCTGCGAAGAGGCGCATCGCTATGTGCCGCAGGATCAGGCGCTCGGCTTCGCGCCGACGCGCCAGGCCATCGCCCGCATCGCCAAGGAAGGGCGCAAATACGGCGCATATCTCGGCATTGTGACGCAGCGCCCGGGCGAGCTCGACCCGACCATCCTGTCGCAATGCTCGACCGTCTTCGCCATGCGCCTCGGCAACGAGCGCGACCAGCAGATCATCCGGGCCGCCATCGCCGACGCCTCGGCCAGCACCATCGCCTTCCTGTCCTCGATCGGCAATCGCGAGGCGATCGCCTTCGGCGAGGCGGTGGCGACGACGATGCGCATGCGCTTCCTGGAGCAGCGGCCGGAGGAGCTGCCGGCCATGGCTGGCAGGATGCCGGGCCAAGTCGAGCCGCGTGAGCCGCTGGTCGAGGAGCTCGTTGCCCGCATGCGCGGGCTCTGAGGGCAGCGCCACGACCCGGTCGGCTTGGCTGCTTCACCGGATCGTCGCTGCGGTTCGGTCAGGCCATCACAGGCTCGCGCTCCACGACCTCGGCAGCATTCCGCGCCAGCTCCGCGACCAACCCATCGACCGCGGCCTCGGCCGCCGAGATCGACGCCCGCAGGCGCTCATCGCCGAACTCGTCATACTCGATGGCGATCGAATGGGTTTGCGTCAGGCCGAGATAGCTCATCGGCACGCTCAATCCGCGCTCGACCAGGTTGATGTCTCCAAGGCGCGCGCCGGGGTCGTAGCCGTAGTCGCCGCGCGAGGAGAGGATGACGAGGCGCTTGCCCGCCGGCAGCATCGGCCAATATGGCTCGCCCTGGCGGCTCCGGTCGAAGCCGAAGGTCACGCCGACGCGCACGACATTGTCGACCCAGGCCTTGAGCTGGGCGGGCAGGCCGAAATTATACATGGGGGCTCCGATCACGACCAGGTCGGCGCAGAGCAACTCCTGCACCAAGATATCGCTCTCGGCGAGGCAGGCTCGCGCCGCCTCGTCCCGGCGCTCGGGCCGGGTGAACGCTGCGGCGATCCAGTCGCCGCTGACGGGCGAGGGCGGCTGCCGGCCGACATCGCGATAGGTCACGCTGTCCTGCGGCCGTGCCTCCTGCCAGCGCTCGACGAAGCGGCGGGTCAGGCGGCGGGTGTGCGACCCGCGCGGGTCGATGCCGGATATGCCGGGGCGGGCGCTGGCATCGATCTGGAGGATATTGAGGGGTTGCATAACGATCTCCATGAACCCGAGCAGCTCATGCGAAGCTCTCGCTTTCCTTCAGATAGGTCGTTATCCATCTGTGCTACAAAGGCGAATTCCTCAGCTGATAGATGAGGTAATTTCATCTGTGACCAATCCCCGGAAACTTCCGCCGCTGGCCGCGCTGCGCGCCTTCGAAGCTGCGGCGCGGCATTTGAGCTTCCGGAAGGCGGCTGACGAACTGGCGGTGACGCCGACCGCGATCAGCCACCAGATGCGGCTGCTGGAGGCGACGCTCGGCCTGCCGCTGTTCGAGCGGCATGTCCGGCGCGTCTCGCTGACGCCGGCCGGCGCGCAGCTTTATCCCGTGCTCAGGGACGGTCTTGATAATTTTGCGCGGGCCATCGCCGCGCTGTCTCCGGCGCCCGCGCGCGGGGCGGTGACGGTCAGCGCGACGACACTCTTCACCGCCCGGCGCCTGATTCCGGCCCTGAGCGCGTTCCAGGCGCAATGGCCGCAATTCGCGCTGCGGCTGCACGCTTCGGACGACGCCGTCGATCTGGCCGGCGGTGCCGCCGACATCGCCGTGCGCTACGGGGCAGGGCCGTTCGCAGGTCTGGCCTCCGAGGTGCTGTGCCAGGACCGCTTCGGCGTCGTCTGCAGCCCTGCGCTCGGCCTGCGCGACTCTTCCGATCTCACCGCGGCGACGTTGATCCATTCGGAATGGCGGCGCCGGGACCTGCAGCCGGACTGGCGGCGCTGGCAGGCCTTGGCGCAGGTGCCGGGCCTGAATGTCGATGCCGGCCTGCGAATCACCGACGAAAGCCACGCCCTCCAGGCCGCGGTTGCCGGGCAGGGCGTCGTCATCGCCAGCCTGCTCTTGGTCGAGGACGAACTGTCGCGCGGCGTGCTCGTCCACCCGTTCGGCCCGGTGATCGAAGGGCACCAGTATCATCTGGTCGCCACAGAGGAGAACATGGCCAGCGCCGACGTTCAGGCTGTCCGGCAGTGGCTGAAGACGGTGGCGTCGCCATGATCGGGCGCGCTGCCGGCAAGCCGGTGCAAAACCTTGCATCGCAAGCGCTCAGCCTGTATGAGCGCCGTTCAACCTTTCCATCGCATCGCGCAAGATCAGAAGGAGCCGCGAATGGCTCGCGTCACCGTTGAGGATTGCATCGACAAGGTCGAGAACCGCTTCGAGTTGGTTCTGCTGGCGAGCCATCGCGCCCGCATGATCGCTTCGGGCTCCTCGATCCTCGTCCCGCGCGACAACGACAAGAACCCGGTCGTCGCCCTGCGCGAGATCGCCGACGAGAAGCTCACCCCCGAGGATCTCAAGGAAGACCTGATCCACTCGCTGCAGAAGCATGTCGAGGTCGACGAGCCGGAAGCCGACACGGTGCCGCTGCTGACCAGCAGCCAGCCGAGCGCGGCGACGCCCGATTCCGAGATCCAGTTCGACCGGATGAGCGAGGACGACTTGCTGCGCGGCCTCGACGGCCTCGTGCCGCCGACCGAGAGCGCCGACGACGAGGATTGAGCTGTCGGAAAGCGTTGACGATATCTGCTAAAGCCCGGCCCTGCCGGGCTTTTTTCATGCCCGTCCTGTGCGAATTCGCCTTGCCGGGGACTGGCGCCATCGTCGATATTGAAATGAATCCAGCTGAACTGAGCGGTGGAGTTGCGCCCGCATGGGCATGATGCGGCAATATGAGCTTGTCGACCGGGTCAAGCGCTACAACCCGAACACCGACGAGGAGTTGCTCAACCGCGCCTATGTCTACGCCATGCGTGCCCATGGCACGCAGAAGCGCGCCTCGGGCGATCCCTTCTTCGCCCATCCGCTCGAAGTCGCGGCGATCCTGACCGAGCTCAAGCTCGACGACGCCACCATCGTCGCCGCCGTCCTGCACGACACCGTCGAGGACACCGAGGCGACGCTGGAGGAGATCGAGACCCTGTTCGGGCCCGATATCCGCCGCCTCGTCGACGGCCTCACCAAAATCAAGAAGCTCGACCTCGTCTCGAAGAAGGCGGCGCAAGGCGAGAACTTTCGCAAGCTCCTGCTCGCCATCGTCGATGACATCCGCGTGCTGCTGGTCAAGCTCGCCGACCGGCTGCACAACATGCGCACGCTGCACTATGTGCCGCCGGAGAAGCGCCTGCGCATCGCCGAGGAGACGATCGAGATCTATGCCCCGCTCGCCGGCCGCATGGGCATGCAGGAGCTGCGCGAGGAGCTGGAAGAGCTCGCCTTCCGCCACATCAAGCCGCAGGCTCACGAAACCATCACCAAGCGGCTGGAGGAGGTGACCCAGCGCGAGGGCAAGGTCATTGGCGAGATCGAGAGCGATCTCAAGGCAAAGCTCGCCGAACGCGGCATCGAGGCGCAGGTCTATGGCCGGCGCAAGCGGCCCTATTCGATCTGGAAGAAGATGGAGCGCAAATCCGTCTCATTCGAGCAGCTCTCCGATATTTTCGGCTTCCGCGTCATCGTCGACAAGCCGGAGGACTGCTACCGCGTGCTCGGCATCGTCCACATGACCTGGCCGATGGTGCCGGGCCGCTACAAGGACTACATCTCGACGCCGAAGCAGAACGACTATCGCTCGCTACACACCACGGTGGTCGGCCCCGGCCGCCAGCGCGTCGAATTGCAGATCCGTACCGACGGCATGGACCGCGTCGCCGAATTCGGCATCGCCGCCCATGCCCGCTACAAGGACGGGCGCACGGCGGGCGTTGTCGCTGCCGCCGACGAGAGCCGCGCCTATCAATGGCTGCGCCGCACCGTCGATCTCCTGGCCGAGGGCGACAATCCCGAGGAATTCCTCGAGCACACCAAGCTCGAGCTCTTCCACGACCAGGTCTTCTGCTTCACGCCGAAGGGGCGCCTGATCGCGCTGCCGCGCGGCGCGACGCCGATCGACTTCGCCTATGCCGTCCATACCGATGTCGGCAACACCGCTGTCGGCGCCAAGATCAACGGCCGGATCGCGCCGCTCCTGACCGAATTGCAGAACGGCGACGAGGTCGAGATCACCCGTGCCGAGGGCCAGGCCCCGCCGGCCGCCTGGGAATCGCTGGTGGTGACCGGCAAGGCGCGCGCCGCCATCCGCCGCGCCACGCGCGTCGCCGTGCGCCGCCAATATGCCGGCCTCGGCCGCCAGATTCTGGAGCGTGCCTTTACTCGGGCTGAGCGGCCCTTCACCGACGACAAGCTCAAGGCCGCGCTGAAGCGGCTCGCCCGCACCGCTGTCGACGACGTGCTCGCGGCCGTCGGGCGCGGCGAGATGTTCTCCGGCGATGTGGTACGGGCGGTCTATCCCGATCTCGAGCCGGAGAAGCGCGCGACGGGCGGCGAAGCCAAGGCGGCGCCGCCCGGCAAGGGCTGGTTCGAGCTGCGTCAGGGCGAGAACCTCAAGTTCAAGCTGCCGAACGAGACGCCGGGCTCCGACGCGATCCCGATCCGCGGCCTTGGCGGCGACCTGCCCGTGCGCTTCGCGCCGGGCGGCGGCGCCGTGCCGGGCGACCGCATCGTCGGCATCCTGACGCCGGGCGAGGCGGTGACGATCTATCCGATCCAGTCGCCTTCGCTCGCCGCCTTCGACAATGAGCCGGAGCGCTGGCTCGATGTGCGCTGGGATCTCGACGACAAGCGCCCGCAGCGCTTTCCGGCGCGCATCCAGCTGAACTCGATCAACGAGCCGGGCTCGCTTGCCCAGATCACCACCACCATCGCCGAGCATGACGGCAATATCGACGCCGTCGCGATGGTTCGCCCGACGCCGGACTTCACCGACGTCACCATCGACCTCACGGTCTGGGACCTGAAGCACCTCAGCGCCATCATCAGCGAATTGCGCGAGAAGCGGGTGATCAGCCGGGTCGAGAGGGTGGTGGCGTAGCGCTCGTCATGCTCGGGCTTGACCCGAGCATCTCGGGCCGGAAGAGGCTCTTATCAGCGCCTTCGCGTCATGAGATTCTCGGGTCTGCGCTTTGCTCCGCCCGAGAATGACGGCTGATTTCACCCCGCCCGGAACGCGGCCGCCAGCTCCCTGACGAAGGCATTGGCGCGCGGCGTCGCGACATTGCTGCGCAGCACGACCTCGAAGGTGTCGAGCGCCGGCAACCCCCAGTCCGGCCCCAGATCGATCGCCCCGCGCGGCGCGATCCGCGCCGCCAGCGGCGAGACGCCGAGCCCGCCTTCGACCGCCGCCAGCACTGCCGCCATACCGCCGCCGATGAAGGCCTCGCGCCAGGGTAGGCCGGCACTGTCGAGCGCTTCCATAGCGTGGCGGCGCAGGCGGCATTCCGGCATCAGGCTGACCAGCGGCACCGGCCCATCCGGCTTCGTCAGCGACGGCGATCCGAACCAGCCGAAAGCGTCGCGGCGCAGCACCTCGCCGGTGCGGCCCGAGCCCAGCCGGCGGATCACCGCGACATCGAGCTCGCCGCGCTCGAAGGCCGTGTCAAGCGCTGTGGACGGTTCGATCCGCAAACCGATCACCAGCGAGGGGTCGTGCCTGGCGAGCCGTGCCAGTAGGGCGGGGGCGTCGGCTCCGACCGCCTGCTCGCTGATGCCGATGCTGATGCGCTCCTGAACCTGCTGGAAGGACGCCAGCGCCCGCTCATGCGCCGCCATCAACTCGCGCGCTGCCGGCAGGAAACGCTCGCCCTCGGCGGTCAGCCGGACGAGGCGCGGATGCCGCTGCAGCAGCAATTGGCCGAGCGCCTCCTCCAGCTTCTTGACCCGTGTGCTGATGAGAGACTGCGCCGTGCCCAGCGCCTCGGCGGCGCGGGTAAAGCTGGAGAGTTCGGCCGCATGCAGAAAGGCGCTGACGCCGTCGAGATCGAGTGTGTTGCCCATCATAAATCGAAAAATTAGATTACTGATATCGCCATTGATACGGTTTTCAGATTGTTGATTCAAGCCTAGTTTCTCAGGCGTCGGCGGCGAAGACCGCCCGCAACCCGCTAATGGAGCCTGTCATGCCTCTGATACGGATTTCGATGCGCCGCGGCCGTCCGGCCTCGCACCCCGCCGCCATCGTCGATGGCGTCTATCGCGCCCTGCGCACCACTTTCGAGGTGCCGGAGAACGATCTCTTCGCCGTGGTGCACCAGCACGAGGCCGAGGAGTTCATCTTCGACAACAACTTTTTTGGCTTCAACCGCAGCGACGCCCTGGTGATCATCCAGCTTACCGTCGCCAACACCCGTGGCGTCACCCAGAAGAAGGCGCTCTATGCCGCCATCGCCGAGAACCTGCAGAAGGAGCCCGGCCTGAAGCCGGACGACATCTTCATCAACCTTGTCGAGGTCAAGCGCGAGGACTGGTCGTTCGGGGGAGGGATCGCGCAGTACGTGGCGTGACGTTTTCCAGTACGGGTCATCCCGGACAAGCGGCGAAGCCGCGCCGATCCGTGATCCATTTCTGAACCGTTCCGGAATGGGTCCCGGGTCTACGCTTCGCTCCGCCCGGGACGACTCGCGCTATTTGACCTGCGCATAAGCGGGACCATAACTCTCCCCGCATGGAATGGAGCGACGAGGGCACGATCATCGGCGTCAGGCGTCATGGCGAGAACGCCGTGATCCTGGAGGTGATGACGCGTGACCATGGCCGCCATCTCGGCCTCGTCCGTGGCGGTCGCTCCAGCAAGCAACAACCGGTGCTGCAGCCCGGCAATCTCGTCTCGCTGAATTGGCGGGCGCGGCTCGACGAGCATCTCGGCGAGTACAAGGTCGAGCTTCTGACCTCGCACGCGGCGCGTTTGATGGCCCAGCCGGTCGCCCTCTACGGACTCGCCAATGTCGCGGGCCTGTTGCGGCTGCTGCCGGAGCGCGATCCGCATCCCGGCCTCTATGAGGGTCTGTCGGTGCTGCTCGCCCATCTCGACGAGATCGCGATCGCGCCGGCGCTGATGGTGCGCTTCGAGCTCGCGATGCTCTCCGAGCTCGGCTACGGGCTCTCCCTCGAACGCTGCGCCGTTACCGGCCTGCGCGAGGATCTCACCCATGTCTCGCCGAAATCCGGCAAGGCGGTCAGCCGCAAGGCGGCCGAACCCTATCTCGACCGGCTCCTCGCCTTGCCGCCCTTCCTGAGCGAGGGACAGGGTGCGCGCCGGCCGGCGCCGGCCGAGATCGCTGCCGGCTTCGCCCTGACCGGCTTTTTCCTGCGCCGCGACCTCTATGAGCCGCGCGGCCTGCAGGAGCCGCCCGAGCGGGCGCGCCTGCTGGAGCTGGCGGCGAGAATCCACGGCTGATTGCAGATTGCCGCAGCTTGATTCTTTGCACTTGCCCATGCGCCCCGGCATCGTCATGAGGAGTGATTCGTACCCTCCAGCCCTCATCCTGAGGAGCGATCGCAGATCGCGTCTCGAAGGATGCTCCAGTTGCCTCCTGAAGCATCCTTCGAGACGCCGCTTTGCGGCTCCTCAGGATGAGGGCTTAGAGAAGGTTAGGTCGGAAGGTCAGTAGAAGCATGGGCAAACCCGTCGAGCCGCCTCCGGAGGAGGAAGCCGAACGCGTCGATCTGAAGAGCGCACTCGAAGAGCGTTATCTCGCCTATGCGCTCTCGACGATCATGCACCGCGCCTTGCCGGATGCGCGCGACGGGCTGAAGCCCGTCCACCGCCGCATCCTGCACGCCATGCGCCTGCTCCGGCTGGATCCCGGTCAGGTCCACAAGAAATGCGCCCGCATCGTCGGCGACGTCATCGGTAAGTTCCACCCGCATGGCGACCAGTCGGTCTATGATGCGCTGGTGCGCCTCGCGCAGGATTTCGCCCAGCGCTACCCGCTCGTCGACGGCCAGGGCAATTTCGGCAATATCGACGGCGATAACGCCGCCGCCTACCGTTACACCGAAGCGCGCATGACCGAGGTCGCGCGCCTCCTGCTCGATGGGATCGAGGAGGACGCGGTCGATTTCCGCGAGACCTATAATGGCGAGGACGAGGAGCCGATGGTGCTCCCGGCCGCCTTCCCGAACCTGCTCGCAAATGGCTCGCAAGGCATCGCGGTCGGCATGGCGACCTCGATCCCGCCGCACAACGCCGCCGAGCTCTGCGATGCGGCGCTCTACCTGATCCAGCACCCGGACACGACGTCCGAGCAGTTGATGACCTTCGTGCCGGGGCCCGATTTCCCGACCGGCGGCATCATCGTCGAGTCGCGCTCGTCGATGGTCGAGACCTATCGCACCGGCCGCGGCGCCTTCCGTACGCGGGCGCGCTGGCATGTCGAGGATCAGGGCCGCGGCACCTGGCTCGCCGTCGTCACCGAGATCCCCTACATGGTCTCGAAGGGCCGGCTGATCGAGAAGATCGCCGAGCTGCTAAACGAGCGGAAACTGCCGCTGGTGGCAGACCTGCGCGACGAATCGGCAGAGGACATCCGCATCGTCATCGAGCCGCGTGCCCGCAATGTCGACGCCAACCTGATGATGGAATCGCTGTTCAGGCTCTCCGAGCTCGAAGCGCGCATTCCGATGAACATGAACGTTCTGACCGGTGGTTTGGTGCCGCGCGTGCTCGGTCTCGCCGAAGCCCTGCGCGCTTGGCTCGACCATCGCCGCGAGGTGCTGCAGCGGCGCTCGCGCTTCCGTCTCGGCCAGATCGAGAAGCGCCTCGAAATTCTCGCCGGCCTGCTGATCGTCTATCTCGACCTCGACCGGGTGATCAAGATCATCCGCGAGGAGGACGAGCCCAAGATCGAGCTGATGAAGGCCTTCGAGCTGACCGAGGTCCAGGCCAACGCCATCCTCGACACCCGCCTGCGCGCCCTGCGCAAGCTCGAGGAGATGCAGCTCAAGACCGAGTTCGAGGAACTGACCCAGGAGAAGGGCCAGATCGAGGGCCTGCTCGCCTCCGAGGCGCAGCAGTGGAAAACCATCTCCTGGGACATCCGCGAGGTGAAGAAGCTGTTCGGCCCGGAGACGGCGATCGGCAAGCGCCGTACGACCTTCGCCGACATGCCCGACACTGCCGATATCGACCTGACCCAGGCCATGGTCGAGCGCGAGCCGGTGACGGTGGTGATCTCGAAGAAAGGCTGGATCCGGGCGCTGAAGGGCCACGTGCAGGATCTCTCGACGCTGTCCTTCAAGGGCGACGACGCGCTCCGCACCGCCTTCTTCAGCGAGACCACCGCCAAGATCCTGGTGATGGCGACCAACGGCAAGGTCTTCACGCTGGAGGCCTCGAAGCTGCCCGGCGGGCGCGGCTTCGGCGATCCGATCCGGCTGATGATCGAGCTGGAGGAGAGCGCCGATATCGTCGCCGCCTTCCCGTACAAAGCCGGCCTGAAGCTGCTGGTCGCGACGACGGAAGGCCGCGGCTTCGTCGTCCCGACCGACGATGTCGTCGCCAACACCCGCAAGGGCAAGCAGGTGCTGAACGTCCAGGCGCCGGTCGAGGCGATGCTGGCGGTGCCGGCCGAGGGCGACCATGTCGCGATCATCGGCCAGAACCGCAAGCTGCTCTGCTTCCCGATCTCCGAGGTCGCGGAGATGAGCCGCGGCAAGGGTGTCAGGCTGCAGCGCTACAAGGATGGCGGGCTCTCGGACGCCAAGGTCTTCAAGCTGGAGGACGGTTTGACCTGGCTCGACACGTCTGGCCGGACCTGGACGGTGGCGCAGGCCGAATTGCTGGAATGGCTCGGCCACCGCGCCGAGGCCGGCCGCCTGCCGCCCAAGGGCTTCCCGAAGAACAATAAGTTCGGGGGGTGAGGGCAGGACGTCATGCTCGGGCTTGACCCGAGCATCTCGGGCCGGAGGAGTCTCCGATCGGCGTCTTCTCGTCAGGAGATTCTCGCGCCTGCGCTTCGCTCCGCCCTAGAATGACGCTGTTTCAAAGGCTTACGCCGGCAGCCTGAATCAATCCGTCAGCGTCTTGAATCGCATCGTCAACGGATCGCCGGGCCGACCACGCCAACCTCGAGCCCGAGCGTCACCTTGTCGGTCACTGCCCATTGCACCCCGGCGCGCGCCTCCGGCCTGACGGCGATGTCGGAGCGTGAGAACGGCGTCGAGAAAGCCGTCGCGCCATAACGGAAGGTCTCGTTGGCGGCGGACATGCCGACGCTCGTATAGAGCAGCACGTCGGGCGTCGCGAACACGCCGGCCTTGAGTTGGAATGCGCCCGCGATGTCGCGGGTATAGCTCGCCTGGTTGAAGCCTGGATTGTTGTAGCCGCCGAAGCTCGGCGCGAAGTCGAGCACTCCGGCGATGCCGTAGACGAAGTCGCCGTCGCGCCACATCTTGCCGCCTTCCAGCCCGATCACCGGGCCGGCCGATGTCCCGAAATGCTTCGAGCTGGTCACCTGGAAGCCGCTGGAGATGCGGGCATAGGAACCTTCCCATTTGACGCCGCCGGGCGACACGGTCGGCTGCGACCAGGCGAAGGAAGGCAGAATGCCGAAGCCGGAGAGCGGCAGGAAGGCCTGCGCCTGCGCCTGGGTTCCGAGCGTCAACAACGCGGCCAGGGCGGTGCCGCCCAAAAGAATCTTCATGCTAGGATTGCCAGCAGCCTGGATCATGCTCATGGCATAGCAGGAGAGGGCGCGATTGTCGCGCTTTTGTGGCGCGATGCCGACCGGCTTAGCTCACCTTGGTCTTGAGACGCAGGAAGCGCATCGTCCGCTCGGCGGTGGCCATGTCGAGCTGGACATAGTCGCGCAGGTCATCCTCGATGTCCTTCGCTTTGAAATAAAGACGGCGTGCCCGCAGTTCCAGGACGGCATGGAAGGTGCTCTTGCCGAGTTCCAATATGCGCGCTAGCACGGCGATGCCGCTGACATCGCGCTGCATCAGCACGCGAAGCGCCTGCTCATTGGTGATCTCGGCACTGGTCGCGATGACCTGGGCGAGGTGGAAGGCGCGGTCCTCCTCCGCCAGCATCAAGACGACATCGTCGAGCGTGCGGGTCTTTGCGCGCAGATCCGAGAGCAGCAGCTTGACTTCGAGCCTTTGCTGACGCGCCTGCTTGGCGAGCGTCTCGACATCCTGGTTGCGCTCCGACTGGTCGGCCATCTGTTCCATGATGCGCAATACGCGCTGGGCACGCTGCGGTGACAGGTCGGAGCGGCGCGACAGGGCTTCGCTCACCTCGGTATCGTCACCGCCGCGCTGCAGCAGCCGATCGAATCCGTGGTCGGAGAACTGGGCGCCTTCATTTCCGGAGACGGTTCTGAGCACCCTGCTGTCGCCGCGCTCGACCAGGATGTCGGTGACGCCCTCCGACAGGCGCGCACGTTCGGCGATGGCGGCGAGATGGGCCTGCGTCTGGCTGACGGCGATGGCGGCGAGATCCGTGTCGGTCAGGACAGGGGAGAGCTTGAGCACGAGTCGCGCGACCCCGGCGTCGGCGTCGTTCGCCAGCGAAACCGCAACCTGTCGCGGCAGCGTTTGCGTCTCGGCGACGGACTCGGCGTATTGCCGGCGATCGTCGCCGCCGAGATGCGGCAGCGAGCGCAGCGCGATATCGCCGTAGTGCTCCTTCGACTCCTGGCTCGGATCGCGATCGAGCAAGAACAGGTCGGTCACCGCGTTGAGGAGCTTGCGCCGCGATTCGGACGACATCTCCGCCGGCATGCGCGTGAGGGTCTGCAGCATGGATTCTTCCACAGGGCTCCGGCGGTATCCTCAGCCGGTTTCTGAAACATGCCGCAGCGGCGTTTGATTTAGTCTTAAGCCGGACGAAGAATCTTCAGTTTTTCAAAGTGTTATACAACTATTGCGTGTATTTCTGCATGATATCATCTCACTACGGGCATTTCGGCCGTGTCCTCGACCCCTACATCGAGCACGGGATGACTTGAACAGGTTTCAGGCTGCCGGCAGGCAGGCCGGTCCGAGCGGCTCGAAGCTCTTATAGGTCAGGATGAATTCCTGATGGCCGAGCTCTTCCGATTTGGTCCGGCCACCTTGCGCCAGCGAAACGACGAGGTCGCGGATCTCGGTGCCGACCTCGTCGAGGCTGGCCCGGCCTTCGAGGATACGGCCGGCATCGACATCCATGTCGTCGCTCATTCGGCGATAGGTCTCCGGATTGGCGCAGATCTTGACGACCGGCGAGATCGCCGAGCCGACCACCGAGCCGCGCCCGGTGACGAACAGCACGCAATGCGCGCCGCAGGCGATCAGCTCGGCGATCTCGGCATTGTCGTTGATGTTGGGGAAGCCGAAGCGGACCTCGCCATCCGGCACCACGTCGAGCAGATAGAGCCCGCCCCGCGGCGGCACGTCGCCCGGCTTGAGCAAGCCCGAGATCGGGGAGGCGCCGGACTTGGCGTAGGCGCCCATCGATTTCTCCTCGATGGTCGAGAGCCCACCCTCGGCATTGCCGGCGGCGAAGGAGCCGTAGCCCAGCGTCGCATAGTAGCGCGCCGCCTTGGCGACCGATTTCTCCAGCTCGACGCCGAGCTCAGGGGTGATCGCGCGCGCCGCCATGATGTGCTCGCAGCCGATCAGCTCGCCGGTCTCCTCGAAGATGCAGGCGGCGCCCTCGGCGATGAGCTGATCGAAGGCGCGGCCCGCCGCCGGGTTGCCGGTTATGCCGGAGGTGCCGTCGGAGCCGCCGCAGACGGTGCCGATCACCAGCTCGCTGACCTGCATCGGCACGGTCTCGGCAGCGTCGAGCGCGATGCGCTGCTCCTCGACCCAGCCGCGGCCCTCCTTGATCGAGGCGCGGGTGCCGCCGGTGCCCTGGATCACGATGGTCTTCGCCGGCCGGCCGGTGGCGCGCACCGCCCGCTCCAGCGCATATTTATTGAAGCTCTCGCAGCCGAGCGAGACCAGCAGCACCGCCCCGACATTGGGATGGGTACAGAGCTGCTCCATCATCTTCTCGGCATAAGGGTTGGGATAGCAGCCCGGGAAGCCGATGGCGTGGACCTCGTGCTCGCGCCAGGGCAGGGCGATCTCGCGCGCGACATGGTGGGCGCATTCGACCAGATAGGCAACGGCGACGACATTGCGGATGCCCTTGCGGCCGTCGCTGCGGAGATAGCCTCTGAGCTCGCTCATTGCGTCGCTCCCGCCTTGCGCTCGTCCTCGAGATGATAGGTCGGCGTGTAGTCGCTCTTCATGTTCTGGACATGGACGTGGTGGCCGGCGGCGATCGCGATCGTCGCCACGCCGATCGGCGCGCCGTATTTCAGGATCTTCTCGCCGGGCGCGATGGCGCGCCGGGCGATCTTGTGGGCGAGGGCGATGTCGCGGTCGATCACCGCCGGGCCCGTGCCGGTCTCGATCGGCTCGCCTGCCGGCAGGCGGGTGCGCGCGACGAAGACGTTGTCGCGCGGGTCGAGCAGGATCAGGCGGGGATCGTGGGCTGACATCTTCTCCTCCGATCACTTCATCGTGGTCATCCCGGGCGACCGCAGGGAGACCCGGGATCCATTCCTGAACGGTTCAGGCATGGGTCCCGGATCGGCGCCGCTGGCGCGGCTTGTCCGGGACGACTTGCACGAGATGGTCCAGAACTCAGAACTTGCCGAACTGCAGATAGGCCTGCTGGGGATCGGTGCCGGCGAGGATCGCGGTGCGGACCTTGTTCTCGGCCGAGATCGCCGTCTCGGACTTCTCCAGCACTTCCTCGATGATCTCCAGGGGGATGCGGACGACGCCGTCACGGTCGGCGAGGATATAGTCGCCGGGCCGGATCCAGACCTCGCCGATCTTGATCGGCTCGTCGACCGCCTTGGGCAGCCAGACGCCGACGATATCGCGCGGGGTATAGGCCTTGAAATAGGCCTGGAAGCCCATCTCGACCATGAATTCGGTATCACGCGACAGGCCGTCGATGACGCAGCCGCGCACGCCCTTGTTTTTCAGCGTCTCGGCCGAGAGCTCGCCCATCAGCGCGACCTCTTCGGTATTGGGCTGGCAGACCCAGACATGGCCGGGCTTGGCGGCGGAGAGCAGGCCGGTCCAGCCGAGCAGGGTCTCGTGCGCATCGAACTCGCCGGTCTTGCCCTCGACGGTGAAGGCCGGGCCGGCGAGCTTCACGCCGGGCAGCAGCGGGCGCAGCGCCGGCGGCAGGGTGAAGTCCTTCAGCCCCATGGCGCGCATCGTATCGTGGATGATGCCGGTGTAGCAGCGTTCGAGGCGCTCGGTCAGCGTATCCGTCATGGTTCCTCCGGTGCGGCCGTTTCGGCGGCCTTGCAGGCACCTTGCGCAGCGGGAGCTCAGCAGGCAAGTGCGGATTTTGCAGCGCAGCCGCGCGCATTAAACGATTTAAACTGCGATTCTCGTCATGCTCGGGCTTGACCCGAGCATCTCATGCGAGAGGGGGCTCCTGTCAGCGCCTTCTCGTCCAGAGATTCTCGGGTCTGCGCTTCGCTTCGCCCGAGAATGACGCACGACAGGCGTCAGCCCACCCGTTCCCAGCCCTGCGGCATCAGCCGTTCCTGCGGCAGGAAGCGGGCCTTGTAGGCCATCTTCGGCGAGTCCTCGACCCAGTAACCGAGATAGACGTAAGGCAGGCCGAGCTTGCGGGCGCGCTCGACATGCTCGAGCACCATGAAGGTGCCGAGCGAGCGGGCCTCGAGGGCGGGATCGTAGACCGAATAGACCATGGAGAGCCCGTCGCTCAGCCGGTCGGTCAAAGCGAAGGCGAAAAGGTCGCCCTGGCCACGGCCGGTGAAGCCGCTGTCGGGGCCGCGCCTGCGGTATTCGATCAGGCTGGTCTCGACATGGGTGTCCTCGACCATCATGGCGAAGTCGAGCGCCGACATCGTCGCCATGCCGCCTTCGGGATGGCGGTCGTCGAGATAGCCGCGGAACAGCGAGTAGTGCTCGGAGCGCGGCTGCGGCGGCAGCGCCTCGCCGATCAGGTCGCTGTTGCGCGAAGCGATCTTGCGGAAGCTGCGCGAGGGCCGGAAATCGGCGACGACGATCCTGACCGAGATGCAGGCCCGGCAGGTCTCGCAGGCCGGGCGGTAGGCGATGCTCTGCGAGCGCCGGAAACCGCCTTGCGAAAGCACGTCGTTGAGGTCGCGCGCCCGCGCGCCGACGAGGTGCGTGAACACCTTGCGCTCCTCGCGGCCCGGCAGATAGGGGCAGGGCGTTGGCGAGGTCAGATAGAATTGCGGGGCATCCCGCAAGGGACGTGTCACGTCGGGGCGCCTCCCGAACCGCCGAATTTGGACTGAGTTTAGCAGTCGGCGCGCCGGCAACAAGCGGCAAGCCTGCGGCGGGGGCGCCGCATGGGATAACTCGCGCGCCGATGCTAGTCTGCGCGCGAGGATGCCGGGAAGCCCCCGGAACAGAGGGATCGAATGCAGACCGAAACGGTCGCGTTGACCCGCGAGAAGGAAACCCTGCTGATCACGCTCTGGGCCAAGGCCGGCGAGAGCCTGCTGCCCGATTCCCTGCTCAAGGATCGTTTCGCCGCCGAGGCTGCGACTCGCATCGACTATGATTTCGCCAGGCTCAAGGTCAACCGCGACCTGATGGTCGGCCTCGCCATGCGTGCTCATGCGCTCGATGGCTGGACACGCGATTTTCTCGCCAGGCACCCCGAAGCTCTGGTGCTGCATCTCGGCTGCGGACTCGACAGCCGCGTCTTCCGCATCGATCCGCCGGCCGGTGTCGATTGGTACGACATCGACTATCCGGATGTCATCGCGCTCAGGCAAAAGCTCTACCCGGCGCGCGACGGCTATCATCTGATCGGCTCGTCGGTGACGGAGCCAGGCTGGATCGCCGGGCTGCCGCGGGATCGCCCGACGATGATCGTGGCCGAGGGGCTCTTGCTCTATCTGCCGGAAGAAGAGGTGCCATTGCTGCTGGAGCGGCTGGTGCAGCGCTCCCCGAGCGGGGAGATCGTCTTCGACGCCTATAGTCCGTTCGGCCTCAAGCTGATCGCGATGCAGCCCTCGATCAAGGCGACCGGCGCGGCGCTGCACTGGTCGCTCGACGATCCCTGCGAGCTCGAGCGGCAGGTGCCGGGACTGGAGCTGGTGACCGAAATGACGGCCTATGACCCTGATGGTTACGATCCCGCCCAGATCGCTCGTATGTCGTGGCCGGCACGCCTTGCGATGCAGTTCTTCTCGTTGATCCCGCCGCTGGCCCGCATCGGCCTGCTGCTGCGCTATCGCTTTTGAGATCGGCTCAGGCGCGCACTACCACGAGCCCGGTCAGGATGTCGTGGCCGAGGCGCCGGTCCTCGCGCACCAACCCGCAGGCGACATCGAGGAACCAGAGGCCGACCGTGCCAGCCGCGACATAGAAGAACAACGCGTGCACCGCCGCCGCCAGCGCATCCGGCCGGCCGCCCGAGACGGTTTCGACCCGCAAGCCAGCCATGCGCATGCCGAGCGTCGCCTGCTTGCGGCCGCCGATGGTGATGGCGGCATAGCCGAGCGCGACCGCGATCGTCGCACCACCCATCAGCAGCCAGGTCAGGCCGAAGGTCAGGATGCCGAGGACGAAGAGCAGGAACCAAACGATGCTGCCGAGGATGAACAGCACGACGACGTCGCCGATCCAGGCGAACAGGCGCGAGCCGAGCACGCCGCGCGTATCCTGCAGCGGCCGGTCCTCCAGCGCGACGATCGGCGGCTGGCGATAGGACGGGTTCGACATCGACGTTGAATTCCTCATTGCTCAGGGGCCATGATGGCCCACCGGACGATAATGTTTGATCAGCCGGCCGGTTCCGCAAGGCCGCGCGGATAGATTCGCCGTGGCGCGAAGCCTTCCTGGCGCAGTGCTTCCTCGATCGCGGCGGTGTGCGCTTCGTCGCGGGTCTCGATGGTGACGTCGAGCATCACGCCCTTTGCGGGAACGTCGAGGAAGAGCCGGCCATGGCTGACCTCGAGGATGTTGGCGCCGAGCGTGCCGAACAGGCTCGCCACCTTGCCGAGCAGGCCCGGCCGGTCGCTAGCGGTGAGGCGGAAGGCGGCGATGCGCTGCTCGCGCTCGAGTTCGCGCACCATGATCGCCGCGAGCAGGCGGGCATCGATATTGCCGCCGCAGAGCACGAGCCCGACCTTGCGCCCGCGATAGCGCTCCGGCTCCTTCAGCATCGCGGCGAGACCGGCGGCGCCCGCGCCTTCGGCAAGCGTGTGCTGCAAGGTCGCATAAGCGTTGACGGCGCGCTCGATCAGGTCCTCGCCGACGAGGACGATATCGGAGACCAGTTCCTTCACCACCGGCAGGGTCTGCGTACCGACGGTCTTGACCGCGATGCCCTCGGCCAGTGTGGCCCCGCCGATCGGCATCTGCGCGCCATGCACGGCGTTGTGAAACGAGGGGTAGAGCGCCGCCTCGACGCCGATCATCTCGATCGACGGCTTCAGCGCCTTGGCCGCCACGGCATTGCCGGCCATCAGCCCGCCGCCGCCGAGCGGGATCAGCAGCATGTCGAGATCGGGCGCCTCGCGCAGCATCTCGAGCGCGACCGTGCCCTGGCCGGCCATCACCGCCGCATCGTCATAAGGGTGGACGAAGACCAGGCTCTTCTGCGCGGCGATCTCTTGCGCCTTCTGCGCGGATTCGTAGAGCGTCTCGCCAAACAGCACGACTTCGGCGCCATGGGCGCGGGTGTTCTCGACCTTCACCAGCGGCGTCGTCTCCGGCATCACGATCGTCGCCGGGATGCCGAAGCGCCGGGCGTGATAGGCCACTGCCTGAGCATGGTTGCCCGCGGACATGGCGATGACGCCGCGACGCTTTTCGTCGTCGGTGAGGCTCAGCAGCTTGTTGACCGCGCCGCGCTCCTTGAAGGAGGCGGTCGCCTGCATGTTCTCGTGCTTGACGAAGATCTCGGCCCCGGTCAGCGCAGAGAGGCGCGGCGCCGGCATCAGCGGCGTCTTCAGCACATGGCCTGCGATAGTCTGCGCAGCCGCCTTGATATCGGCGAAGCTGATCGCGAAGCCGCTATCCATCCGTTACCCCGTCGTATCGTTTGTCAGACCTGGCGCGGCGTCAGCGCGCCGTCGCCGAAGAAGCCGCCGGGGCGCAGGATCAGCGTCACGGCGAGCAAGCTATAGACCGCGATGTCGCGCTGTTCGAGCGGCATCGTCGCCGACCACAGCACTTCGAAGGCGGCGATGGCGAGCCCGCCGAGGCAGGCGCCTGGCACCGAGCCGATCCCACCGAGCACCGCCGCGACCAGCGCCTTCAAGCCCAGCGTGAAGCCGCCGGAAAAACCCATCCCGCCATAGATCACCGTGACGATGACGCCGGCGGCGCCGCAGATCGCACAAGCGATGATCAGCGCCCGATCATGGACGGCGCCGGTGTCGACCCCGAACAGCGAGGCGGTCCTTGCATCGTCGGCGACCGCCCGCCAGGCCCGGCCATAGGCCGAGCGGGCGAGGTAAAGGATGAGGCAGGTCGCGGCTGAGAAGCCGAGCGCCGCCATGGCGAGCGAGACAGGCGTCGCGGTGACGATGAACTGCTCGGCCCGCGCCAGCGGCCATGGCTCGTTGAAGACCGGCGGCAGCCAGCGCAATTCGGCGCCCTGCGCCAGGCGCAAATATTCCGAGAGCGCGATGGCGAGCCCGATCGTCGCGATCAGCACCTGCTGGCCATTGCGCTTGTTGAGATGGCGCAACACGAAACGGCCCATGGCGAAGCCGTGGAAGGCAGCCACGGCGATCGCGACGGCAAAGGCGATGAACAGGCCCGAGACCGGCGTCGAGACTGAAAGCGACAAGGTCAGCGCCACGCCGACCACGGCGGCGAGCGCGCCGAGCGCCGAGAATTCGCCGAAGGTCAGGATGATCCGGCCGTTGAGCCCGTAGATCAGCGCATAGGCGCTGGCGAGCAGCGCGTAGATCGCGGCCGATGGCAGGGCGGCGAGTCCTTGTTGCAGGCCATAAGCGAGGCCGGGAGAGAGGCTGATGAGGTCGGCGCCCGCCGACATGCCGGGATCGACCGGCGGCTCGGCCTTGTATTCGAGATAGAAGCGCCGCAGCAGCAGGAAGCTGGCGTCGGTCATCGGCACGCCGTCGGACGCTAGGCCCGCCAGCGCGCCGCGCTGTAGCGCAGTGCCTTCCCCAGCGAAAATGCAGTCGATCGTGCGCCGCCGGGGCTGCTCGCCCGGCGCCTGCGCCCGGTACACGATACGCAGGATGTCGGCGCGCGGCCCGGTACCACTGCCTTCGATGGTGATGACGGCGTCGGTCGGGTTCAGCGCCGGGATCGCCAGCCGGCAGGCGCGAATCTGATCGGTGTCGAAGCGCCCGCAGGCGGCGAGCGCGAGGCAGAGCAGAATCGACGTGAGCAGGGCGCGCATCGCGGCGGAAGCTAGCCTGCTTCACAACAGGGCGGAACAGCGCTCGTGCATGGCGTCATGCTCGACCCGAGCATCTCTTTCAGGAGCGCGCCGGGTCTCCGCTTCGCTTCGCCCGAGAATGACGGCCCTTGCTCAGCCGCGCTCCTTCAGCATCTTCGCCACGCGCGGCGCGAAATAGGTCAGCACCCCGTCGGCGCCGGCGCGCTTGAAGGCGAGCAGGCTCTCCAGCATCGCCTTGTCGCCGTCGAGCCAGCCATTATTGGCTGCGGCCATGATCATGGCGTACTCGCCGGAGACCTGATAGGCGAAGGTCGGCACCGAGAAGGTGTCCTTCACCCGTGCGATCACGTCGAGATAGGGCAGGCCGGGCTTGACCATCACCATGTCGGCGCCCTCTTCGAGATCGAGCGCGACCTCGGCGATGGCCTCGTCGCTGTTGGCCGGGTCCATCTGGTAGGTGCGCTTGTCGCCGATCAGCGTGGCGTTGGTGCCGATCGCGTCGCGGAACGGGCCGTAAAAGGCCGAGGCGTACTTGGCCGAATAGGCCATGATCTGCACGTCCTCATGGCCGCTGGCGTCGAGCGCGGCGCGGATCGCGCCGACACGCCCGTCCATCATGTCGGAGGGCGCGATCACGTCGGCGCCGGCCTCCGCCAAGGCCAGCGCCTGCCGGACCAGGATGCCGACGCTGGCATCGTTCAGGATGCGCTCCCCGTCCATCACGCCGTCATGGCCGTGCGAGGTATAGGGGTCGAGCGCCGCATCGCAGATGATGCCGATCTCCGGTACCGCCGCCTTGATCGCGCGCACCGCCCGGCACATCAGGTTGCGGCTGTTGAGCGCTTCCGAGCCGGTCTCGTCGCGCAAGGCACGGTCGACATAAGGAAAGGGCGCGATGGCTGGTACGCCGAGTCTGGCCGCGGCCTCGGCCTGGCGCACGGCCTCGTCGATGTTGAGCCGGTCGACGCCCGGCATCCAGGCGACTGGCGAGACGGCTTCCGCGGAATCGATCAGGAAGATCGGCCAGATCAGGTCGTCGCTGGTCAGGCGGTTCTCGCGCACCAGCCGGCGCGACCACTCGGCCTTGCGGTTCCGGCGCATGCGGCGGGTGAGGCCGAGCGAATCCGTCATGGCGGCCGCAGCCTCGGCCTGCCGCTCCTGCGGCGCCGGGAAGGGGCGCACAACCTTCGATGCCATCGACGTCTCCGCTTGCAATCCGATACCTGTTCGCCGGCGATGCTTTAGCACATCGGAACCATTCCAAAACAGGCATGAAGGTCGCATCGCGGATCATCTGCGCGTGGGCGCTTCGCGAAGGCGCAGCGTGCGCCGATGCGCCGCCCGGCGCGTTGACAGCTCCGGGGCCAGCGCCCAAACACGGGCCTGGAGCCGGAGCAGACGAAAGAGCGCCATGGCGGACGAGCCGGACATCATCTGTGACATCCGCGGCAGCGCCGGCTTTGTCCTGCTCAACCGGCCGAAGGCGCTGAATGCGCTCAACCTCGTCATGGTGCGTGAGTTGGCCAAGGCGCTCGACGCCTGGGAGCATGATCCCGCCGTCACACGCGTCGTCGTCACCGGAGCGGGCGAGAAGGCTTTCTGCGCCGGCGGTGACATCCGCTCCCTGCACGATCTCGGCAAGGCCGGCCAATATGACGAGATGCTCGCCTTCTGGCGCGAGGAGTACATCCTCAACGCCCGCATCAAGAGCTATCCCAAGCCCTATGTCGCTTTGGTCGACGGCATCGTCATGGGCGGCGGTGTCGGTGTCTCCCTGCATGGCAGCCATCGCATCGCCGGCGAGCGCTGGCTCTTCGCCATGCCCGAGGTCGGCATCGGCTTCTTCCCTGATGTTGGCGCGACCTATGCCCTGCCACGGCTGCCCGATCATGCAGGCACCTATCTCGCTTTGACCGGCGACCGCGTCGGCCAGGCCGATGCGCTGGCGCTCGGGCTCGCGACACATGCGGTTCCCTCGGCCCGCATGGCCGAGCTCGCCGAGGCGCTGACCGGTCCGGAGCAGGTCGAGGCGGTGCTCGCCCGTTTCGCCATCGATCCCGGACCGGGCAAGCTCGCGCCGGAGCGCGCGACGATCGCGCATTGCTTCGGCGCGGCGACGCTGCCCGACGTGCTCGGCCGGCTCGACGCCAAGGCGGCGGCCGGTGATGCCTTCGCCGCCAAGGCGCTGGCCACGATCCGGGCGAAATCGCCGACCAGCGTCGCCATCGCCTTCGAGCAGATGCGCCGCGGCGCCGCGCTCGGCTTCGCCGAGGCGATGCAGCTCGAATTCCGCATCGTCTCGCGCATTCCGCACGGCCACGATTTCTACGAGGGCGTGCGCGCGGTGGTGATCGACAAGGACCAGGCGCCAAGCTGGCGGCCGCAGACACTTGAGGAACTCGATTCGGCGGCGGTCGCGGCCTATTTTGCGCCGCTTGGCGAGACTGAACTCGTGTTGAGCCGCTGAGATGGCGGTATCGCGCGACGGCGAGGTTCTGCGCGGCCCGGCGCAGGCGGGCGAAGCCAGGAAGCGCGGCATACGCTGGCGGCTGATCCTAGTCTGGCTGCTGCGACTGCTTTCGGTGATCTGGATCGGCAAGGGCCTGATGCACTGGGCGACGATCCTCGGCCTCGGGCTGGTGTTCGAGCCCGGCCCTGCCTTCGAGACGCGCCCGCTGACCTTCCAGGCGATCACCGTCTATTTCGCGGTCTTTGATCTCGTCGCCGGCGTCGGCCTTTGGCTGACCGCGACCTGGGGCGGCGTGCTCTGGCTGCTCGCCGCCGTCAGCCAGTTGTTGCTCGGCTTCTTCTTCCCGCGCTGGCTGACGCTCTCGCCGGGTTTGATCGGCACCTATGTCGCGTTGATGCTGACCTATTTCCTCGCCACCTGGGCTGCCGAAAACCAGGAATCCTGAGGCAGCGCTCCTGCGTCGAATACGCTGGGCTGTGGTAAGAAGCGCTTTAGCTTAAGGGATTTGCGGTTCATTTTGGATTCACCCAAATGGGTAAATCCCTGATTCATCCTGATATTTAAACTCGTTTTCATCCGCCCCGCCTATGGTGTCTCTCAGAAGCGGACCGGGAGACAAATCCTGGCCGGTAATCAACAGGCGGGATATTACCATGAAGAGCAATGTAAAGACTGTGGAGCCGGCTGCGTCCGAAGGTGTTGAGCTCAAGGTGAAGCCGCTTTACCTTGAGTCTCTCACCTTGGTCGAGCGGCTGCATCGCCGGCTGCTCGACGTGATCAAGGACGAGTTCGAGCGCCGCAATCGCGACGACGTCAACAGCGTGCAGGCCCTGCTGCTCTACAATATCGGCGACGCCGAGCTCTCGGCCAGCGAGCTGCGCACCCGGGGCTACTATCTCGGTTCCAACGTCTCCTACAACGTCAAGAAGCTGGTCGAGCTCGGCTTCCTGCACCATGCCCGCTCGCGGATCGACCGCCGCTCGGTGCGCATCAGCCTGACCGACAAGGGTCGCGAGGTGCACAACATCGTCAAGGGCGTCTACGACAAGCATGTCCGCACGGTCGAGCAGATCGGCGGCATCGCGGCCGATGATTTCGAGCGGATGAACAACGCTTTGCTGCGCCTCGAGCGCTTCTGGACCGACCAGATCCGCTACAAGCTCTGAGAGGCGGGGCGCCCGGCCCCATTCGATAGGATATCCCGCAGCGCGCTTCGGCCTCCCGGCCGGAGCGCGTGCGCCTGTTTCTTTCCGGCAACAGTGATTTGCCTTCGGCCCCAGCGATCAAACCCGCGTGAGCGCGACGCATCGCCGCCTCAAAAATGCCGCGCTCATCATGAGCTGTTAACTGTGGTAAGGGATCGTCCCCAGCGACCGGCCGTGGCGTAATGCCTGGCCGAAGGGGCGGGTCGCGTCCCGCTCCATTGATTTGCGAAGTCCAAGGGGTAACGATCGATGCCGAATATCCGCCTGACCCGCCGCGAGACGGTTCTGGCCCTGCTCTCGACTGCTGCCGCCGGGGCGAGCCTGCCGGCTTTCGCCCAGCAGGCCGAGTGGCGCCAGAGCTATGATGCCGGTTCGCGCAATGCCGTGCAGCGCTCCTCGACGCCGATGTTGTCGCCGGCTGCTCTGGCCGCGACCGAGCAGGCTGTCGAGACGTATCGGGACCTCGCCGCGCGCGGCGGCTGGCCGAGCCTGCAGGTCAGCGAGCGGCTCTCGGTCGGCTCGCGTGGCGCGAGTGTCGTGGCGTTGCGCCAGCGCCTGATCATCACCGGCGATCTCGACGCCTCGGCCGGCGACAGCAACATCTACGATTCTTATGTCGAGGGCGGCGTGCGCCGCTTCCAGTCGCGCATGGGCCTGTCGACCACCGGCAGCATCAACCGTGCGACGCTGGCTGCGCTCAACGTGCCGGTCGACCGCCGCATCCGCCAGCTCGAGACCAATATCGTGCGCCTGCGCACCTGGTCGGGCAATCTCGGCAACCGCTATGTCGTGGCCAACATCCCGGCGGCTGCGATCGAGACGGTCGAGAACGGCCATGTCGCGACCCGCCACGCTGCCGGCGTCGGCAAGATCGACCGCCAGTCGCCGCTGCTGCAGACGAAGATTCCCGAGGTCAATTTCAACCCGACCTGGACGGTTCCCGCTTCGATCATCCGTAAGGATCTGATCCCGAAGATGCGCAAGGAGCCGGGCTACCTCACCGAGAACAAGATCCGCATCATCGGGCCGAGCGGCGAGATTCCGCCCGAGCGCGTCAACTGGAACTCGGACGAGGCGACGCGCTACACCTTCCGCCAGGATCCGGGTGGTGAATTCAATTCGCTTGGCTTCGTGCGCATCAACATCCCAAGCCCGCACGGCGTCTACATGCACGACACGCCATCGAAGGGCATCTTCGGCGACGATTTCCGCTTCGTCTCCTCGGGCTGCATTCGCGTCCAGAACGTGCGCGACTACATCGCCTTCCTGCTCAAGGAGACGCCCGGCTGGGATCGCGCCAAGATCGACGAGACCATCGCCTCGGGCGAGCGCGTCAACGCCCGCATCGCCAATCCGGTGCCGTGCTACTGGGTCTACATCACCGCCTGGGCGACGCCCGATGGCGGCGTGCAGTTCCGCGACGACATCTACAACAAGGATGGCCTCGGCCCGGCGGCCGTCGCCGCTCTGCAGGGTGATCAGGACATCTGATCCCGATCCGGGATTCAGCTTTTTGCAGTTTGAGCTCCCGGCTTCTGCCGGGGGCTTTTTGTTTGTACGGCAGGCTATTGCAGGCTGGTCTTTGCCTTTCGCCTAGCCTTCACGACGCTGTCGAGGATCGCCACAGCCTGCCGCAATTCGGCATAGGCGGTATCCGGCCTGGTCCCAGGCCTCAGCAGTGCGTTTGCCGCGGCATGGACTCGCTTGAAGTGGGGGGCGAGTTCTTCGGCGGATGCTGTTGCACGTTTCGCCGTCCGCGCGAGTGCCTTGGCGGTCAGGGAGGAGGGCCATTGCTGGAGGTCGCAGGCAAGGCGCTTGATTGAGGTGACGGAATGATCGGCAGTCGACATCGCAAGGCTCCAGCCGCGCCCCGGACCAGGGAAGCGCACCCTGTCAATGCGCCAGCCCTGACGGCGTTCCCGCGGCCGTCATAATCTCCGCGGGACGGGCAGTTGCGCCTGAATCAGGCAGCCTTCGTCGCCTCGGCGAGATTGGCGGCAACGCAGCTTGCGAAGGCGCGCGTACCGAGTGGGCCGCCGAGATCGCGCGTGCGCAGCTCAGGCGCCTTGATCGTCAGGTCGATCGCCTGCTCGATCGCTTGCGCGGCCTGGAGGAGGGCAGGGGCCTGCCGTCGTTCACCGAGCCAGGCGAGCAGCATTGCGGCCGACCCGATCAGCGAAGCCGGATTGGCGAGGTCGCGCCCGGCGATGTCGGGAGCCGAACCGTGCTGGGCCTGCGCCACTGCATGGTCCTCGCCAGCGTTGAGCGACGCGGCGAGGCCGAGGCTGCCGGAAATCTCCGAGGCCTGGTCGGAGAGGATGTCGCCGAACATGTTGGTGGTGACGATCACGTCGAAGACGCTGGCGTCGCGCACCAGCAGCGCGGCCATGGCGTCGATGATCTTCTCCTCGTATTCGACATCGGGATAGCGCTCCGCCACCGAGCGCACGCATTCCAGAAAGAGCCCGTCGGAGATGCGCAGCACATTGGCCTTGTGCACGGCCGTGACCTTGCGCCGACGCTGGCGGGCCAGCGCGAAGGCGCTGTCGGCGATGCGTAATGAAGCCTGCCGCGTCACCTTGCGGAACGACATGGCGAGGTCCGGCGTCGGCATGATCTCGCCGGGGCCGAGATGCATCGAGCGGTCGGAATAGAAGCCTTCGGTGTTCTCGCGCACCATGACGAGGTCGAGCGGCTTGCCGCAGCGCGGCGCAAAGCCCTCGCGCGAGCGCGCCGGGCGGATATTGGCGTAGAGGTCGAGGCGCTTGCGCAGCTGCCCGGACGGGTTCAGCCCGCCCTTCTCGGCCGGCGGGTACTCATTATGCGAGACCGGGCCGAGAATGACCCCGTCCGTCCGCTTCGCCGCCTCCAGGACGGTCTCGGGGAAGGTTGTGCCCTGGTTCTTCAGCGCCGAGAAGCCGATCTCCGCCCGCTCATAGGAGAGGGCAAAGCCGAAGAGCGCGCTCGCAGCGTCGAGCACCTTGCAGGTTGCCGCCGCGATCTCGGGGCCGATGCCATCCCCTTCGAGGACGAGCAGGCGCAGGGCAGGGGATGTCGCGTCGGTCATGTCGGCGTCGGTCCTGGTCGGATGGTGAGGAAATGCTGCGACAAGGGGAGCGTCACTCGATCTTGATGTCGGCCTCGGCGACGACTTTCGACCACTTCTCGCGCTCGGCCTTGACGAAGGCGGCGAACTCGCCCGGGGTGTTGCCGATCGGCTGGGCGCCTTCCAGCTCCAGGTTCCGGCGCACCTCCGGCAGGTTGATGATGGTCGCGACTTCGCTGCGCAACTTGTCGATGATCGCCTGCGCCGTGCCCTTGCGCACGAAGACGCCGTACCAGCCGCTCGCCTCGTAGCCGGGCACGCCGGCTTCCGCGAGCGTCGGCACTTGCGGCAGGGCCGGAGCCCGCTCGGCCGTGGTGACGGCAAGCGCCTTGAGGCCGCCGCCATTCACATGGCCGATCGCCGAAGGCAGCGTCGCGAACATCATCGGGATATGCCCGCCTAGCAAATCGTTGAGCGCCGGGCCGGCGCCGCGATAGGGAGCGTGCTTCAGCTTGACGCCTGCCATCAGCTCGAACAGCGCAGTGGCGATGTGGTTGGCCGAGCCGTGCCCGGCGGTGCCATAGGTCAGCCACTCCGGCTGCGCCTTGGCGAGCGCGATCAGTTCCGCGACCGAATTGGCCTTGACCGACGAGTGAACCAGCAGAAGCAGCGGCGCCTTGGCGATCAGCGTCACCGGCTCCAGCACCTCGGCCGGGTCGTGCTTCAGGTTCTTGAACAGGCTCGGATTGACCGCCATCGGGCCGATATTGCTGATCAGCACGGTGTAGCCGTCGGCCGGGGCCTGTGCCGCGGCCGTGGTGCCGAGATTGCCGCCGGCCCCGGCGCGGTTCTCGACGACGACGCCGACCCCGAGACGATCCTGCAGCTTCTGCGCCACCGCCCGGGCGATCACGTCGGTGCCCCCGCCGGCGGCATAGGGCACGACCATGGTGATCGGCTTGCTTGGCCAGTTCTGGGCCTTGGCGGCGATGGCGGATGCGGCGGTGAATGCGGCTGCGAGCAGCAGGCTCGTGATCCGGCGTGACAAGGTGGCCTCCCAGGCTGTTCTCATTTTCGGTATACTGAAGTATGCTGAAATACGACGCAGACGGCAAGCGTTGATTTCGGCGTGGGGGCGGGCGATCACCGCAGCCGACATTGGGTAGTGGGAGAGGTTGCAATTTGACGGTGTTCGCGGATGTCCAGCCGGTGCGCTCGCTTGCGGGCCAAGCGTATGCGCGCTTGCGCGAGGCGATCGATGCCGGCGAGCTCAGGCCGGGCATGCGCCTGCGCGAGGAGGACCTCGCCGCACGCCTCGCGATGAGCCGCACGCCCTTGCGCGAGGCGGTCCGCCGGCTCGAGGCCGAGGGCTTCTTCACCCGCGATTCGCGCACGCTCGTCGTGATGACGCTCGATCATCAGGCGGTGTCCGAGCTTTATGCGATGCGCGAGGTGTTGGAGGGAACCGTCGCCGCCTTCGCCGCGCGCCAGGCTTCAGACGGCGAGGTCGCCTTGCTGCGCGACCTCCATGCGATCGAGGCCGGGCTACTCTCCCGTCCGCCGGAACTGGCCCGTCACAATGAACGCTTCCACTCGGCGCTCTACGGCGCGGCCCATAACCGTTATCTGCTGAAGGCCCTGAGCGCGTTGCGCGACGCACGCGCCTTGCTCGGAGCCTCGACATTGCTCGATACGGACCGGGCGGCGCAGGCGCATGCCGAACACGACGCGATCGTCTCGGCGATCGAGGCTCGCAATGCCGCCAGCGCGGAGGCCGCAGCGCGCGCTCACATCAGAGCCGCCGGGCGCGAACGGCTGCGGCGACTGGTGCAGGCGAGCTGACCCAGCCGCAAGCGGTTCAGGTCAGGCCATGTCGTCGGCTATCAGATAGCCGAGCAGCGAGATGCACGCCATCACGATCGAGATTTCTACAAGACTGAAACCCATTGCCACCTCCACCGCTGGAAGGGCAACGCGCTTCATCTGCCTTGGTTCCGCCGCAGCTGCGACAATTTCGTGATCGCGTCTCAGCGAGCCCGTTGCCGCTGCACCGCCGCCGGCACGGGTTCATCCTCTTGCGTCGCCAAATGCCGGCCGGCGAGATGGAGCACGACATAGCCGATCACCGCCGACAGCGCCGAGCCGGCGAGCACGCCGATCTTGGTGGCATCGTTGAGTGCAGGATTGTTCGCGAAAGCGAGCGCCCCGATGAACAGGCTCATGGTGAAGCCGATGCCGCAGAGCAGCGAGACGCCATAGAGCTGCGCCCATGTCGCCTTGGCCGGCATGGTGCCTAGGCCCAGCCGGACGGCGAGCCAGGCGAAGCCGAAGACGCCGATCTGCTTGCCGAGAAAGAGTCCGAGCACGATGCCGAGCGGCACCGGCGTCAATAGCAGCGAAGGCGACATGCCGGCGATCGAGACGCCGGCATTGGCGAAGCCGAAGATCGGCACGATGAAATAGGAGGACCAGGGATGAAGCCGGTGCTCGAGCGTGTGCAGCGGCGAGTGCTCGGGCTCGTCGCTCTCGGTACCGCGACCGGCGAGCGGGATGGTCAGCGCCAACGCGACGCCGGCGAGCGTGGCGTGGATGCCGGATTTCAGCACGAAGAACCAGAGCACGGCGCCGATGGCGAGATAGAGCGGCAGCGAGCGGACATCGCGCAGGTTGAGCACGATCAGCACGGCAAGGCAGGCGCCGGCGCCGGCCAGCATCGGCAGCGATAGATTGCCCGAGTAGAACAGCGCGATGATCAGGATCGCGCCGAGATCGTCGAGAATGGCCAGCGCGGTCAGGAAGATCTTGAGCGAAACCGGCACGCGCGAGCCGAGGATGGCGAGCACGCCGAGGGCAAACGCGATGTCGGTGGCGGCGGGGATCGCCCAGCCGCGCAAGGCGTCCGGGTCGCTGCGGGCGAGCGTGGCATAGATCAGCGCCGGCGCGACCATGCCGCCGAGCGCGGCCAGTGCAGGCAGGGCCCGCCGGCTCCAGGTCGCGAGCTGGCCCTCGATGAACTCGCGCTTGATCTCCAGCCCGACGAGCAGGAAGAACAGCGCCATCAGGGCATCGTTGATCCAGTGCAGGACGCTAAGGCCGGCGACCTTCGCTTCCAGGATGGTGAAATAGACGATGCCGAGCGGCGAGTTGGCGATGATCAGCGCCAGCGCTGCGGCGAAGACCAGGAGCACGCCGGCGGCGGCGCCGCTCTCAAGGAAGGCGTGCAGGGGCGAGCGGCGTTTCGGCGGCCAGTCCGGAGCTTCGGCTTCGATTTGCTGCGCATCCTGGGTCACGCCGGCATCCCCTTTTTCTCGTTGCTCGATATCGCAGGGCCCTTGCGACATCGCGATGTCGGTTCGATTGCGGCCGGCGGCTGCGCCGCTCGACGACGAGTCGGCCGGCTTGTACCGCTGAATAGAGGAAAGCGGGCGCTACGCCGCGTTCCATATCGCCGCACTATTGCTTGCGCAGGCGGTTCGCGCCACCCGCCAGCACGGCGATCATCGTCATGATGGTGAGCAGGGCAGCCGTGCCGCAAAGGAGAGGGACGTAGCCGTATCCCGCGATCAGCGGCGTGCTGGCGAGTGGCGAGCAGAACTGGCCGATGAAGATCGAGGCAGTGAGGATGCCGCCGGCTAGCCCGCGTTTCTGCGGCGGGGCAAAATTGAGGGCCAGCGCGACGAAGCTTGGCGAGACCAATGCATAACCAGCGCCGATCGCGGCGAGGGCTGCGAAGATCGACAGGGTGGTCGACGCGGCCACCAGCAGCAGGAAGCCGAGCGCCATCGCACCATAGCCCAGCGCGAAAATGCCGGCATAGCCGACGGCGCGCTGGAAACGCGCATAGAGCAGGGCGAAGCCGCCGCCCGACAGCATCAGCATGCCTAGCGCCACACCGGTCATGATCGCGCTGTCATAGCCTTGCGCATCCAGGAAGAAAGACAGCTGCGTCGGCATGATGAAGAAGATCATGTTGGTTGCGCCTTGCAGCAGGACCAACAGGGTGAGAGGCAGCCGCCAGGATCGGTCATCGTCGCGATCGCTCGCCAGGCTCACGCTGGCCGCTGGCAGTTGCCGCGGCGGATCGAAGATCACCAGCCACATCAGCGGCAGAAAGACGGCCGCCAGCCCATAGATCGCGAAGGGCAGGCGCGGTGAAAGCGTCGCGACCCACCCGGCGATCAGGATGAAGACGAGGCCGCCGAGATTGCGGGCCGAGATCTGCAGGCCGCTCAACGCATTGCGGGTGTCGACAGTGAAATAGTCGCCGATCAGCGCCGTCTGCGCCGTCATGATCAGGGCGACGGCGATGCCCAGCATGAGGCGGCTCATGAAGATCGTCTGCAGGTCGGGCAGGACGAGCCCGGCGCAGCCAGAGAGCACGAACAGGATCACGCCGAAGAGCAGCAGCGGGCGTCGTCCGATCCGGTCGGCTGCGACCCCGGCGAGCGGGGCAACGATCGCGACGCTGAGCGAAGGCGCGGGTACGAGCAGCCGCGTCAGCAACGCGGAATCGGGATCGTCCGTGAACAGTCGTTCCAGCCCGGGCAGCGCCGGAGCGATCGTCGCGTTCGCCATGGTGGTGAGCGATGCCGCCAGCAGCAGGGCGATGGCGCGCCGATCCTGCCAGACGGGAATTTGCCTCGAAACATGAACAGCTTCCATGATGAACCTCTTGCCGAAATAATGCGTTCGGCAGAGCGTACGAATTCAAGTCGACTTGAGGTCAAGCATGCCTGTTCTGGACATTGGAGAGGTCTCCGAGCGCTCGGGTGTCGCGCCCTCGACCTTGCGCTATTACGAGGAGATCGGCCTGATTGCCTCGCTCTGGCGACGGGGCCTGAGGCGGCAGTTCGATGCCGACGTGCTGCTGAAGTTGTCGCTGATCGCCATGGGCAAGGCGGCCGGCTTTTCGCTGGAGAAGATCGCCGGAATGTTCGGGCGCGATGGTCGGCCCGACATCCCGCGCGACCAGCTGCGCGACAAGGCGGACGAGTTGCAGCGCCAGATGGCCGAGCTGCGGACGCTGCGGGATATCCTGCGCCATGTCGCCGATTGCCCGGCTCCGAGCCATCTGGAATGCCCGAGCTTCCGCAAGCTGATGCAGGCGGCTGCGCGCAGAAAGCTCGTCTATCGCTCGTCGGTCCGATCCGGGGCGCGGTGAAGGCTCATTAGCCGCGTCCATCTAGCGCTTGGACAGCCTCACTCTGCGTGATAGGGACCGCGCGGGGATCGGCCGCGATCGGCCGCTGCATTTTTCAGGAGCCGGACATGACCGACGCCGCGCGCGACAAGCACCTCTCCAACTCCTTCTTCGGCGCCGGTCTTGCCGATGTCGATCCCGAGATCGCCCGCGCCATCGAGCTGGAGCTCGGTCGCCAGCGCGACGAGATCGAGCTGATCGCTTCGGAGAACATCGTCTCGCAGGCGGTGCTCGAGGCTCAAGGCTCGGTGATGACCAACAAATACGCCGAGGGCTATCCGGGCCGGCGTTATTATGGTGGCTGCCAGTTCGTCGATATCGCCGAGAAGCTCGCGATCGAGCGCGCCTGCCGCCTGTTCGACTGCCAGTTCGCCAACGTCCAGCCGAATTCCGGCTCGCAGGCCAACCAGGCCGTGTTCATGGCGCTGATGCAGCCGGGCGATACCTTCATGGGCCTCGACCTCGCCGCCGGCGGTCACCTCACCCATGGCGCCCCGGTCAACCAGTCCGGCAAGTGGTTCAAGGTCGTGCCTTATGGCGTCTGCGTCGTCGATCAACTGATTGACTATGACGCGATGGAGCGCCTCGCGATCGAGAACAAGCCGAAGATCATCGTGGCCGGCGGTTCGGCCTATGCCCGTCACTGGGATTTCGCCCGCTTCCGCGAGATCGCCGACAAGGTCGGCGCCTATTTCATGGTCGATATCGCCCATTTCGCCGGGCTCGTCGCCGGCGGCGCCCATCCCTCGCCGTTCCCGCACGCCCATGTCGTCACCACCACCACCCACAAGACCCTGCGCGGCCCGCGCGGCGGCATGGTGCTGACCAATGACGAGGCGATCGCCAAGAAGATCAACTCGGCCGTGTTCCCTGGCCTGCAGGGTGGCCCGCTGATGCACGTCATCGCCGCCAAGGCCGTCTCGTTCCACGAGGCGCTGCAGCCTGAGTTCAAGACCTATGCCCACGCCGTCGTCGCCAACGCCAAGGCGCTGGCCGAGACGTTGAAGTCGAAGGGCTTCGACCTCGTCACCGGCGGTACCGACAACCATCTGATGCTGGTCGACCTGCGCTCGAAGAAGGTCACCGGCAAAGCGGCCGAGGCCGCGCTCGGGCGCGCTCACATCACCTGCAACAAGAACGGCATCCCCTTCGACCCGGAGAAGCCGATGGTCACCTCCGGCATCCGCCTGGGCACCCCGGCAGCGACCTCGCGCGGCTTCGGCGTCGCCGAGTTCAAGAAGGTCGGCGAGCTGATCGCCGAGGTGCTGGACGGCCTCGCCGCCAGTGGCGACGAGGGCAACGCCGCCGTCGAGCAGGCGGTCAAGACCAAGGCCCACGAGCTGACCGCGCGCTTCCCGATCTATTGAGGACGCGAGCTCTGAGGGGCGGCTTGAATAGGCCGCCCTACGGGTTTACATACATGTCGGCAAGGAGGCCGATATGAGCCGTCAGAGCGTGACCATGCGCGAACTCCAGAAGATGTCGGCGGGCGCCATCCAGGCCCTGCCGCATCCCGTTCCGATCAAGAGCGGCTCGGCGACGGTTGGGCTGCTGGTGCCGGTCAAGCGACCCGATACCGCACGGATCTCCGCCGCGCTGAAGCGCGCCGACGCATATCATGCGGCGCTGTCGCCCGAGACGAAGCTGCGGCTCGAGCGCTTCCTCGGCGAACGCGACGATTGATGCGCAAGCCTTCGGAGACGCTCGTCGTCGATGCGAACATCATCCTGAGTGCCGTGCTCGGTTTTCGGGCCCGGCCGCTCCTGGAGCAGATTGGCGCCCGGCGCGCGCTGGTGATCTCGTCAGGAGCTGCGCTGGAAGTCAGGCATGTGCTGTCTCGGCTCGCGCCGGACACTCCGATCCTGATCGAGATCGCGAACGAGATCCTCGAAGCGATCGAAATGGTCGAAGAGGTCCGCTACAACGATGGGCTTGGCGCCGCTGCGCAGAGCCTTCGGCGCGCCGTCGGCTCGCGCAACGGCAGCATCAATGACGCGCATATCCTTGCGCTTGCCTGGACCTATGACGCCGATATCTGGTCGCATGATCGCGACTTTGCCGGCACCGGCTGGCCGTCCTGGTCGAGCGCCAATCTTGCCGCAGCCGTGGCCGACGAGGCCGGGGCTGAAGCTCAACCCGTCTGAAAGCCCGCCATGCGCTGTCCCTATTGCGGTTCCCTCGACACCCAGGTGAAGGATTCGCGGCCGACCGACGATCACGCCTCGATCCGGCGTCGGCGCGTCTGCCCCGATTGCGGCGGCCGCTTCACGACCTTCGAGCGCGTGCAGTTGCGCGAGCTCACCGTGGTCAAGCGCTCGGGCCGGCGCACCGCCTTCGACCGCGACAAGCTGCAGACCTCGATCGAGGTGGCGCTGCGCAAGCGCCCGGTCGCGCCCGAGCGGATCGAGCGCATGGTCAACGGCATCGTCCGCCAGCTGGAAAGCTCCGGAGAAGGCGAGATTCAAAGCTCGACCATCGGCGAGCTGGTGATGGAGGGTCTGAAGTCGCTCGACGACGTCGCCTATGTCCGCTTCGCCTCGGTCTACCGGAATTTCCGCGAGGCCCGCGATTTCGAGGAACTGCTCGGCCAGCTCGGCGGCGACGAGATCGAGCCCGGCACCAAGCCTGCCCCCGCTCGCGACGATGCCTGACCAGGACGCGATCGACCGCGCCTTCATGGCGCGGGCGCTGGAGCTCGGCGCGCGCGGGCTCGGCCGGACCTGGCCGAATCCGAGCGTCGGCGCCGTGGTGGTGCGTGATGGCCCGGACGGTCCGGTGCTCGTCGGCGAGGGGCATACGCAGCCGGGCGGCCGCCCGCATGGCGAGGCGATGGCCTTCGAGCAGGCTGGTGCGGCTGCGAGCGGCGGCACGCTTTACGTCACGCTCGAGCCCTGCTCGCATCGCACCGTCCGCGGCGGCACGCCTTGCGTCGAGCGCACCTTGCTCGCCGGCGTCAGGCGCGTCGTCTCGGCCATGGCCGATCCCAACCCGCAGATCGCCGGCCTCGGTCATGCCCTGCTGCGCATGGCGGGCGTCGAGGTCGTCACCGGCGTGCTCGAAGATCAGGCGCAGCGCAGCCATCGCGGCCATGTGCTGCGGGTGACGCAAGGCCGGCCGATGGTGACCTTCAAGGTCGCGCGCACCGCCGATGGCTTTGCCGGCGGGGCAGGGGGGTCACGCCTCGCCATCTCCTGCCCGGAATCGGGCGAATGGGTGCATCGCCTGCGCGCCAGCCATGATGCGATCATGCTCGGCATCGGCAGCGTCCTCGCCGACGATCCGCTGCTGACCGTGCGCCTGCCGGGGATGGAGATCCGCTCGCCGATCCGCGTCGTGCTCGATTCCTCGCTCCGCCTGCCGCTCGAAGCCAAGCTGGTTCAGGGCGCGGCGACCGTGCCGCTCTGGGTGATCGCCGCCGAGAATGCACCGGTCGCCGCCGAGGAGAGGCTCGTCGCCGCCGGTGTCGAGGTCATGCGCGTCTCGCGTGGCGCCGATGGCCATCTCGATCTCGCCGAGGCCCTGCGCCTGCTGGCGACCCGCGGCATCACCCGCGTCTTCTCGGAAGGCGGTCCGACGGTCGGCGAGCAATTGGCGCTGCGGGGCCTCGCCGACGAGGTCATCATCTCGACGTCGCCGAAGCGGCTTGGCGCCGAGGGTATCGTCGCCGTCCGGCCGGGGCTTGCGGCGCTGCTTGCCGATCCCGAAATCTACGCCGTCAGCGCAGCCGGGCAGATCGGCTGCGACGGCTTCGAAGTCTTTACAAGGATCGCCTGATGTTCACCGGCATCGTCACTGCCATCGGCACCGTCACCCGCGCGCAGACCAAGGGCCCGAGCCTGAAGCAGTTCGACATCGCCTGCCCGTGGGAAGCTGCCGGCATCGAGCTCGGCGCCTCGATCGCCTGCGCCGGCGTCTGCCTGACCGTGACGGCGCTCAAGCCGCGCGAGGACGGTGAGGCGGGCTGCACCTTCCAGGTCGAGACCGCGGCCGAGACCCTGGCCAAGACGAGGGTCGCCGAATGGGCGCCCGGTACGAAGATCAACCTCGAACGTTCGCTGAAGATGGGCGACGAGCTCGGTGGTCATCTCGTCACCGGCCATGTCGACGGCGTCGGCACCATCCTGAAGATCGACGAGATCGCGCCCGATCCGAGCGAGCCCTGGGGCGCGACCGCGCGCTTCCATATCCGCGCGCCGCAGGGGCTTGCCCGCTTCATCGCCGCCAAGGGCTCGATCTGCCTCGACGGCACATCGCTGACCGTCAACACCGTGGAGGACGATGTCTTCACCGTGCTGCTGATCCCGCATTCCTTCAGCGTGACCACCTGGGGCGAGCGTCGCAAGGGAGACGGCGTCCATGTCGAGGTCGATCTGATGGCCAGGTATGCCGCGCGGCTTGCGGAGGCGCGCCCGGGCGGCTAACCAGCGTCCTCAATCCCAGACGAGGAATGTCACCATGGCCGGACCCCGGCAATCATCGGCCGTTTCGGTCACTCCACTCGATGGCGCCCGCGTGCTCGTGGTCGAGGCCCGCTTCTATGATGGGCTCGCCGACGAGCTCCTCGCCGGCGCCACCGCCGTGCTCGAGAAGGCCGGTTGCCGCGTCGATGTCGTGACCGTGCCCGGCGCGCTCGAAATCCCCTCCGCCATCGTCATCGGCCTGCGCGCCGCCGACGAGGCGGTCGATCCTTATGAGGCCGTCGTCGCGCTCGGCACCGTCATCCGCGGCGAGACCGGCCATTACGACATCGTCGCCGGCGAGAGCTCGCGAGCGCTGATGGACCTCTCCGTCGCCTTCGCCCTGCCGCTCGGCAACGGCATCCTCACCGTCGAGAACGAGGCCCAGGCCTGGGCCCGTGCCAACCGCAGCGAGATGGACAAGGGCGGCGGCGCGGCAGAAGCTGCGCTCGCGGTGCTGCGCTACAAGCGCTCGCTGGCGGAGGAGTCGAAATGAGCCGATCCGAGATGCGCCGCGGCGCGCGGCTCTCGGCCGTGCAGGCGCTCTACGAGATGGAGGTCGGCGGGCGCGGCGTGGTCGAGGCCATGGCCGAGTTCGAGGCCTTCTGGATCGGCAAGGAGGTCGAAGACATCGAGCTCCCCAAGGCCGAGATCGCCTTCTTTCGCGATTTGCTCGGTGGCGTCGTGCGCGAGCAGCGCCTGGTCGACCGCTCGGTCGACGATCTCCTCGCCTCCGGCTGGCCGCTGAAGCGCGTCGAGGCGGTGGTGCGCGCCATCCTGCGCGCCGGCGCCTATGAGCTCGCCTTCCGCAAGGACGTGCCGGCCCGCGCCGTGATCTCGGAATATGTCGCGGTCGCCCGCTCCTTCTACGAGGGCGAGGAGGTCGGCATGGTCAATGCGGTGCTCGATAGAATGGCCCGCGACGTCCGCGCCGAGGAATTCGACGCGCCGGCAGCGTGAGCGGCGCCGTGGCCGGACCTCAGTCTCCCGGCGAATTCGAGCTGATAGCCCGCTATTTCGCGCCGATCGCTGGGCGTGCCGGGCTTGGGCTCGTCGATGATGCCGCCCTGCTGCGCCCGGCCCGCGGCTATGAGGTCGTGGTCACGGCGGACGCGCTCGTCGCCGGCGTGCACTTCTTCGCCGACGATCCGCCGGCTTCGATCGGACGCAAGGCGCTCGCCGTCAACCTGTCGGATCTCGCCGCCAAGGGCGCCAGGCCCGACGGCTTCGTATTGACGCTCGCTTTGCCGAGGGGCTGGACGGAAGAGTGGCTAGCAGGCTTCGCCCAGGGGCTCGCCGCCATGGCGGGCGAGGGCTCCTGCCCGCTGATCGGCGGCGACACCGTCTCGACGACCGGCCCGCTGACGCTCTCGATCACCGCCTTCGGCAGCGTTCCGGCCGGCCGCATGGTGCTGCGCTCCGGCGCGAAACCGGGTGATGTCGTCGCCGTCACCGGTACGGTCGGCGACGGCGCGCTCGGGCTGAAGGCGCATGGGCCGGATCGGCCTGCCTGGGTCGGCAGGCTCTCGGAAGCTGACCGCGCCTTCCTGGCCGACCGCTATCTGCATCCGCAGCCGCGCACCGCGCTCGCCGCCGCCCTGCAGGCCCATGCCTCGGCCGCGATGGATATTTCGGACGGCCTGGTCGGCGATCTCGCCAAGCTGCTGGCGGCCTCGAAGGCGGGTGCCGAGATCGATCTCGACGCGCTGCCGCTCTCGCCTGCGGCCCGCGCTGCCGTCATGGCCGATCCTGCGCTCGCGGAACTGGCCTGGACTGGCGGCGACGACTACGAAATTCTCTGTACGATCCCCGAAGGAGAATTTCCTTCTCTGGCTGCCGCTGCCGAGGCGGTGGGGCTCGGCTTGGCGCGCATCGGGCGCGTCACCGCCGATGTGGGCAGCGTGCGCTATACCGAAGCGGGCCGGCCGAGAGAATTCCAGCGCGGCTCCTTCGCTCATTTTTAGAAGGCGGCCGCACGGCCGCGAAGGGCGGCGGCTGCGATGAACCAGCATGTTCCGGTGATGGACGGCGATGCGCTCGCCAAGCGCAATGCGCTGGTGCTTGCCGGCGCCCAGGCGCTTGGCGGCGCGAGCCCGGCGATCGTGATCTCGCTCGGCGGCATCGTCGGCTCGCAACTGGTCAAGAATCAGGCCTTCGCCACCGTCCCGGTCAGCCTGATGCAGCTCGGCCTCGCCGCCGGCGTCATCCCCGCCGCGTTCATGATGCGCCGGCTCGGCCGTCGCAGCGGCTATGTGATCGGCGCGCTGATCGGCGCGTTCGGCGCTGCCATCGCCGCGACCGGGGTGGCCGAGCGCCTGTTCTGGCTGTTCTGCCTCGGCACCTTCCTGTGCGGGCTCTACGGTTCCTATGTCCAGAGCTACCGCTTCGCCGCTGCCGACACGGCGAGCGACACCTTCAAGCCGCGCGCCATCTCCTGGGTGATGATCGGCGGTCTGGCGGCGGCGGTGATCGGGCCGCAATCGGTCTACTGGACGCGCGACCTGACGCCGACCGCGCCCTTCGCCGCGAGCTTCCTGGCGCAGGGTGTACTTGCGCTCATCGCCATCGGCGTCGTTCTGGCGCTGCGTGCTCCGCCGGTGACGCAGGCGAAGTCCAGCGGCGGCCGGCCGCTGCCTGAGATCATGCGCCAGCCGAAGTTCATCGCCTCGGTGATCGCCGCGCTCGTCACTTATGGGCTGATGAGCTTCGTCATGACCGCGGCGCCGCTCGCCATGGTCGCGTGCGGTCATTCGGTGGGAGAAGCAGCGCTCGGCATCCAGTGGCATGTGCTCGCCATGTTCGCGCCGAGCTTCTTCACCGGCCGCCTGATCGCCCGCTTCGGCAAGGAGAAGCTCACCACCGCCGGCCTGGTTCTGACCGCACTCGCGGCGGTGGTCGGCCTGTCTGGCCTCAGCGTGGCGCATTTCTGGATCGCGCTCGTCCTGCTCGGCGTCGGCTGGAATTTCGGCTTCATCGGCGCGACCGCTTTGGTGACCGACTGCTACCGCCCCGAGGAACGGGTCAAGGTCCAGGCGGCCAACGACTTCCTCGTCTTCGGCTCGGTCGCGATCGCCTCCTTCTCCTCCGGCGGCCTGCTCAGCGCCGGCGGCTGGGACAGCGTCAACTGGCTGGTCTTCCCGCCGGTCGCGGTCGCTTTGGCGCTGGTCGCGTGGCAGGCGCTGGGCAAGCGGCCGGCCGCCGGTGCCGGCTGAGACTCAACCGGGCCAGCCCTCCTTCGGCCAGTCGCGGGCACTGTGGATCACGCGCAGCACGACGAGCCTGTCACCGTCGAGGGTATAGGCGATGATCCACGGCAGCCCGGACACCGTCTTCTCATAGGTGCCGGTGACGCGCCCCGGCCGGCCGATCGGGCGCTCCGCCAGCAGGCGTGCGGCGCGGTCGATCGCTGCGGCTACCCGCCGGGCGGCTTCCCGATCGTCGGCTGCAATCCGCGCGATGGCATTCTCGAAATCGTCGAGCGCCGCGGCCGACCACAGGAGGGAGCGCATCAACGCTTGCCGTTGCCGGCCTTGTCGATGCTGCCCGAGATCCTCGCCATCGCTGTCTCATGCTCGACGAGGCGCCCGGCTTTCAGATCGTCGATACCCTGCTCGATCCCTTCGACGATCGCCGCTTCGCGGGCGACATAGGCGGCGATCGCCTCGCCAGCGAGGAAAGAGGGCGTACGCCGCGTCGCCTGTGCCAGCCGGCCGAGCTTGTCCTTGACCTCTTCCGGCAGGCGGATCGTCATGGTGGTCGTTGTCATAGTAGCCTCGGCGAATGTGCACGACGTACACATTATAAGCGATTGTACCCGCGCAAGTGAAGGGCCCTGACATCCCTTCAAAATTGTCAGCCGATCCGTTTGCGATTCCGGCGGAAACTGGGCAACAATCCCGCCCGACACTCGTGATCGGCGCTGCAGGCCTGATTCTTTGTCAGGCCGACAGCGCCGTTCCTTGCGTTTGAAGAACCGGAAAACCGGCTCCGTCGGGGTGTCCTGCCCCGGATGACGAAATCTCAGGGATAGGAAATTCGATGTCGGCCTTGCTCATCATCATCGTCTTGAGTGCGTTATCGATCGTCTACGGCTTATGGGCCTATGGCGACGTGATGAAACGCGATGCCGGCAGCCAGCGCATGCAGGAGATTTCCGGCGCGGTGGCGGAAGGCGCGCAGGCTTACCTCAAGCGCCAGTATCTGACGATCGGCATGGTCGGCGTCGTGCTCTTCCTCGGGCTGACCTGGCTGCTCGGCGCCTATGTCGGCATCGGCTTCCTGATCGGCGCGGTGCTTTCGGGCGTCGCCGGCTTCATCGGCATGAACGTCTCCGTCCGCGCCAATGTCCGCACTGCGCAAGCCGCGATGCAGTCGCTCGGCGAGGGCCTCGACGTCGCCTTCAAGGCCGGCGCGGTCACCGGCATGCTGGTCGCCGGCCTCGCTCTGCTCGGCGTCGCCGGCTATTACGGTTTCCTGACGGGGATGCAGGGCTTCGCGCCCTCAAGCCGCGTCGTCATCGACTCGCTCGTGGCGCTCGGCTTCGGCGCCTCGCTGATCTCGATCTTCGCCCGGCTCGGCGGCGGCATCTTCACCAAGGGCGCCGATGTCGGCGCCGACCTGGTCGGCAAGGTCGAGGCCGGCATTCCCGAGGACGATCCGCGCAATCCGGCGACAATCGCCGACAATGTCGGCGACAATGTCGGTGACTGCGCCGGCATGGCGGCCGACCTGTTCGAGACCTATGCGGTGACGCTGGTCGCCACCATGGTGCTCGCCGCGATCTTCTTCGCCGGCCAGCCCGCGCTGGGCACGATGATGCTCTACCCGATGGCCATCGGCGCGGCCTGCGTCGTCACCTCGATCATCGGCACCTTCTTCGTCAAGCTCGGCGCCAACCAGTCGATCATGGGCGCGCTCTACAAGGGCTTCATCGCCGCGGGCGTGCTCTCGGTCGGCGCCATCGCCGCGGTCAACTACCTGATGTTCGGTGGCTTCTCGGCCTCCTTCACCACGGGGCAGGGCGCGACCTTCACCTCGGGCGCCCTCTTCGGCTGCGCGCTGGTCGGCCTTGCGGTCACGCTGCTGATCGTCGTGATCACCGAATACTACACCGGCACCGGCAAGCGCCCGGTCGTCTCGATCGCCCAGGCCTCGGTCACCGGCCACGGCACCAATGTCATCCAGGGCCTCGCGGTCTCCTTGGAATCGACGGCGCTGCCGACCATCGTGATCATCGCCGGCATTATCGTCGCCTATGGCCTCGCCGGCCTGTTCGGCATCGCCATCGCCACCACCGCCATGCTGGCGCTGGCCGGCGTCGTCGTCGCGCTCGACGCATTCGGGCCGGTCACCGACAATGCCGGCGGCATCGCCGAGATGGCCGGCCTGCCCAAGGAGGTCCGCCACTCCACCGACGCGCTCGACGCGGTCGGCAACACCACCAAAGCGATCACCAAGGGCTATGCGATCGGTTCCGCCGGCCTCGGCGCGCTGGTGCTGTTCGCCGCCTACACCTCGGACCTCAACTTCTTCGTGGCGGAGGCCAACAAGGCGGGCTCGACGACCTTCCAGTACTTCAAGGGCGTCACCGTCGACTTCACTTTGTCGAACCCTTACGTCGTCGTCGGCCTGCTGCTCGGCGGCCTGATCCCGTTCCTCTTCGGCGGCATGAGCATGACCGCGGTCGGCAAGGCGGCGGGGTCGGTGGTCGAGGAAGTCCGCCGGCAGTTCAAGGAAAAGCCCGGCATCATGGAAGGCACGGACCGGCCCGATTACGGCCGCGCCGTCGACATGCTGACCCGGGCGGCGATCAAGGAAATGATCGTTCCCTCGCTACTGCCGGTGCTCGCGCCGGTCGTGACCTTCTTCGTCATCAACGCCATCGCCGGCAAGAACCAGGCCTTCGCCGCCGTCGGCGCCATGCTGATGGGCGTGATCGTCACCGGCATCTTCGTCGCGATCTCGATGACGTCGGGCGGCGGCGCCTGGGATAACGCCAAGAAGAGCTTCGAGGACGGCTTCGTCGACAAGGACGGCGTGCGCCATCTCAAGGGCTCGGAGGCGCACAAGGCCTCGGTCACCGGCGACACCGTCGGCGACCCCTACAAGGACACGGCAGGCCCCGCCGTGAACCCGGCGATCAAGATCACCAACATCATCGCGCTGCTCCTGCTCGCCATCCTGGCGCATAGCTGAGAACGAAAGGCGATCTGCCGAAGCACGGCCCCGCGGAGTGATCCGCGGGGTTTTTCATTGTGTTGTGAACGGCTTGGAAGGCGAACGAGATTCAAGTTCTCAGCCGCTTGAATCAAATTCGGAGCATCGACGTGATAGATTTGATCGGAGGCATCCTTCTGGATGCGCTCGGCTATACGACCGCGCGCCTGCTCGTTCCACTTCTGACCTTCGGGTGCATTCGCGTGCAGCCTCTTCGAGCCGAGCCGCGACGGCATAACTGGTTCGGTTTTTCGCGCAACCCCGACGGTTCCCGCCAGCTCGAGGCGATCATGGCCGGCTGGTATGGCTTGTTCTTCTGGATCGCGGTGGTGATCGCCGTGCTGGCCTTGCTTCGCTGAACGATTGCCGAGGCTTTAGGAGCCTTCGGCCGTGACCGTAGCGTTCCCGAACGACGAGCCCGCCGCCGCCTGTCATGGTCCGCCCGTCTCCAGGAGGACCAGATGACCACCCCAGCCGCTTCCGCCACCGCACGATCGGGGCACCTGACCGACCTTGCCTGTCTGCTCCTGCTGGCGACGCTCTGGGGCGCCTCCTACAGCTTCATCAAGCTCGGGGTCGAGACGATCCCGCCGCTGACGCTGATCGCGGCCCGCACGCTCATCGCCGGCGCGCTCCTGCTCGTCGTCATCCGCCTGCGCGGGCTCTCCCTGCCGCGCGATCCCGTCATCTGGCGGCGCTTCCTGATCCAGGCCTGCCTCAACAGCGCCGTGCCGTTCACGCTGATCGCCTGGGCCGAGACGAGCGTCGATGCCGGCCTGGCCACGATCCTCAACGCCGGCTCGCCGATCTTCGCCTTCCTGCTCAGCATGCTGCTCTTCCGATCCGAGGCAGCGGCCGGCCGCAAGCTCCTCGGCGTCGCCGCCGGCATGCTCGGGATCTGCCTGATCATCGGCGTCGAGGCGCTGTCGGGCTTCGGCCGCGAGCTCTGGGCCCAGCTCGCCCTCGTGGTCGCGGCGGCCTGCTATGGCGGCGCCGCGCTGTTCGGGCGCAATTTCAAGGGGCTCGACCCGATCATGCCGGCCGCCGGCTCGCTGATCTGCGGCGCCATCACCCTGATCCCGTTCAGCCTGGTCATCGACCGGCCGTGGACGCTCTCGCCCTCGGACGCATCGATCCAGGCCCTTCTGGCGCTGTCGGTATTCTCGACCGCGCTCGCCTTCATCCTCTATTTCCGGCTGATCGACCGTCTCGGCACGGTCGGGACGACCGCGGTCGCCTATCTGCGCGTGCCCACCGGCGTCGCCATTGGCGTTCTCGTCCTCGGCGAGCGCCTGAGCCCGACCGCCTGGGCCGGCCTCGCTTTGGTGATCGTCGGCGTGTTCGCGATGACGCTGCCGGAGCGAAAGTCCGAGCGGGCCTGAAGAGCCGGCGCTATCCCAAAGCAAAAAAAAACCCCGCGGCGGCGCCGCGGGGCTTTCGCATCTGGCGAGAAACAACGCCCGTCAGGAGCCGAACGGGGTGAACTTGGTGACGCCGCGGAACAGGTTGCGCAGGAAGCTCTGCTCCTCGCCACCGGTCGGGGTGGTGCGGCTGATGAAGTCGAAGATCACCCCGTCCTGCAGGCCGTAATTAGCGATGCGCTCGACCTTGAAGCCCTTGTTGAAATAGATCACCAGCACCTTTTGATCGATCACCTGGAAGTCCTGGAACTGGAAGCGGCGGCGCACGGTCTGGCTGATGTAATAGAAGGTGCGGTTGCCGACGGTCGAGGTCGTCGACGGCGTGCCGAGCGTGGTCAGCACCGTTTGAACGTCCATGCCGACCTTCACCTTGGCGATCAATTCCTCGTCCATGACGAAGCCGCGGGTGAACTCCTCGTTGAGGCCGGCCGAGGTCGGCGTGCGGAAGCCGAGATTGGTGGCGGTGCCACAGCCGGCCAGCGGCAACGCGGCGGCCAGCGAGCCGATCAGGACGGTACGGCGGGTCGGAGCAGTCATTCGTGGCGGATCCGAGGGAAGGCGCGCGGAGCGACCGCGCTTGTCAGGGTGGGTGCGCTTGGCGTAACGCCCGAGCATGGCTTTGGCAAGGCAAGTCGGGAAAAGCGAGGTAAGGCTGTGATCTTCGGCCTGTTCGGCAGGAAGCGTGCGCGGATGGCGCCCGCCAATGCGTTGCTGGGGCGCATCATCGATGCCTCGCGCGAGCCTGCTCTTTATCTGCAAGGAGGGGTTCCCGACGAGTTCGAGGGACGCTTCGAGGCGTTGACGCTGCATCTTTTTCTGGTGCTGCGCCGCCTGCGCGACCTGCCGGCCCCGGCGGCGGATATGGCGCAGGACCTGATCGACGCCAGCTTCGCTTATCTGGAACTCGGCTTCCGCCAAGGTGGAATCAGCGACATCGCCGTGCCGAAGCGGATGAAGAAGATCGGCCGCAGCTTCTACGGTCGCCTCAGCGGCTATGAAGAGGCGCTGGCAGCACAGGAGCCCGGCGCCTTCGAGAAAGCCTTGAAACGCAACATCGCCCCGGGCATCGACGCGCCAGCGCTCGCGCGCCATGTCGATGCGGCTGCCTCCGCCTTGGCCACGCGCTCGCTCGACGATATCCTCAGCATGGATCCGTTGTTTCCGCCTTTCGCCGACAGCATCACCACATGACCATGTCCCAGCAAGACCAGTTGCCGCTACGGCGCCCGATCCGCGTCGAGAGCATCACCCTGCGGCCGGTCGCGGCCGAGGTCGTGCCGGAGCAGGCCGATCTGCCCGCGATCGCGGCCTTTCTCGGCGTCGCCTCGGTCGAGGCGCTGGAGGCGAGTTATTCGCTCTCCCGAAATGGCGAGCGCGTGAAGCTCGAGGGCATGATCAAGGCGAGCCTGCACCAGAGCTGCGTCGTCACGCTCGATCCCTTCCCGGTCGAGCTCAACGTGCCGATCAAGCTCGACTTCGCGCCTGAGGCCGAGATCGCCGCCATGGCGAAGCCGTCCGAGGATGACGAGATCGATATCGAGGTGCTGCTCAACGAGGAGGAGCCGCCAGAATCGATCGTCGATGGCGTGATCGATCTTGGGGCGGTCACCCTCGAATTCCTGGCGCTGTCGCTCGATCCCTATCCGCGCAAGCCCGGAGTGGCGTTCAGCGAGCCGGCGCCCGAGACGCCGGCCGAATCGCCCTTCGCTGCGCTCCTGCAGCTGAAGCGCGAGTGATGATCGGCGAAATCCTCCGTGCTTTCCCTTGCGGCGAGCGTCCAACCCGCTATTGTCCGCCGCCCACCCGGCCGCCCCGGCAGGGGGCGCAGCCCCTGGAATCGATCACCACCGCATGACACGACCGGTTACAATCGCGCTCGACGCCATGGGCGGTGATCACGGCCCGTCCGTGGTCATCCCGGGCGCCGCCCTCACGCTGGAACGCCGTCCCGACGCGCGCTTCGTGATCTTCGGCGATGAGCGCGAGGTCGCGCCGCAGCTGGATGCGCATCCGAAGCTCAAGGCGGTCACCGCCTTCCATCACACCGAGGTCTCGGTGAAGATGGACGACAAGCCGAGCCAGGCTCTGCGCTATGGCCGCTACAAATCGTCGATGTGGCGCGCCATCGACGCGACCAAGACCGGCGAGGCCGACGTCACCGTCTCGGCCGGCAACACCGGCGCGCTGATGGCGATGTCGAAATTCTGCCTGAAGTCGATGCCGCAGGTCGACCGGCCGGCGATCGCCTGCTTGTGGCCTACGGTTCGCGGCGAGAGTGTCGTGCTCGATGTTGGGGCCACCATCGGCGCCGACGCCCAGCATCTGGTCGATCTTGCGGTGATGGGCGCGGCCATGGCCCGCGTCGTTTTCGACATCGACAGGCCGAGTGTCGGCCTGCTCAATGTCGGGGTCGAGGAGATCAAGGGCGTCGAGGCGGTCAAGGAGGCCGGCCGCATCCTGCGCGAGAGCGGCCTGCCGCATCTCGACTATCACGGCTTCGTCGAAGGTGACGATCTCGGCAAGGGCACGGTCGACGTCGTCGTCACCGAAGGTTTCACCGGCAACATCGCGCTCAAGACGGCCGAGGGCACGGCCAAGCAGATCGGCGAATATCTGCGGGCTGCGATGGGGCGTTCGCTGATGTCGAAAATCGGCTATCTTCTCGCCCGCGGCGCCTTCTCAGCGCTGAAGGAGAAGATGGATCCGCGTAAGGTCAATGGCGGCGTTTTCCTGGGCCTGGAAGGCATCGTGATCAAGAGCCATGGCGGCACGGACGCCGTCGGGTTCGCCAGCGCGACCGAACTCGGCTACGAAATGGCGCGCGAGAATCTGATGGCGAAGGTGCGCGAGATGGTCGCCGCGACGGCGCGGCCCGGTGCGGCACCGGCAGAGCCACAACAGGTCGCCAGCGGCGAGTAGGGAAGACACGTCCTTGTCCAGAATGCGATCCGTCCTGCGCGGCTGCGGCTCCTATCTGCCGGCGCGCATCATGACCAACGCCGAATTGGCGGCGATGGTCGATACCAGCGACGAGTGGATCGTCCAGCGCACCGGCATCCGCGCCCGCCACATCGCGGCGGACGGTGAGACCACTGGCATGGTGGGCCTGAAGGCAGCTGAGGCTGCGCTCGCCGATGCCGGCATTCTGGCAAGCGAGGTCGACCTCATCATCGTCGCGACCGCGACGCCCGACCACACCTTTCCCGCCACGGCGACCTATATCCAGGCCGAGCTCGGCATCACCCAAGGCGCCGCCTTCGATCTGCAGGCCGTCTGCTCCGGCTTCGTCTTCGCGCTCGCCACCGCCGACAAGTTCCTGACCAGCGGCGCCGCCAAGACCGCGCTCGTCATCGGCGCCGAGACCTTTTCGCGCATTCTCGACTGGGAGGACCGGGCCACCTGCGTGCTGTTCGGCGACGGCGCCGGCGCCGTGGTGCTGCGGGCGGAGGAGGGCACCGGCACGCTCGCCGATCGCGGCGTGCTGACGACCCATGTCCGCTCCGATGGCCGCTATGCCAACAAGCTCTATGTCGATGGCGGGCCGGGCTCGACAAAGACCGTGGGCTTCCTGCGCATGGAGGGCCGCGAGGTCTTCAAGCACGCGGTGATCAACTTGGCCGAGACGGTACGGCATACCTTCGAGGAGACCGGGCTCTCCGGCGACGACATCGACTGGTTCGTGCCGCACCAGGCCAATCGCCGCATCATCGACGCCACGGCGCACAAGCTCGGCATCGGCGAGGACCGGGTCGTCGTCACCGTCGACAGGCATGGCAACACCTCGGCCGCCTCGATTCCGCTGGCGCTCGCCGAGGCCCATGCCGACGGCCGGATCAAACCGGGCCAGCTTGTGCTGATCGAGGCGATGGGCGGCGGCTTCACCTGGGGCTCGGCGCTGATCCGCTGGTAGGCGTCCGGATTGTCAGCCTAAGCTAAACGCTTTTGATTTATGACATTTTCTTAGCGGTCGTCAGCGCGGATTTTCCGCGTTTTCAACCTATGCGGGTGTTTCGAGGATTGACCGCAGTCGCCTCGCCGCCTAGCGTCCGGCTCCGGTGGGGCTAGGGTTAACGGGGACGCCGCTGCTGAAAGAAACGCCTTGGAGGAATTGATGGCGGGGCAAACGATTACGCGGGCCGATTTGTGCGAGGCGGTCTATCAGAAGATCGGCCTGTCGCGGACGGAGTCTTCGAAGCTGGTCGAGGCGGTGCTGGACGAGATCTGCGATGCTGTCGCGCGCGGGGAAAACGTCAAGTTGTCCTCGTTCGGCTCGTTCGTGGTGCGCGACAAAGGCGAGCGAATCGGGCGTAATCCGAAAACCGGCGTCGAGGTTCCGATCGAGCCGCGTCGCGTGATGGTGTTCAAGCCGTCCAACGTGATGAAGGCGCGGATCAACGGACTGAACGGCGCAGGTGAGGAGGAGTGACTCTGGAGTTCCACGGCGGCGGATACGAGGCCGAATTGGATAACAAGAGCCCAGACGCATTCAGAACCATCAGCGAGGTCGCCGAAGACCTCGACATTCCCCAGCATGTCCTGCGTTTCTGGGAAACGCGCTTCTCCCAGATCAAGCCGCTGAAGCGCGGCGGCGGCCGGCGCTATTACCGGCCCGACGATGTCGCGCTGCTCAAGGGCATCCGCCGCCTGCTCTATGGCGAGGGCTACACCATCAAAGGCCTGCAGCGCATCCTGAAGGAGCAGGGGCCGCGCCATGTCCAAGCGATCGGCCGCGGCGGCGAGATCGTGGGCGGCCGTCCGCCTGCTCCTTCGCCGGCGGCGGCGGCCCGGATGGCTGATCCGCGCGCAGAGCCGATGCCGCCGGTTCAGCCCACCCGCGCTGCAGCGATCGCCGAGCCGGGCTTCGCAGCCAAGGCGCTGCTTTCGTCCCTGCCGCGCTCGGCCCAGCCGCTGGTCGGCGCCGACGACCTCGCTTTTCTGAAGGCGACGCTGTCCGAGCTGATCGAGTGTCGTCGCCTCCTGCACGGCGCCCTAGCGACCGCGAACGCCGGCGAAGACGGCTGAGTTCGGCAGCGCCAGCGACTTGAACCTTCGCGTCCGGATCGCTAGATCAGCCGGCGAGGACGACCTCCGCTGGCCTTTCGCCCGCGTTTCCCCCTAGGCGTGGACGACCCCGCCCTTCTCAATGGAGGGCCGCCATGGCCTGGATTTATCTTCTCTTCGCCGGTCTGTTCGAAGTCGGCTGGGCCATCGGGCTGAAATACACGCAGGGCTTCACCCGCCTCATCCCGACGCTGCTGACAGTCGGCAGCATGGTGGTGAGCCTTGGCCTGCTCGGCCTTGCGTTGAAGACCCTGCCGCTCGGGACGGCCTATGCGCTCTGGACCGGCATCGGTACGATCGGCACCGCCACCCTCGGCATCATCCTGTTCGGCGAGCCGGCGACGGTGCTGCGCCTTGCCTGCATCGGCCTGATCGTCGCCGGTATCGTCGGGCTCAAGCTCGTTTCTTGAGATTCTCGACCGGGTAATCGGCTCGCTTATTCAGCGTATTCGGTTGGTCGTTATCGATTGCCCCGCTGGTCAAACCGGGCGCGACCGGACGAGCGTGTCGGTTACGACTGCTGATCACGGCCGGTGGGCCCTGTTCGAAAGGCGCGATGCGAGCTTCTGTCGGGACTTCGTCGGCACCTTTTGTCCCGGATGCCGCAATTTGCGCCGGGCTTGTTTCGCCGAGCGGCTGCCAGCCTTCGCGGGCTAGTCCGTAAGATATCGATACTTAAGAGAAAAATGGTCGGAGCGAGAGGATTCGAACCTCCGACCCCTTGTCCCCCAGACAAGTGCGCTAACCGGGCTGCGCTACGCTCCGACGCGACGGCTTATAGAGGGCCGGCCGCCGCGATGCAACGCGGCAATTGCCGCTATGCGCATGGGATTCACATCTGCCGATCGTCATGCGTCGGCGGCGCGACTTCGGCAGGGTGATGCCTCTGCGGGTGGTTCGGCGAACCAGGGTGCGGACGAGGCCGGCGAACACGATCGCCAGCGGCAGAGCCATGACGACATTGTTCTAGAAAGCAAGCCAGAGTGACGCTGACAGCGTCGCGATGGCGGCGAAGCCAAGGAGGAGGTGGTCATGGCCGCCACCACCCCGCTGCGGCGGCCAAGCCGGCGTCCCGGCGATCAACCGTGCACCGACTGTCCCGGTGCAGAGGGCCATCGTCAAGCGAAGTTCAGGGCAGGGCGCTGGCGCAATCGTCGCTTCTCGGCCGGGCGCGCGTTGCGTGCCACGCGCCGCTCGCTCTTCAGCTTGGGCGGACACAACTCGGTACCGACGGGCGGCGTTGAAACTGGCGATTGTTCGGTCATTATGGCCGTAAGCCCGAATGGATCGAACGCGCTGGTGACGGTCCGCTGGCCGATGCGCGCCTGTGCATCGGCATAGTCGGCGGCCTGCTCGCGCACTCTCTCGGCGATCACCTTGAAAAGCTGGAACATCATGGCTTTCGTCTCCTGGCCGCATCGCGGCGTTGCGAGAACAACGCGTGAGATTGCTTCGGGTGCCACGGCCCGCGACGGCCGAGATGTTTCGCGGCATGGTGACCTGTCCGACTGGGGAATGACGCCATGATCCGCACAGCTCTGCCGGTTCTGCTTGGCCTCTTGCTTTTCGGCGGTGACGCGAGGGCGTCGCTGTTTTGCATCGTGCCCGAAACGGGGGATGGCTTTGTCGCGCTGCGCGCTGCCCCCGGTGCGAAGAGCCCGCTGATCCTGCGCATGAAAGGAGGCGACGAGGTCCAGATCGTCGAAGGCGGACGCGGCGGCTGGAGCAAGGTCAGGTATTGGCCCAGCGATGCCCGGTTGGCGAAGGGCTATGACGGCTTCACCGAAGGCTATGCCGCGCGCCGCTTCCTCAGGGATTGCGGGTGATCCAGCGAGGCCGCGCAGCCCGGCCCGGGTGAACAAGAGCTGTCAACAGTAATATTTCATTAACGAATTCTGTTCAAATCCAGTTCACAGAGTGAAGGTTATCTTCATGATACTGGCACCAATTCATGGAGGCCCCGCCATGACCCTGGACTGGCGCAACAGCCTGATGCTCGGCTTCATCGCGGCCGTGTTCGTCACCTGCCTGTTCGGCCCCTATATGATCTCGGTTATGCTCGGCGGGCTCGGCCTGACGTGCTATCTCACCAAGCACGCCAGGCCCGGAGCCTGAGCCCGTCTCACGCCGCGAACGCGAGGCGCTGAGCCAACCAGTCCCGCACCAGCCCCAAATCCGCCTGCGACAGGCCGTGACCGGTCGGCAGGCTGCGGTGCTCGACCACAGCCCCCGCCTCGGCCAATGTCGCTGCCAGCCGCGCCGCACTCTCCTGCGGGATGATCGGGTCGAAGCTGCCGGAGACGATCAGCACCGGCTTGGCCGCCAGCGTCACCGCAGGCGGCTTGACGAAGGGCGACATCGCCCGCAGCAGCACCGCTCCCGCCAGCACCTCTGGCCGCAGCAGCAGCATCGCTGCGGCGATGTTGGCGCCGTTCGAGAAGCCAAGCGCGATCGGCGCCGGCAGCCCATATTCCGCGCGCGCCTGCTCGACGAAATCGGCGAGCTCATGCGTCCGCCGGATGAGGTCGTCCTCGTCGAAGACACCCTCGGCCAGACGACGGAAGAAGCGCGGCATGCCGGCCTCCAGCGTCCGTCCGCGCGGCGAGAGCAGCGCCGCGCCCGGCGCGACGGTGCGCCCGAGCGGCAACAGGTCGTTCTCGTCACCGCCGGTGCCGTGCAGCAGCAGGAGCGGCGCCGGGCCAGGCGCAGTCGCCGGCTCGAAGCGGTGGATGAAGGTTTCGGACGCACTCATGTCATCCCTCCTTTCACAGTGAATATCCAGCGAGGGGCGCCCCGCCCGAAGGCGGAGCGCATTCATTGATCAGACCAGAGCCGGCAGGACGGCCTCGATCTCGGCGCGGCGCGTCTCATACTGCGCCGGCAGCTTGAGGGCGCCGCCGAGGTCGTCGGCCGGCTCGTCGATGGCGAAGCCGGGTGCATCGGTCGCGATCTCGAACAGCACACCGCCGGGCTCGCGGAAGTAGACGGAACGGAAATAGTTCCGATCCCTCTGCTCGGTGGGGTGCAGGCCGAAGATATCGGTCAGCGTCTTCACCATGCGGGCCTGCTCCGCGTCGCCGCCGGCGCGGAAGGCGATGTGATGCACCGAGCCCGCGCCCATCCTCGCCGGCAGGAAGCCACCGGCCGCGCGCAGGTCGACAACGCCGCCATGAGCGGTGCCCTCCGCCCGCATGCGGACGGTGTTGCCCTCGCGGCCGGCCTCGACGAAGCCGAAGACGTCGCGCAGGATCGCGGCGGTCGTCTGCGTCTTGTCGAGCAGCAGGGTGACGCCGTGGAAGCCGCGAATGGCGGATTCAGGCGGCACCTCGCCATTGTCGAATGCCGGCTCGCTCTCGGAGCCGGGCACCGCAACCAGCGCAAGCCGCATCCCGTCCGGATCGCGGAAGCTCAGCACGGTCTCGCCGAAGCGCTTCTGCGGGGCATCATGGGCGACGCCGTTGGCGATGAGACGATGGGTCCAGTAGCCGACCGCCGCTGCAGGGATGCGGAAGGCGGTCACTTCCGTCTCGCCGACGCCGAGCCGGCCGGGCGCGACATGCTCCCAGGGGAAGAAGGTCAGGATCGTGCCCGGATTGCCGCCGGCATCGCCGAAATAGAGATGCCAGGTGGTCGGGTCGTCGAAGTTCACCGTCTTCTTGACCAGGCGCAGGCCGAGGACGCGGCTGTAGAAGTCGAGATTCCGGCGCGCCGGCCCGGCGATGGCGGTGACGTGGTGGATGCCGTTGATTTGCATGACGCTAGTCCTCCGGGCTGCGAGAAGCGGCCCTCGTTGACGCCAAGATGATTGCGGCTCGCCAAATTGCCAGATCCAAATAATTGCATAAAAGCAATCTAATGATCGTGAAATGTCAATTTGAATTGCATGATCGAGATGGTCATTTTGCGAGCCAGACCAACACCGGTCCTTCGGAGAAAGACCATGATCGACACCCGTTTCGCCCCTTATGGCGCCCTGACACTGCGAGTCGCCCTCGGCGTCATGTTCATTGCCCACGCCTATCTGAAGCTCGCCGTTTTCTCGGTTCCCGGCTTCGCCGGCTTCCTCGGCCAGGTCGGCCTACCCGGTTTCCTCGCCTGGCCGATTATACTAGCGGAAGTGATCGGCGGCCTTGCCATCCTCGTCGGCTTCTATGGCCGCTACGTTTCGGTCCTGCTGCTGCCGATCCTGCTCGGCGCGCTCGTCATCCATGCCCCGAACGGCTGGGTCTTCAATGCTCCGAACGGCGGCTGGGAATATCCCGCCTTCCTGGCACTGACGGCGTTAGCCCATGCCCTGATCGGCGACGGCGCGCTGGCGCTGCGCCCGGCCGGCGTTTCGGCGACAGCCAAGCCGGCCCTGGCCTGAGCGCGATCTCGCTGACAAACGAACGGGCGACAGGTTGCTGCAGCCTGTCGCCCGTACCATGTATCGGGGAAGCCGACTCGCCCGGAGCCGCCCGCTTGCCGACCACCACCTCCTCCGTCGCCTGGGACGATTTCCGGCTGATCAAGGCCATCGCCGAGGCGCGGAGCTTGCCGGCGGCCGCCGAGCTGATCGGGCTCAACCATTCGACCGTCTTCCGCCGCCTCGGCCAGATCGAGGAAAGCCTGGGCACGCGCCTGTTTGAGCGGCATCGCTCCGGCTATGTGCCGACGCCGGCCGGCGAGGAGATGGCGGTCCTGGCCGAGCGGCTCGAGACCGACATCGCCGGCTTCACCCGGCGCCTTGCCGGCCGCGAGATCCTGCCGGCGGGTGAATTGCGCGTCACCACCAACGACACGCTGCTGGTCGAGCTGCTGACGCCGCTCTTTGCCACCTTCATGCGGCAATGCCCGGAGATCAAGCTCGACGTCCTGCTCGGCAACCAGGCGCTCAACCTCAGCAAGCGCGACGCCGATGTCGCGATCCGTGCCACTGACAATCCGCCCGAAAACCTGATCGGTCGGCGCGCTGCCCAGATCGGCTGGGCGCTTTATGGCCGAAGCGTCGATTTCCCCGATTCAACACCGCAGGCCGAGGAGAGCTTGCGCGATCGACCCTGGATCTCGCTTGGCGACCAGTTCGGCGCGTTCAAGGTGGTTCAGCACGTGCAGAAGATCGTCCCGGCCGAGCGGGTGGTCTACAAGATCAACACCGTGCTCGGGCTGACGGAAGCCGTAGAGGCCGGGATCGGGATTGGTTACCTGCCCTGCTTCATCGCCGACAAGCGGCCGGCGCTACACCGGCTCGGGCCGCCGCAGGCGGGCTATGCCGCCGATCTCTGGCTCCTGACCCATCCGGATCTGCGCCACTCGCCGCGGGTGCGGCTCTTCCTCGATTTCATGGCCCAAGAACTGGCCAAGCTGCGGCCGTTGATGGAAGGCAGCCCGGCAGGCCGGGAGGACACCGAGGCGCCCTCACCGGCCGAAGCTTAAGCGAGGCGTCAGGCTGCCTTCCGGTTGATGCCGGATTCCGCCAGCTTGGTGAGCTTGCTGTCGGCGGCATACTCCTCGTCGAGATTCTGCTGCAGCAGGGCGGCGCAGTCCTCGCGGCCGAGCTGTTTGGCCCAGGCGGTCAGCGTGCCGTAGCGGGTGATCTCATAGTGCTCGACAGCCTGCGCCGCGGCGATGATGGCCGCATCCAGCACCTGCTTGTCCTCGACCTCGCCGGTCACGTCGTCGGCCTCCTCGAGGATGCCGTCGATCGCCGGGCAATCAGTGCCCTTGGCCTCGACCCCATGCTGCTGGAAGACCTGCTCGAGCCGGCGGATATGGCCTTCGGTCTCGCCGAGATGCGCCTGCAGACCGTTACGCAGCTGCGTATCCGTGGCCTTCTCGATCATCGTGGGCAGAGCTTTCCTGATCTGCTTCTCGGCGTAGTAGATGTCCTGGAGCTGATGCACGAAGAGATCGTCCATCGTCTTGATATCCTTGGAAAACAGGCCCATGCCTTCCTCCTGCTCGCATGATGCGGATTGCTGAAACCGATGCCGCTTGCAGACGACATGCTTCCCTGTCGCTGCAACGTCCGCCGGCGTGAACGGTTCCGAGATATGCGATGGCGGATGCGGCCTGCCGGCATCTGAGCTAGGCTGGCGCCATGGAACTGCTCATTCCCCTCATCGCGGGCCTGGCGCTGATCTGGCTGATCGGCCGCGGCGTCCCCTGGAACGCCAAGCTGATGACCGTCGTCGTCACGCTGGCGGTCATCGTCGTGATCCTCTTGCTGGAGCGCAACGACCTCTGGCCCGAGGCGTTCCGGCGGCGCTGAGCTGCGTCGCCTGCCTGTGGTTGTCTCTTTTCGAGGCGGTGCGGCTGGGCGCTCGTTAACCGTCCCTTAAGGCTCTGATTGCGCCCCCTTCGCCTTAGGCGCAGGGTCGCCGCCTCTTGTCAGGAAAGCGGGACATATCGTGATGTCGATGGCGTTGGCTGATCATCGGCCGCTGCGGCCGCAGGGCGCTGTCGTGACCGGCAAGGGCTCGCTGGAGAGCTTCTTCGCCGGGCTCCAGCCCGACTGGCATTCCAGCTGGGCTTGGGACCACTACGAGGCGACGATCCTGGCGCTGATGCACCAGTTCGGTCTCAAGCGGCTCTGCGAGATCGGCGGCGGCCGCGATCCGCTCTTCACCGCGCAGGAAGCCCGTCGCTATGGGCTCGACCTCGTCGTCAACGACATTGACGCGGGCGAGCTCGCCCTGACGCCGGAGGGCTTGCGCACCGCCCGCTTCGACATTGCCGGAGACCTCGGCGAGCCGGACATCGCCCGCAACGGCTATGACATGATGGTCTCGCGCATGGTGTTCGAGCATGTCCATGACGTCGAGCGCGCCTGGAGCAACATCCACGCTCTGCTGGCGCCGGGCGGCATCGGGCTGGCCTTCGTGCCGACCTTGTGGGCGCCGGTCTTCGCGCTCAACCACGTCCTGCCTGAGAAGGCCTCGCGCGCCATCGTGCACGCGCTTTTTCCGGCGCGGCGAGAGGGCGGCGGCGATCCGAAATTCCCGGCCTTCTACGACTGGTGCCGCGGCAGCCGCAGCACGCTTGAGCCGATGCTGCGGCGCGCCGGGTTCAACGACATCCACATCCAGCCCTTCTGGGGCCATGGCTATTTTGACCGGATGCCGGGCCTGCGCGGACTGGATGCCGCGTTCAACCGGCTGGCGGCCAAGGCCGAGTGGCGCTTCGTGACGACCTACGCCTATGTGGTCGTACGCAAGGAGCGCTGAGCCGGGAGAGGGGAGGCGGAGCGCCGGTCCGGCGCAAGGCTGGACCCGCCCTGCCGGCGCCGCCCCTGCATCGAGCGCAGCAGCGGCTGCTCGACATAGCGATAGACCATGAGGGCGACGAGGCAGGAAGTCGCTGTCGCCACCGCAACATAGACCGTGAGCGGCAGTGCGCCGCCGATGAGCTGCGTCCAGAGATTGCGCAGCGGGCGCAGCACGAAGGGATGCACCAGATAGAGGCTGTACGAGGCGTTGCCCAGGAGCACTGCCATGCCCGCCAGCCGCGACGCTGATCCCTGTGCATCGGCCGGATTGCGATAGAGCGCCGCAGCCGCGACGATCATCAGGGCGGGCACGCCCCAGCGCAGCGCATCCGGGACAGGCCAGTCCAGCAAGCCCGGCCAATCCAGCAGGCCGGCGAAGCCGATGAGCGCCAGCAGCAGCGCCGGCATCGCGCCGAGCCGCCATCCCGCGAGATAACCGAGCGCGAGCAGACAGCCGAAGGCGAATTCCAGGATGATCGACTGGGTCCAGAAGGCGAGCTGGACCTGCGACGGCTCGTACGCCAATCCGATGCCGGCCAGCACGGCAAGGCCGGCCGTCAGTGCCAGCACGGCCCGGCGCATCGGCAGGACGAGCGTGCAGGCGAACAGCGCATAGAAGAACATCTCCAGGTTCAGCGTCCAGCCCAGCGCCATCACCGGGCGGATCTCGCCCGGCGCCCGCAGGGACGGGATGAACAGATAGGACGACAGCACATGCTGCCAGTCGCCGATCGGCACATTGAGCAGCTGCGGGGCGACCAGCGCGCCCAGCAGCAAGAGCGTCGTCAGGAGCCAGTAGAGCGGCACGATGCGGACGAAGCGGCGCCACAGGAAGCTGCGCCATCCGCCGGGGCGCTGGAACAGCTGCGTCGAGCTGTAGACCATGATGAAGCCGGAGATGACGAAGAAGATGTCGACGCCGCTGCCCCAGCGCAGGAAGGAGCCGTCGATCGGTGGGCGAGCGAGCACCGTCCCCATGACCTGCGTCTCGTGGATCGCATGGCCGATCACGACGAGCAGCGCCGCAAGCCCGCGCAGGACCTGGATGGCGCGATTCTGGCGGGTGTCTCCGGCGATGGCGGTCATGCCGTCACCTCGGCCGGACGGCGGCGGGCGATCGCAGCCAGCCCCCAGATCAGTCCGAGCAGCAGGTAGAAATGGCGCCAATGGTCGGTGTCGATCTGGATGCCCTGCAGGATCGTGACGAACAGCACCGACCACAGCACGATCGCATGGCTTTGCAGCGGGCCGCGCCGGAAGACGAGCCACCAGCCGGCCCAGCAGGTGGCCGCGGTCAGGGCCAGCCATGAGAAGCCGCCCAGCCACCCATAGGAGGCGAAGGCGTTGATGTAGACATTGTGCGGGTCCTGTTGGAGGAACAGCCAGCGGAAGCGTAACGGCCCGAAGCCGTTGGGCTCCGACAGAAGCATCGGAATCGAGCGGAGCTGGCTGCCGAAGCGGCCGGTGACGCCCTGGTCGTAGTCCTGGCTGAGGCTGGCGCGGACCTCGAACATCTCGCTGATCACGTCGAACGACAACGCGATCAGGAGCGTGACCACAGCCAGGAGCAGGCTGGTCAGCGTCAGCACTACGATCCGCGCCCGCATCCTGGAGCTCTCTGCCATCAGGAAGGTCAGGAGCTGCATCATCAGCACGGCGGCGACCAGATTGCCCCAGGCGCCGCGCGAGAAGGTGAGGAACAGCGCCGCGAGCGGAACGCTGACCATGGCGAGGCCGCCGAGCAGGCTGCGCCGTCCCAGCAGGATGTCCTGCAGCACGAAGACGATCGGCAGCACGAGGAAGGGCCCGAGCACGTTCGGGTCCTTGAAGGTCGCCGAGGCGCGTCCGTTGAGGGTCAGGCTTTCGCCGAGGCCGGCGATGTCGAAATAGCCGATGATGGCGAGGATGCCGGTGCACCAGGTCGCGAAGAGATAGCCGCGCTTCAATGCCTCGAGCCGCGCTTGCGTGTCATCCGCCATCACTGCGGCGAGCACGATGGCGGTGACCATCATGTAGAACGAGACGGCGATGAAGCGCACCGCGTCGGGATCATGCATCCAGGGCACGAGCGAGATCGCCCCGCCGAGATTGAAGGCAAGCAACAGCAGCGCAAGCGGCAGCAGCGCGCGCGACAGGCGGATGCCGGTGAGCGCGAACACAGCCAGCACCAGCAGGAACGCGATCTCATAAGGGGAGGGCTCGATGATCGCGACCCAGCTGCTGGCGGTCAGCAGCCAGAGCGATCCGCGCTGCAGACCTGCCTGCGTCAGGCGCGGGCGAGACCGCCTGCCGAGACCGGGGCTTGGCGCCAGCGTGCTCAATAGGCGTTCTCGTTCTTGGTCATCAGCGAGAACGGCGTCTTGATCAGGATGTAGAGATCGAGCAGCACCGACCAGTTCTCGATGTAGTAGAGATCATGCTCGACGCGGCGCTGGATCTTGTCCTCCGTGTCGGTCTCGCCGCGCCAGCCATGGATCTGGGCCCAGCCGGTGATGCCGGGCTTGACCTTATGGCGGGCGAAATAGCCGTCGACCACCTGCTCATAGGCCCGGTTCGAAGCGGTGGCGTGGATCGCGTGCGGCCGCGGGCCGACCAGCGAGAGGTTGCCCTTGAACACCACGTTGAGCAGCTGCGGCAATTCGTCGATCGAGGTCTTGCGGATGAAGCGGCCGACGCGGGTGACGCGAGGGTCGCCCTTGGTCACCTGCTTGGCGGCGGAGAAATCGCTCATCTCATGATAGAGCGAGCGGAATTTCAGCACTTCGATCAACTCGTTGTTGAAGCCGTAGCGCTTCTGCCGGAACAGGATCGGCCCCTTCGAGTCGAGCCTGACGGCGATTGCGGTCGCGATCATCAGCGGCGAGAGCGCGATCAGCGCCAGCGTGCCGACGATCTTGTCGAACAGCCATTTGACGACGATGTCCCAGTCGGCGATCGGCCGGTCGAACACGTCGAGAACCGGCACCGCGCCGATATAGGAATAGGAGCGCGGCCGGAACCTGAGCTTCGACATATGGGCCGAGAGGCGGATGTCGATCGGCAGCACCCAGAGCTTGCGCAGCATGGCGAGCAGGCGCGCCTCGGCCGAGATCGGCAGGGTGAAGATCACCAGGTCGAGCTTGGTGCGGCGGGCGAACTCGACGAGGTCGTCGATCGTGCCGAGCTTGGGATAGCCGGCGACGAGATCGGGCGAGCGGTCGTCGTTGCGGTCGTCGAAGATGCCGCAGATGCGCAGGCCGGTATCACGCTGCGCCTCCAGCGCCTTGATCAGCTCTTCGCCGGCGGGGCCGCCGCCGACGATCGCGGTGCGCCGCTCCAGCCGCCCCATCCGGGTGAGACGCAGCACGATCAGCGTGACCGCGGCACGTTCGGCGAGCAGGAGCACGAGACCGACGCCGTAGAAGCCCGCGAGCCAGACGCGCGAGACCTGGTCGCCGACCTTGAGGAAGAAGAACCCGGCCAGCGCCAGCAGGAACAGCACGGTCCAGCCGGCGGTGATCCGCACCGCCATGCTGATGAAATTGCGCAGCGCACCGACATGGTAGAGGTGCAGCGCCTGGAACACGGCGAGCGCGCCGAGCGCCAGCAGCGGCACGGTGAGTTGATAAGGCAGGGTGTAATCGACCACGCCGGCGACGTAGAGGGCGAAGATCAGCCCGCCGACGCCGAGGATCACCACGACATCGGCGAGGCGTACGAGGCCTTCGATCAAGACCGGCGACAATGTCTGCTTGACCGGCATGGCGGCGATGCGCTCGGCCAGCGGGTGGAAGGCCCGGGTGCCGCTGGAGTCTCCGCTCATCGGCGCGGAGCCGGCGGAATCCGCCTTGATCAGGTCGCGAACGTCGAAAGCGCCCATGTGGTCCAGTCCCCGCTCGCGCATGGCGATCGATACGCGCGCCACGCCAAAAGCCATCTCGACCTAGCGCAAATTGCTCACGGAAGACTTAATCGGACTCTGCGGAAGCGATCGGGATTTGAAGCGAATTCAGCCCGGCGGGGCGCCTCGAAACCACATCGTGAAAGCATCTTTTTTCTCGGGCTGAGAAAGGTCGATTTTCGCTCGGGCCTTCAAGGTATTAGCGCAGGGTTTCGAAGGTCGGAAAATGGGTGGTGAATACCCCTAAAGTCGTGTTTGAGTTGACAAAAAGCATAGGTTCGGGCATCTGAGACGGCGATGAGTGTCTGAGAAGCACATATTTCGTTGACCTTGCCCCCGGGTATTTCCGGTGATTTGGGCGTAGGTGTGTGCTGGCCTCCGGCGAAAGCCTGAGCGCTCCTTTCATCTCGAACATCGTCTCTTAAACGCTAACGATGCGCACCCCGCAGTCGCCGCACCCGCGCCGTCTGCGCCCCGGGCCAGCGCCCTTGTGTGACTTATGTCTTTTCATTGGTTGATCCTGCTCGCGGCCATCGCCGTGGAGCTGCTTGCGACGTCGGCGCTGAAGGCCTTCGTCGCGGGCCCGGTCCTCGTTGCGGTCCTGCCGCTCGTGTTGATCGGATTGTCCTTCGCCCTGCTCAGCGTCGCCCTGCGGGTCATCCCCATGGCCGTCGCCTATGCGGTCTGGGAAGGCCTCGGCATCGTCGGCATCGCCCTGATCGGCCATGCCTTCTTCGCCGAGCATCTGACGGTTCCGCGCATCCTCGCACTGGCCCTGATCATCGGCGGTATCGTGCTGCTGGAGCGCGGCGTCGGTCACGGCGCTTCTGAGGAGGACGAGCGGAGGCTGGTGTGACCTTCGCTGCGTCCGCGCAGGCCTTCGCGCTTGCCTGGCTCGCGCTCGCCGTCGCCCTCGAGGTGATCGGCACCAGCCTGCTCAAGATCTCCGATGGGTTGAAGCGCCGGCTCGTCGGCATCCTCGGCGTGCTCTGCGTCGTCGGCGCCTTCGCCGCCCTGGCGCAGGCGATCCGCGGCATGGACCTCTCGGTCGCCTACGCCGTCTGGGGCGGCGTCGGCCTCGTGCTGACGGCCGTGGTCGGCGCGCTCGCCTTCGGCCAGCGCATCCGCCCGGCCGGCTGGCTCGGCATCGTGCTGGTTGTCGCCGGCGTCGTGGCGCTCAAGCTGTTCTGACCGCAGGGCGGCGCCTCAGTTCAGGAACGGGTTCTTCCACCCGCCCTGCTGGGATGGCGCCTTCGGTGGAAACACCTCGGCGAGATAGTCGAGCACCTTGCCGCGCTCGTCCGTGGCGAGGGCCGGCATGTTGTGCTTGGTCACCATCCAATCGAGCGTCTCGCCCCATTTCTCGCGGCTCATGCCCTGCGCCGCGACCAGCTTGAAGTTGTGGCAGGCGATGCAGGCATAGAAGGCCTCGTCGCGGTTCGGCCCGGCCGGGAACATCTCAGGCGTCTCCTCCGCGGGGGCAGGGGCCTGCGCCAACGCCGTGGGCACGGCGAGGAGAACTCCCGCGCCGAGCATGAGCCCGGCGCGGCGAATGCCAGCGATCATGACGCTCACCCGACCAGCACCGCGACCCGGTGCATCGGGTTGGCGCCATAGCCCTGCGGGTTCCAGCCCCCGGCGACATGCGGCTGCGCCCGGCCCTTGCTGTCGGTCGCGCGGACCCAGAGCTCGTAATAGCCGTCGGAGGGCAGCTCGACCTCGGCCGTCCAGCGTCGCCAGTCATAGCGGTTCTTCGGCTCGGCTGCCTTGGCCGGCTGCCAGGTCGCGCCGAAATCGATCGAGACATCGACGCGCGAGACGCCCTCATGCCCATCCCAGGCGGCTCCGCGCAACGCGAGCTTGCGGGTGCCGGCGGCCAGGCGCGTGCCGTTGGCGGGATTGGTGATGATGCCGCGCACCGGCATGTCGGTCATGGTGCGCATGTTGGCATCGTCGGTCTTTCCGCCGGGGATCATCGGCTTGATCGCGACGGAGTAGGAGGTGCCGCCCATGCCCTGGCCGTCATGCACCTTGTCGCGGATGGCGATCCGCTTCAGCCATTTATGCGAGACCGAGGCCGGGAAGCCCGGGATGATCACCCGCAGCGGCCCGCCATGGATCGCCGGCAGCGGCTGGCCGTTCATCCCCCAGACCAGGAGCGCATGCGGCTCCAGCGCTGCCGCGATCGGCACGCCGCGCGAGATCGCGTCCTTTGTCGAGTCGCCCGAGAGGTGCTGGTCGGCACCGAAATTGCCGGTGTGGACTGCGGTCGATTTCAGGCCGGCGCTCTGCAGCACGTCGGCGAGCGGCACGCCGGTCCATTCGGCGCAGCCGGCGCCGCCATTGGTCCACTGGTTGCCGCGCGCCTGCGGCTGGAAGAAGGAGCGGCCATTGCCGCCGCATTCCAGCACCATGCGGAAGGTCTTGTGCGTGAACTTCTGCTTGAGCTCGCCGAGCTTGATCTTCAGCGGCGTGTTGACCTCGCCATCGATGGTCAGCTCCCAGGCATCGCCCTCGGTGAAGGGCTCCGGCGTCTGGCCATTATTGCGGACGTAGAACTTCTCGAACGGCGTGGTGTCGTCGTCGAGCATGTGCTCCGGCGTCTCGGCGACGAGCGGGCGGTCGCCGAGCAGGACCAGCCCCTTGGCCTTGCCGGGAAAGTCGAGCAGTTGCGGTCCTTTCGGCGCTGCGGCCGCCGGGCCTGCAGACGGAGCGGGGGGCGCAGGCGGCGCGCTTTGCGCCATTGCGGCCGGGATCAGTCCGCCTGGCATGGTGTCCGAGAACGGGATCGTGCCGCCCACCGCAGCGCCCATGGCGGCGAGCCCGGCGCCGCCGAGAAAGCCGCGGCGCGAGGCACCGGTCCGGCGGCCGAAGGCGAGAGCGTCACCCCGCTCCGGGTCGTCGCCATAAAGTTCGCTCAGGGACCGTTCCTGCTTGGCCATGCTGTCCTCCCTTGGGCGTCGTTGATCCTGCACCCTGGAGCAGGATGCGCGAACGCAGAATATTATTCTACCGGTAAGGTTCCGCTCCGGGCCGGCGATCAGTGGCTGCCGTTCGGCTCGCTTCAGCCGACGCGCCTGGCGAGCGCGGCCCGATAGGCGTCGAGAACGCCGTCGACCATGGTGTCGAGACGGAAATTGGCCTTCACGTGCAAGGCGAGATCGGCCGCCTGCGCGAGCCGTTCCGCCGGCGGGATCGCCAGCGTCGCGCGCATGGTGTCTGCGAGGATGGTCGGGTCGTTCGGCGGGATCAGCCGGCGCGCATGCCCGGGGCCGTAGATCTCCTTGATGCCGCCGACATCGGTGGCGATCAGGGGCTGCGCCGCAGCGGCTGCTTCGAGAATCACATAGGGCAGCGATTCCGCCCGTGACGGGATCACCATCACATGCGCCTTGGCGAGCGCGGCGCGGATCGGCCCCGGCGGCTCGAACACGCATTGCGCTGCGACGCCCTCGTCGACCGTCATCTGCCGCAGCAGCGCCTCGTCCGGTCCGGAGCCGACGATCAGGATGCGCGGCGTCAATCCGTCCCTGCGTTTCAGCAGCGCGAGCGCTTCGATCAGCGTGTCGACCCCCTTGGCCGAGCGCAATTCGCCGAGATAGACGAGATCGAACGCGGCCTCGGCGTGGTCGATCGGCTCGAACTCGGCCTCTGAGATGCCATTTAGCACGATGCGATGGTCGGTGCGCGGCTTGTGGCCGATATGGGCCTCGAAGCGCCCGGCGATGAAGGCGCTCTCGAACAGGAACATGTCGGTTGCCGGCTCGAGCAGGCGCTCGATCGTCATGTAGATGCGGTGCGCGGCGCTGCCGGGCTTATAGTTGAAGCTGCCGCCATGCGGCGTATAGGCAGTGACGTAGCTGCGCCCGGGCGACACCAGGGCGGGCAGGCGGGCATAGACGCCGCCCTTGGAGCCATGGGCGTGCACGATCTGGGGGGCGAGCCGCTTGCGCGTGGACACCGCCGCTGCTTGCGCACGCATGTCGGTGACGCTCGGATAGCGCGACATCGGCACGCGGGTGACGCCGAGCGAAAGCTGCGGCTCGAGTTCGGCAAAGACCTGGTCGGCGCGCGGGCCGCCGGTGGTCGAGTCGCAGAAGATGCCGACGGCGTGGCCGCGGGCGATCTGGCCGCGGGCGAGGTCGAGCACATGGCGGAAGAGCCCGCCGAGCGGCGCCCGGAAGACGTGCAGGATCCTCAAGGGAGCAGAGCTGACTGCGGCGGGCATGATCGCGAAGTCCCGGGCAGGTGCGGTCAGAACCAACGTTCCTTGATCACAATCGTGTCGCCGGGCCTGACGGGATAGGTGATCGGCACCGTGCCGGTGACGAGCTGGCCGTCCATCAGCCGGGTGACCTCGGCATAGTCGCGCTGGCCGCGCGGCGTGAAGCCGCCGGCGATCGCCACGGCCGTCTGCACCGTCATGCCGTTCACGAACGGGAACTGGCCGGAATTGGTGACTTCGCCGAGCACGAAGAACGGCCGGTAGGCGTCGACCTCGACCGAGACCTTCGGTTCCCGCAGATAGCCGGCGCGCAGGCGTCCCTCGATCGCGCGTTCGAGCTGCTGCGTGGTGCGACCCTGAACCTCGACCGCGCCGATCAGCGGCATGGAGATGCGGCCGGAGCCGTCGACGGCGTAGATGTTCGAGAGATTGTCCTGTCCGAAGACGATGACGCGCAGCCGGTCGCCGCTGGCGAGTTGATAGGGCGCCGCGGTCTCGACGGCGAACTCCGGCGCAACGATGCGTGGCGCGCAGCCGGTCAAGGCGAGTGCGGCGGCAAGCATCAGACAGACGGGATGTCTACTCATCATCACCGGCGGGACCCTTCAGAATCTGTCCGTAGGGTTAGCCCGACATGGTTAACAAAAGCTGATCGTCGACCTCATAGCCTTGGCCGGCGGCGTTGCTGCTTTAACCTGCCACTAACCTTAATGCGCTCTGATGACGCTGCGTCTCTTCCCTGGGGCGCGAGAGTTCTGCGTGAATGGAAGCGTCATGACCGCTCGCTACGACACCGTTGCGGCCGCCGGCGAAAGCCGCTACGACACCGTTGCGGCCGCCGGCGAAAGCCGCTCCGACCTGCTCGACCTGCCGGCTCTTTGGGCGGCGATCAAGGCGCGCAAGCTGTGGATCATCGGGCCGACGCTGGCCGCCCTCGGCCTATCCTTCGTTGCGGTCAACATGGTCACGCCTCGCTATACCGGCGAGGCCCGGCTGCTGCTCGAGAACCGCGACAGTTTCTATACCCGGCCGGGCCAGGCGGTGTCGGAGACCTCAGGCCAGCAATTCGATGCCGAAGGCGTGCAAAGCCAGGTCCAAGTTATCATGTCGCGCGACCTCGCGCGCGAGGCGATCAAGCGGATCGGGCTGGTCGGCAATTCGGAGTTCGACTCGGGCGCCGGCGCGCTCGGCGCGCTGAAGAAGGTCGGCGTCCTGCTCGGCATCGGCGCGCATCCGGCCGACCGCTCTCCGGAGGAACGGGTGCTGGAGAAGTATTACGACCGGCTCCTGGTCTATCCGGTCGGGCGCTCGCGCATCGTCTCGATCGAATTCACCTCGCAGGATCCGGCGCTCGCCGCCAAGGCCGCCAACGAGATCGCCGCCGTCTATCTGGAGATGCAGGAGGCGGCCAAGCAGGACACCGCCCGCAGCGCTTCCTCCTGGCTCTCGACCACGATCGAGCCGCTGCGCAAGAAGCTGGCGGAATCGGAGGCCAGGGTCGAGGAGTTCCGTTCCCGCCACGGCCTGCTCGTCGGGACAAACAATACCACCATCACCGCCCAGCAGCTCGCCGATCTCTCGACGCAGCTCTCCAATGCGCGCAGTCAGCAGGCTGAGGCGCAGGCCAAGGCGTCGATCATCCGCGATGCGATCAAGGCCGGGCGCACCTTCGAAATTCCCGATGTCGCCAACAACGACCTCGTCCGCAGGCTGATCGAACAGCGCGTCAATCTGCGGGCGCAGCTCGCTCTGGAATCGCGCAACCTCCTCTCGGAGCACCCGCGCATCAAGGAGCTGAACGCTCAGCTCGCCGATCTCGAAAGCCAGATCCGCGCCGCCGCCGAGCGCGCCGTGCGCACGCTGGAGAACGAGGCCAAGATCGCCGGCCAGCGCGTCGAGAGCGTCACCGCCGCGCTCGACGGCCAGAAGAAGACCGCATCCGGCGCCAATGACGACGAGGTCCAGCTGCGTGCGCTCGAGCGCGAGGCACGCACCCAGCGCGAGCAGCTCGAGCAATACATGCTGCGTTATCGCGAGGCGCTCGCCCGCGACGCCCAGAATGCCGCGCCCGCCGATGCGCGGATCATCTCGCGTGCCATCGAGCCGACCACGCCCTCCTTCCCGAAGAAGCTGCCGACGATACTCGTCGCGACGCTGGCGACCTTCCTGGTCGCGCTGGCGACCGTGGTCTCCCGCGAGCTCCTCAACGGCGGTTCGCCGGCGCCGGCCGATGACAGGCCGCAGCGCAAGGCGCGCGGCCGGGTCGAGCCCGCCGTCGGTCAGCCCGAGTCCGAAGAGGACGACGCCGAGGCCGCCGCGCCGCCGCCGCGCCGCCGCGAGCGCATTGCCGGCCTGCTGACGCATGGCGGGCGGATCGGCCAGCTCCACATCGACCTGTCCGATGCCGAGGCCGGCCTCTCTGACCTCACCGCTTGCGTCAACAAGGCGAGCGAGGGCCACGCGCCTCTCGTCCTGGTGCTCGACGGCGCTGAGCCGGACGACGCTTCTCCGCGCGCTTTGGCTCAGCTCCTCTCCGAGCGCAGCCGCTGCATACTGATCGATCTCGCCAGCGAGAGCCGCGATCGGCCCGGTTTCTCCGAATTGCTCGCCGGCGAGGCGATGTTCTCCGACATCATCACCCGCGAGGAGGATTCGCGTCTGCATGAGATCGCGCCGGGCCGGGCCGGGCGGGAGGCCGTGCTGGCGGCCCCCGACATCGTCGATGTCGCGCTCGACGCGCTCTGCGAAACCTATGACTGGGTGCTGGTCGCGACCGCATCGACCGACGAGGCGCAAGTGCTCTCGCCGCTGCTGGCGCGTGCCCAAGGCGCGCTGGTGATGGCCGGCCACGCCGGCAATGGCCACGCGGTCGAGGCCGCCTACCGGCTGACCGACCTGACCGGCGCCCCGATCGCGCTCGTCATGCTCGACGCGCCGGAGACGATCGACCTGGTCTCGCAGGACAAGGACCCGGTGCCGGCCTGAGCATCGGACCGAAAAGCGGGAACCACGTCACGGATATCCGGCGCTCTGACAAAGCGGTAGCTGGCCTACCAGAGGGTCTTGCCGTCGATCACCGTGACCGGGACGGCGGCCAGATCGAAATCGTCAAGCACACGCGCATTCACGGCCACCTTCGGATTGTCGAAATCGGGCTCTCCGGTCGACCAGTCCGGCGTTTCCGTGAAGGTGGTGCAGCCGCAGCTGCCACAGAAATGGTGCGCCACCATCCGGCTCTGCCAGCGATAGGTCGCAAGGCTTTCACGCGGCGTCAGCAAGCGGAACTGGGCCGGCTTGTGATAGCTCCACAGCGCGCCGCGCTTGGAGCAGATCGAGCAAGTACAGGCGGTGACCTCCGTCACCGATTCCAGCACCTCGAACTTCGTCGCGCCGCAATGGCAGCTGCCGCTGATGGTCGTCATCTCGCCCGCTCCGTGAGGATGTCGCGGGGCCATCAAATCCGACCGCCTGTCAGGATTATGTCAGGAGCGGTCTACTCGTCCGGCTCCGCCGGCTTGCGGCGCCGCAGCAAGCCGAGGACGCGTTGCGCCATCTTCAGCGCGAGAGGCGAGGATTTGATCCGCCGCTTCAGCGCCCGCTTGGCCTGGCTGTAGCCGGCATAGGCGCGTCCCTTCGTGGTCAGCGGGAAGAAGGTGTCGACCAATTCGTCGCTGTCGTCGCAGATCGTCGTCTTGTAGCGGGCCTCGCCGACGCCGAGGTCGAACATGGTGTAGCCCGCCTGGCATTTGCGCTTGATCAGCTCGACCAGCAGGATCTCGCCGGGGCTGGTGCGTGCCGCCTCGGAGCCGAGGTCGAAGGAGGTCGCCATGCCGGAGAAGCGCTTGTCCTGCACGGCGCCGACATAGGTCGCGACCGAGCGGCCATCGAGGTCGAGCGAGTAAAGCTCGATCGCCGGCCGCCGGCCCGGCCGAGCGATCGCCCCCTCGCGCAAGAAGGCGCGGATCGCAGGGGCTGCGAACGGGTCCGGCACGCCCATCTGCGCGAATCGTGCGGCCTTTTGTGCCAGGAAGGCATCGAGCACGTGTTCAATCTCGGCTTCGCTACGTGCCTGGACCAGTTCGGACAGGCCGAGCTCGGCGAAGCGGTTGCGCTTGGTCGTCAGCTTCTTGCGGGCATGCTTGCTCATCGAGCGCCGAAGCGTGCCCTCGCAGTCGCCGGGCTCCAGAGCGAGCTTGTAGGCGCGGCTTGGGCTTTGCCCAGCGGCGAGTCGCGCCGGCGGATTGGCGATGCCCTGCCAGGCGGTCGGCTGGTTGATCAGGAACAGCGCGTCGATCCCGCCGATCGCCGCGCCAATCTCCCGCAGCAGCGCTTGCGTCGCCGCGGCATCGATCGCCTCGGCGAAATCCGGCCGGTAGAGCGCCATGTGATAATTGGCGTGCTTGCCGCCGATGAATTCGCCGAAGCGCGTGCCAAGGCGCCGGGTCACCACCAGTGGGAACAGCGCGAGCAGCCCGCCCTGGTCGTCCTCGACCCGGACGAAGCGGAACTCCATGCGTTCAGCCCGCCCGATCGTCTCGGTGTAGGGCCTGATCCAGTCATAGGCCTGGTAAGGGGTCACCAGCGCGTCCGCTTCCAGCGCGCGCCAATCGGCTTCCAGGGCGGCGAGGTCGCTGCCGGCCACGACCCTGGCCCAAGGGCGTGCCTCCATCTCCCGCGGCAAGGCCGGGGAGTTGGACAAGCTTGGCGCACGGTCGGCGACGGCGGACATGGCCTGATCCTTAACCCGGCATTGTGAACGGACCTGTCACTGTCGCGGACGTTGCATGACGCCATCGCGAAACAGCGTTAGCGAAGGGTTGAATCGATCTCTCGGAGATGCCGGGCATGAGCCTGCGCCACAAGGCTTTTTCAGCCGCCTTCGCGGCCATCGCGGCGACCGGCGTCGACCGCTGGGGCAGGGGGCTCGCCCAGGGCAAGGGCGCGATCCTGACGCTGCACCATGTCCGCCCGGCGGCTGCCGGCGGCGGCTTCCGTCCGAACGGGCTGCTTGAGGTGACACCGGGCTTCCTCGATCGGGCGCTGACCCTGATCCAGGCTGAAGGCTACGACATCGTCTCGCTCGACGAGGCGCTGGCGCGGCTGGCCGATCCCAAGCCCGGCCGCTTCTTCGTCGCGCTGACCTTCGACGACGGCTACCGCGACAATCTCGACCATGCCTGGCCGGTGCTGGCGAAACATAGCGTGCCGTGGACGCTCTATGTCGTGCGCGGCTTTGCCGAGCGAACGGCGCGGCTCTGGTGGCTGGAGCTGGAGGAGGCGATCCGGGCGCTGCCGCGCATCGCGCTCGATCTGCCTGATGGCCGCTTCGCGGCTCCGGCCGGAACCGACGCCGAGAAGTTGGCGGCGTTCGACCGGCTCTACTGGCGTCTGCGCAAAGGCCCGGAAGCGATTCTGCTCTCGGCGATTTCCGATCTCGGTCGGCAGGCCGGCATCGACCCTGTCGCGCTGGTCGAGCGCGAATGCCTGCCGGCCGAGACGCTGCGCTCGCTCGCCGGTGCGCCGGGCGTCACCATCGGCGCGCATACGCTCAGCCATCCGATGCTGGCCAAGCATCCGGAAGAGGTCGCGCGCCGCGAGATCGTCCAGAGCAGGGCCTGGCTGGAGCAGATACTGGACACACCCATCCGCCACTTCGCCTATCCGGTCGGCGATCCCGGTTCGGCCGGGCCGCGCGAATTCGCTTTCGCGAGAGAGGCGGGACTCGCGAGCGCCGTGACGACGAGGCCGGGCCATCTCTTCGCCGAGCACGCGGAGCACCTGTACGCGCTGCCGCGCGTCTCGCTCAACGGCCTGCATCAGAGCGAGGCGGCGCTGAAGGCGCTGCTGTCTGGGTTGCCGTTTCTGCTGTGGAATCGGGGGCGGAGATTGAGCGTCAGTTAGCGCGGAGAACCCTCTCCTTTCAGGAGAGGGGTTCTGAGCCTCAAACCTCGTCCTTCCGCTCCATCCACTTGATCAGCGGCAGCAGCGGCAGCACCCAGACCAGCCCGAGCACGATATAGGCGATGGTCTGCACCGGCTTCGAAGCCTCAGTGATCCGTCCCTGCGCCAGCGCCATCGCGACGAGCGCGTAGACGCAGACGAAGACGATCATCACGACCGTGCCGATGAGCTTGCGATGGGTCTGCCTCATGGCGATCGTGGTCCGGGCTGCGGCATTGCGGGCGTTGTTCAGGTCTTGCGGGCGGACTATCTGTCACCCGCCGCCGCGCTTGTGAAGCGCAATCAACTCTGCCGCCTGCGACCCGAGGTCCCGCCGCCGTGACGATCGCGCTCGATCAGCCAGCCGTTCCGGCCGCCAACGGCCATGCCGGCATCCGCCGCTGGCTCTGGGCCATCGCCTTCCTGGTCTTCGTCATGGTGGTGGTCGGCGGGGCGACGCGGTTGACCGGCTCCGGCCTCTCGATCACCGAATGGCGGCCGGTCACCGGCGCGATCCCGCCGCTGTCAGACGCGGCCTGGGCACTCGAATTCGAGAAATATCGCCTGAGCCCGCAGTACCAGCTGCTGAATACCGGCATGGAGCTTGCCGATTTCAAGTTCATCTACTGGTGGGAATGGGGCCACCGCCAGCTCGGCCGCTTCATCGGCCTGCTCTATCTCGCCGGCTTCTTCGTCGTGCTGCTGCGGCGCTCGATGCCCTGGCGCGAAACCGCGATCCTGTTCGGCATGGGCCTGCTGCTCGGCCTGCAGGGCACGATCGGCTGGATCATGGTCGCTTCGGGCTTGCAGCCCGGCATGGTCGCGGTCGCTCCGGTCAAGCTGACGCTGCACCTGACCTTCGCCGGCTTTTTCTTCGCCAGCGTCATCGCCTTCGCCACCTGGCTCACCCCGCTGCGTCGCATCGAGCCGGCCTGGGGCAGGGGTGCCGCCTGGTTCCTGCTCTTTTTGCTTTTCGTTCAGATCGCGCTCGGTGGGCTCGTCGCCGGCTCCAAGGCCGGCTTCACCTTCAATACCTGGCCGCTGATGGACGGGGCGCTGGTTCCGCCGGCTTCGACACTGTTCGCCGGCACTCCTTTCTGGGAGAACTTCGTCGACAATGTCGCGCTGGTGCAGTTCAACCACCGCATCGGCGCCTACATCCTGCTCGCCTTCGCGCTCTGGCATATGCTGAGTTTGCGCCGCGCCGCGCCGGGCTCAGGCGGCGCCAAGCGCGCCACCGCCATTGCTGGTCTGGTGTTGGCGCAGTCCGCGCTCGGCATCGTGACGCTGCTGCTGGTGGTGCCGCTCTGGGCCGGGCTCGCCCATCAGGCGCTCGGCTTCACCGTGCTGGCGATGGGCGTGGTGCACGTGACGCGCCTCTCGGCAGGCACGCAGCTTGCTTGACGTCTCGGGCCGTCCGCAGACGGTTTCGAGCTGAGGCCTATCGATGAGCAGGATCGTGGTTTTCTCGGGCGGCGACGTCGGGCCATGGCGTGTGCTTGATATCCGCGCGATCCGCGGCGAGCCGTTGCCGGAGGTCAGGCGGCTGCTCATGACCGAGGGCGAGCCTTCGGGGGCCGCGACCTGGCGCTTGCGGGGCGCGATCAGCAACGCTCGCTATGCGACACGCTCGGAGGTGACGACGCTCGCGCAACTCCAACCGGCTCTGGCGCGGCCATCGGCCAGTCAGGCGGTCCTGATCCCGATCCGCAAATCGCCGGCCTGGTGGGCCCTCGCGCAGGATGAGCGGCGCGCCATCTTCGAGGAAACCTCGCATCACACCCGGATCGGCCTCACGGCGCTGCCGGCGGTGGCCCGCCGCCTGCACCATTCGCGCGATCTCGACGAGCGCTTCGACTTCCTGACATGGTTCGAGTTCGCGCCGGAGCACGAGGCCGACTTCTGGGCGATGACCGCACGGCTGCGGGCCACGCGTGAATGGGACTATGTCGAGGCTGAGGTCGAACTGCGTCTGGCGCTGGAGGCCTGACGCATTCGCCCGTTACGCCAGCGCCTGATCGAGGTCCGCGATCAGGTCCTCGACATCCTCGATGCCGATCGACAGGCGCACCACTTCCGGGCCGGCGCCCGACGCCGTTTTCTGCGCGTCCGAGAGCTGGCGGTGGGTGGTCGAGGCCGGATGGATCACCAGCGAGCGCGTATCGCCGATATTGGCGAGATGCGAGAATAGCGACAGCTTCGAGACCAGCTGGACGCCGGCGTCGTAGCCGCCCTTGAGGCCGAAAGTGAAGACCGCGCCGGCGCCCTTGGGGCAATAGCGCTGGGCGAGAGCGTGGTATTTGTTATCCGGCAGGCCGGCATAGTTCACCCATTCGACCGCCGGGTGCTTGGACAGATGCGTCGCCACCTTGAGGGTGTTCTCGCAATGGCGCTGCATACGCAGCGGCAGCGTCTCGATGCCGGTCAGGATCATGAAGGCGTTGAAGGGCGAGAGCGCCGGGCCCATGTCGCGCAGGCCGAGCACGCGGGTCGCGATCGCGAAGGCGAAATTGCCGAAGGTCTCGCCCAGCACCATGCCGTTATATTCCGGCCGTGGCTTGGACAGCATCGGGTAGCGCTCGTCGCCGGTCCAGTTGAACGAGCCGCCATCGACGATCAGGCCGCCGATCGAATTGCCATGGCCGCCCAGGAACTTGGTCGCCGAATGCACAACGATGTCGGCGCCGTGCTCGAACGGACGGATCAGATAGGGGCTAGCCATCGTGTTGTCGACGATCAGCGGGATGTTGTGCTTCTTCGCGATCTTCGAGATGCCCTCGATGTCGACGATGACGCCGCCGGGATTGGCGATCGATTCGATGAAGATCGCCTTGGTCTTCGGCGTCACCGCCGCGGCGAAGGCTTCCAGATCGTCGGAATCGGCCCAGATCACGTTCCAGCCGAAGTTCTTGTAGGAGTGGTTGAACTGATTGATCGAGCCGCCATAGAGCTTCTTGGCGGCGACGAACTCGTCGCCCGGCTGCAGCAGCGCGTGGAAGCAGAGGAACTCGGCGGCGTGGCCCGAGGCTACGGCAAGCGCCGCCGTGCCGCCCTCCAGCGCCGCGACACGCTCCTCGAGCACCGCGTTCGTCGGGTTGCCGATGCGGGTATAGATGTTGCCGAAGGCCTGCAGCCCGAACAGCGAGGCGGCGTGGTCGACATCGTCGAAGACAAAGGAGGTCGTCTGGTAGATCGGCGTGGCGCGCGCGCCGGTGGCTGCGTCGGGAGCGGCGCCGGCATGGACGGCGAGCGTGTGGAAACCCGGTGCGCGGTCGGTCATGGCGTGCTCCCTCGGAAGGTCTTTTCGAACAGAGGTGTTCGGTTTAACGAACGGCATCCGCAGCGTCAATCTGGCGGCTATTCGGTTAGCTTGATCCCGGTCTTCGCCACGAGCTCGGTCAGGATGGCCCGGTCGCGGGCCATGAAGGTGCTGGTCTCCTGCGGGCTCCAGGCGACAGGCTCGATCACCAGCTCGCGATAGCGCGCAACCAGCTCGGCATCGGCCATCGCCGCATTGATCGCGCTGCTCAGGATGCGCAGCGTGTCGGGAGCGATGCCGGCCGGCGCGACGATCGAGGCCCAGCCGGGATAGACGAGATCGACGCCCTGTTCCCTGAGCGTCGGCAGATCGGGAAGCTGCGGCTGGCGGGCGTCAGTGGTGACGGCGAGTGCCTTCAGCTTGCCGCCCTGGATATTGCCCAGGCTGGCGGCGAGGCTATCGATCATGACATGGACCTGCCCCGACATCAGGTCTGCCGCGGCGAGCCCCGCGCCGCGATAGGGCACATGCGCCAGCCTGATCCCGGCCGCCTGCATGATCATCTCGAAGACCAGGTGGTTGGTGCCGCCAATCCCAGCCGAGGCGAAGTTGAGCTGGCCGGGCCTCTGCCTCGCATAGGCGACGAACTCGGCGAGCGACGCGACCGGCAGGGCCGGCGAGGCGTTCAGCACCAGCGGGAACAGGCCGAGCATGCCGACCGGCACAAAATCATGCGCGACATCATAGGGCAGCTTCTGGCCGAGCGCCGGAGCGGCGGCGAAGCTCGCCGCCGTCGCGACCAGGAGTGTGTGGCCGTCGCCTTGAGCTTTCACCACGGCCTGCCCGGCGACGATGCCGTTGGCGCCCGGCCTATTGTCGATGACCACGGACTGGCCGAGCTGCCGCGCCAGGGTCTCGCCGAGCCGGCGTGCCGCGATATCGGTGCCGCCGGCCGGGGCAAAGGGCACGAAGAGCTGGATCGGCCGTTCGGGAAAGGCGGCGCGGGCGCTGCCTGCGCCGAACGCGCTGGCGAGCCCGGCGAGCAGGAAGCTGCGGCGATCGAGGCTGGGCATCGACCTTCTCCAGTTAAGACCACGCAACACCATGCCAGTCGTCCCGGACGAAGCGAAGCGGAGATCCGGGACCCATGCCTGAACCTCCATTGGAAAGGCTCAGGCATGGGTCCCGGGTCTCCCTCCGGTCGCCCGGGACGACCTGAAGAGTGGAGGTCGGGACACTCGTGATCAAGCGGCTCGGTTTACGTCCCCGGCCGGTCGATCGTCAGCTTCTGGAAGCCCTTGCCGGCGAGCACCGGCTTCTTCGCCGAGAGGATGCGCGAATTGATGCCCTGCCAGCCGATCTCGCCGGAAAGTCGGCCATATTCGATCTTCGGGCAGCGGTTCATGATCACGGTGACACCCTTGGCTTCGGCCTTCACCGCAGCCTCGTCATTGCGCACCGAAAGCTGCATCCAGACCACCTTCGGCAGCGGCGAGAGGCCGAGCGCCTCGTCGGTGATCGGCCCCGCCGCTTCCGAGTTGCGGAAGATCTCGACCATGTCGATCGGCTGCGGGATCTCCTTCAGCGAGCCGTAGACCGTCTTGCCCAGCAGCGTCTGGCCGGCGAGGCCCGGATTGACCGGGATCACCTCATAGCCGCGATCGAGCAGGTATTTTGTGACGATCCAGCTCGGCCGCGCCTCGTTGGCGGAGGCGCCGACCAGCGCGACGGTCTTCACCTCGCGCAGGATGCGGCGAATGAGCGCATCGTCGTAAGCGTCATGATTCACGGAGTCAAAATCCCAGCGAATTGAACCAATTACCAGCCTTCCCTGAATCAATCGCGAAGCCGCGCGCAGGTCCGGAACATAGCGTCGGCAAGCTGGTTCCCCATCTTGAAGAATGCGGGGCAAATCCCGCTCTTCAGCACCAAGGAGGGCCTGCCATGTGCGACTACAGTCTGCACCATGTTATGTCGACTCCTGCCAAAGTCGGCGACATCCTCAAGACCACCAGCTTTCCCGGATCGAGCACAAGGGGCTTCAGTTCCGCGGCTCAGCCGAACGTCGCGGTTTGCGTGATGCCCGGCACGGAGCTGGCGTTTTCCGCCGAGATCGAATGCGACAGGGCGATCGGCTTCCTGCCGCGTCGCCGTCTCAGGGCGACTGTTGCGCGCTTCCGCCAGGTCGATCTCGACAAGCCCTATGCCCATCATGACGCGATCGAACTGCCCAACGGCCAGGTCGTGCTGCTGACCAACCTTTCTGAGGGCCAGATGGCGACCGTGCTACAATTGCCGGCGGATGAGCATGCGCAGCGCACGGCGCCCGCTGAAGTCGAACCGGCCCGGACGCAGAACGAACCGATCCCGCTCTTCGGCATCTGAGCATGCGGCCATAGGCGCATAGGCGTGCATTCCCGATGGCGGACTCGTCTTGCGGCGAGCCCGCCCGCTCAGCTGTGGCGCCAGTCCGGCGTCCGCTTCTCCATGAAGGCGCTGATGCCTTCCTCGGCGTCACGCGCCAGCATGTTCTCGACCATCACCGCCGAGGCGTGGTCATAGGCCGCCTTCAGCCCCATCTCGCGCTGCTCGTAGAAGGTGCGCTTTCCGACCTTCACCGTCGCCGCCGATTTCGAGGCGATCACCGCCGCAAGCCGCTTCGCTTCTGCCAGCGCTTCCCCTGCCGGCACGACGCGGTTGACGAGGCCCATCTGGGCCGCCTCTGGCGCCGGGACCATCTCGCCGAGCAGCAGCATCTCCATCGCATGCTTGGCCGAAAGGTTGCGCGAGAGCGCCACCATCGGCGTCGAGCAGAACAGGCCGATATGGACGCCGGGCGTGCAGAAGCGCGCGCCTTCGCCGGCGACGGCGAGGTCGCAGCTCGCGACGAGCTGGCAGCCGGCAGCTGTCGCCGTGCCTTCGACCGCGGCGATCACCGGCTGGGGCAGGGCAGTGATCTGCTGCATCACGCCCGAGCAACGTCCGAGGATGTCGGCGAAGTAGGCACGGCCACGATCGGGATCGGCCCGGCGCGCGCTCATCTCCTTGAGGTCGTGGCCCGCGGAAAACACCGGGCCGGCAGCCGCCAGCACCACCGCGCGGATGCTGTCGTCGTTCGCGATCGCGGCGAGTGTCTCCGCCAGCGCCGCCAGCATCGCCTCGCTCAGCGGATTGCGTGCCTCGGGCCGGTTGAGGGTCAGCGTCGCGATGCCGTCGGCATCCTCGCGCAGCAGGATCTGCGCCTTGGCATGGGCGTTCATGGCGACAGGCCTTTCGCTGTTTGTCCTATTGTCGGGAGGCTGGGCCCGTGCTGCAAGGGGACTGACGTCCGATCAGCCCTCGGTTTTCCGCACGATGACGACCCGCATGAGCGCCGCCGAGATCGAGGCCTTTCTCGATCAGGCCTTCCCGCAGCTCCACTATGGCGGCCGCACCTATTTCGTCGAGGAGGTCGGGCCGCTCACTGCGCGCATGCGCTGCGACTATCATGAGAAGCATCTGCGCCCGGGCGGCACTATCTCCGGCCCGACCATGATGGCGCTGGCCGATCTCGCGCTCTATGTCGCGATCCTCGCTCAGATCGGCCCGGTCGCGCTCGCGGTGACGACGAGCCTCAACTACAATTTCCTGCGCAAGCCCGGGCAGGCGGCGCTGATCGGGGAAGCGAAGCTGCTCAAGCTCGGCAAGCGCCTCGCCGTCGGCGAGGTCTGCCTCTATTCGCAGGGCGAGGCCGAGATGGTCTGCCATGCGACGGGGACCTATTCGATACCGGCGGAGCGGTAGCCCCGGCTATTTCCCCGAAATCGGCTCCAAGCCAGTCTTCCGTATCGCCGGTGCCGCTTCCGCCGAGCCGAGGCAGGCGATCAGCTTCTTCGCCGCCTCCGGCTGCTTGGCGCCGGCCGCGAGGCCGGCCGAGAAGACCGTCACGCGCTGGACCTCTTCCGGCAGCGTGCCGACGAAATCGAGGCCCTCGATCGGCAGCAATTCGCTGACCTGCTGGAAGCCGAGCTCGGCCTCGCCCCGGGCGACGATCGTGCCGACGCGTTCGGAGAAGATCTTCTTCGCCTTGGCCATGACCTGGCCGCTGGGGTCGAGCTTCGGAAAGAGCTCCTCGGAGAGATAGGTGCCGCTGGCGCTCGCCGAATAGGCGATCGACTTGGCCTCCATCAGCGTCTTCTTCAGCGCCTCGACGGTCGAGATGTCAGGCTTGGGCGCCCCGGCCTTGACCGAAAGCCCGATCGCCGAGCGCGCGAGGTCGACGCGGGTCCCAGCCGCGCCCTTGCCGTCCTTGACCAGCCTGTCGAAGGCATCGGCCGCCAGGATCACCACATCGGCCGGCTCGCCGCGCGCCAACCGGTTCGGGATCGCGTCCGGGGCGGCTCCCATCGAGGCGCCATAGGCGCTCACGACTTTCTCGCCGAGCTTCACCTCGCACCCGGCGACAAGGTCCCTGTAGGCGGCAGTAAAGCCGCCGGAGCTGAGCACATGCACCTCGGCGAGGGCCGCCTGCGCGAAGACCAGCGGAAGTGCGAGCAGCATGGCGCCGGCGAGATGACGGGTTGCGGGGGCTGGCATGGCGTTCCTCCGAATTGTGTTGAGTCATGCTGGCGCGCCGGAGCGGGGCGCGCAAGCTTTCGCTCTTTGGCGGTATCCTGATACCGTTTTATGCATTACTCTGAAAACAATACGTTTTTCGTCAAGGCGGCGCATTATCTTCGCTTGACATCTGGAGGGTAGCCACCTATCCACCGACCACACCGCCGCCGGCCTCCCGGCGGCTTGTCCTTTTTTCAAGCAGCCGAAGGGTGCCGCGATGAAGACCATCTCGCTCAAGCCCGCCGATGTCGAGAAGAAGTGGGTTGTGATCGACGCCTCCGGGCTCGTCGTCGGTCGTCTCGCCTCCCTGGTGGCGATGCGTCTGCGCGGCAAGCACAAGGCCGCTTACACCCCGCATGTCGACTGCGGCGACAACATCATCGTCATCAACGCCGAGAAGGTGGTGCTGACCGGTCGCAAGCGCGACCAGAAGGTCTACTACCACCACACCGGCTTCCCGGGTGGCATCAAGGAGCGTTCCGCCAAGTTCCTGCTCGAAGGCCGCTTCCCCGAGCGCGTCGTCGAGAAGGCTGTCGAGCGCATGCTGCCGCGCGGCCCTCTCTTCCGCCAGATCCTCGGCAATCTGCGCGTCTACAAGGGCTCTGAGCACCCGCACGCCGCCCAGTCGCCTGAGGCGCTCGACGTCTCGGCGCTCAACCGCAAGAACGCGAGGGTCTGACCATGGCTGAGGTTCTCCAGTCTCTCGAGCAGCTCGGTCAGGTCGCCAAGGGCGTCCAGCCCGAGGCTCCCGTCCACGTCAAGAAGGTCGACGCGCAGGGCCGCGCCTATGCCACTGGCAAGCGCAAGAACGCCATCGCCCGCGTCTGGATCAAGCCGGGTTCCGGCAAGATCACGGTCAACACCCGTGACCAGGAAGTCTACTTCGCCCGTCCGGTGCTGCGCCTGATCCTGCAGCAGCCGCTGATGCTGGTCGACCGCATGACCCAGTACGACGTCATCGTCTCGGTCAAGGGCGGCGGCCTCTCCGGCCAGGCCGGCGCAGTCCGTCACGGCATCTCCAAGGCTCTGACCTTCTACGAGCCCGAGCTCCGCGGTCCGCTCAAGAAGGAAGGCTTCTTGACCCGCGATTCGCGCGTGGTCGAGCGCAAGAAGTTCGGCAAGGCCAAGGCCCGCCGCAGCTTCCAGTTCTCGAAGCGCTGATTTCTTTATCGGCTTTGGCCGGTGTCGATCCGGAGGGCGGCTCTCACGAGCCGCCCTTTTTCGTTCAGTTGCCGGCTTCCAGCCAGGCAATGAGCTCGGCCCGCCGCGGATGCGGCTTGCCGGCTTGCGGAAACAGCAGCGATAGCCGGTCGCCGGTCGGGAGTTCTTCGGTGAACGGCCGGACGAGCCGCCCCTTCGCAAGGTAAGGCGCAACCAGGCTCCGGCGGCCGATCAGGATGCCGGCGCCGCCAAGCGCGGCATCGAGCGCCAGCGCATAGAGCGAATAGGACGGGCCGCGGCCGGCATCGATCCCGCTTGCGCCGGCAAGGCGCAACCAGCGCGCCCAGTCGCTGCGCCAGACCGCGTCGTGCAGCAAGGTCTGGGCGGCGAGATCGGCCGGCGTCCGCAGCTTGCCGGCGAGCGCCGGGGTGCAGACCGGGAACAGGCTGTCTTCGCCTAGCGCGAGTGCGTCAGCCGGCGGCGCGGCGAGATAGAACAGCGCCAGGTCGAAGCTCTCGTGCCGGCCCGTCGGCGGGTCTTCCATCGCGCTGATCGAGATGGCCAGGCCCGGAAAGGCCTGTTGCAGCGCCGGCAGGCGCGGCGACAGCCAGAGCTGGGCGATGCAGGGCAGGGCGGCGATGGTGAGCGCCCGGCCGGCATGGCTCGCCTTGAGGTCTTGCACCGTCACCGCGAGCGCATCGAAGGCGGCGCTGAGCCGCGGCCGGGCTTCCTGCGCGGCCTCCGTCAGCGCGACGCCCTGCGGCAGCCGCCGGAACAAGGTCAGCCCGAGGAAGGCTTCGAGATGCCGAATTTGCTGGGCGATCGCGCCTTGCGTAACGCCGATCTCCTCGGCCGCCTTCGAGAAGCTGCCGAGCCGCGCAGCTGCCTCGAAGGCACGCAGCGCATTGAGCGGCGGCAGGTGTGGACGCGGTGGTCTGACGGGCATGGGCGAAACGACGTTGCAGGCCTAGATTTTCTAGCCCTGCCGGCGACGATAACTGGTTTGCATAAGCCCCGGCAAATCGCTGCAATGGGCGCACAAAACAACACTCTGCGGGGATGGCGATGACGGTGAAACTGGCGCGGCGCGGTTGGGTGCCGGAGGCAAGCGAGGACTATGTGCTGCGGATCGCCGGCGAGGTCGCTGGCCAGGACCGCGCCACGCGCGAGGCGAGGCTTGCCGATCTCGTCACCGAGAACCGCACCATCCACGAGCGCGACTGCGTCAATCTCAACCCTGCGACCAATGTGATGAACCCGCGCGCCGAGGCGGTGCTGGGGCAGGGGCTTGGGACGCGGCCCTCGCTCGGATATCCCGGCGACAAATACGAGATGGGCCTCGAGGCGATCGAGCAGATCGAGGTGATGGCGGCCGAACTGGTGGCGCAGGTCTTCGGCGCATCCTATGCCGAGATTCGCGTGCCCTCGGGTGCGATCGCCAATCTCTACGTCTTCATGGCGGCGGCCAGGCCCGGCGATGTCGTGATCGCGCCGCCGCCCGCGATCGGCGGCCATGTCACCCATCACGGCGCCGGTGCCGCCGGGCTCTACGGCGTCGTCACCCATCCGGCGCCGATCGATGCCGACGGTTACACGGTCGATGTCGAGAAGCTGCGTGCGGATGCGTTGCGGGTGCGTCCCAAGGTGATCAGCATCGGCGGCAGCCTCAATTTGTTTCCGCACCCGATCCGCGAGATCCGCGCCATCGCCGACGAGGTCGGCGCGATCGTGCTGTTCGACGCGGCCCATCTCTCCGGCATGATCGCGGGCCATGGCTGGCAGCAGCCGCTGGAAGATGGCGCTCATGCGATGACGATGAGCACCTATAAGAGCCTAGGCGGCCCGCCCTCCGGCCTGATCGTCACCAATGATGCCGGCCTTGCCGAGAGGCTCGACGCCATCGCCTATCCAGGCCTGACCGCCAATTTCGACGCGGCGAAATCGGCGGCGCTGGCGATCACCATGATGGACTGGCAGGAGTTCGGCCGCGACTACGCCGCGATGATGGCGGCGACGGCCAAGGCGCTGGCAGAGGCTCTTGTCGAGCGGCAGGTGCCGGTGTTCGCCCGCGATCGCGGCATGACGACCTCGCACCAGTTCGCAATTGAGGCCGCACCCTATGGCGGCGGGCAGGCGGCGGCGAAGCGGCTGCGAGCCGTCAACATCCTGAGCTGCGGCATCGGCCTGCCGATCGCGGAGGTCGAAGGCGACGTCAACGGCCTCAGACTCGGCACGCCCGAGATCGTCCGCTTCGGCATGAAGCCCGAGCACATGCCCGAGCTCGCCGGCTACATCGCCGACGGATTGTCGCGCGCCCGCCCGGACGAGGCGATCGCCCGCGATGTCACAGTTTTCCGCAGGAGGTTTGGAAGGCTGCATTATGTGAGGTGAGGGCGTAGCGCGTCATTCTCGGGCGAAGCGCAGCCAAGACCGGCGAATCTCGGGACGAGAAGGCGGCATTAGAGCCCGCCGGCCTGAGATGCTCGGGTCAAGCCCGAGCATGGCGCTGATCATACCGTTCCACCATCTCGGCCTTCAGCGCCTCTTCGCCGATCACCTGCGCAGCGCCGAGCCAGGCCTGCTCGATCTCGCCCGTGGCGTTGCGGATCAGGCGCACCGGCTCGCCCGGGCTGGCGAAGGCCGAGGCCTTGACGATGCGGCCCTGGTCCTCGCTGTCCGGGACGATCTCGCCGGCGTCGAAAAAGGGATTGAACAGCGCAGGATTGGCGATCAGCACCTTGCCGTCGACCGGGACGAGGTCGCCGGCGCCCCAGATCGTCCAGAGGCGCTTGCGCCAACGCTCGGTCGCCGGTGTCGGCGCGCCGTGCTCGGCGAAGGTCCTGAAGATCTGGATCACGCCGTCGAGCCAGGGATGGGCGAGGCCGTCAATGGCGTTGGTCAGCACGGAGACGGTTAGGCCCTGCGTCGGGAGGGTGGCGGTGCGGGTGATGAAGCCCTGGAAACCACCGGAATGGCCCACCCAGTCCCAGCCATCGCCGCCGCCCGAGATGGTGCCGAGTCCGTAATGCCGGCCGAGGCTGCTTTCGGCATCGGGCCAGAGCCGGCGCGTCATCTCGCGGCGGCTCAGCGCCGACAGCACGCTGCGTTCGGCCGTCGGCGAGAGCTGGGCGATGAAGCGGGCGATATCGGCCGCGGTCGCGACGAAGCCGGCGGCCGACACCATGGCGTTGCCCGGATTGTCGGCCGGGATCACCACGCGCCGGCCGAGCGGCTGCGTGCCGCTATGGCCTTTCGCCATCGGCCCGGTCCAGAGGGTGATGTCGGGCCTGGTCTCCGTCAGCCCGGCCGGCGCGACGATCTCGCGGGCGATCCAGTCGGCATAGGGCTCAGCCGTGACCGCCTCGATGACGAGGCCGAGCAGGCCGAAGCCGTGATTGGAATATTTCAGGCGCTGCGAGCCCGGGAAAACCGGCGGCCGCGCGAGATCGGCGAGCAGCTCGTCCTTGCGCAGATAGGGCTTGCGATCGAAGAACTGGCCAGAGTCTACGCCGTCCCGCAGGAGACCGGCGCTGTTGGAAAGCAACTGGGTCAGCGTCACCGCCGCAACGTCTGGGTGCAGGCCCTCGACATAGGCGCCGGCCCTGTCGTCGAGCCGCAGGCGCCCCTGCTCGACGAGGCGCAAGGTACCCGCAGCGGTGAAGCTCTTCGAATGCGAGGCGATGCGGAAGCCGTGGCGCGGCGTCAGCGCCTCGCCGGTTGCAAGATCGGCGCTGCCGAACGCAGCTTCCAGCACGATCTCGCCCTCGCTGGCGATCGCGACCGCGCAACCGGGCTGGTCATGGAACCGGCGCTGGAATTCGAGCCAGCTGGCGACATAGTCGAGCGCGGCGGGCAACCAGGGCTTCATCGGGGAATCCATCGTCGAGTGCGGCGGGAGCGGGAGCTTTGCACGGCCGATGGCGCAACGTCAGTGCTGCAATGCGCATGAGCCATGCGTTGTTGGCCGGATCGCCTTCGTCCTTGCCCTCGCGGGCTACGCGTGGCATCCGTCCGCGCCACACATAAGGATCGTCATCGTGGACAAGACCGAACTCGCCAAGCTCGAAGCCTATCTCCGTCGCACCTTCGCGAACCACAGCATCAGCGTGCGTGCGCGGCTGAAGAAGACCGACTCGGCCGAGGTCTATCTCGCCGACGAGTTCATCGGCATCATCCATGTCGACGACGAGGACGGTGACCGCTCGTTCAACTTCACCATGGCGATCCTCGACGTCGATCTCGAGGATTGAGGGTTCAGGCGCTCAGCGCATCAGCCCGTCGAGCGTGCGGCGCACGCCGCCGAGCATGATCTGCCAGTCGGCGACGATGGCGCGCGGGAAGCGGATGTTCACATCGACGCCGCGATGGCGGAAGGTCACGCGGCAAGGCTCGTCGAGGCCGCTCTGGGCGGTCTCCAGCGGGCAGCGCGCCGCAAAGCCACGCCCGTCCGGCGCCGAGACATAGAGCTCGTCGCCCTCATAGGGCGAGCCCTTGCGGAAGCCGCGCACCACCAGCCCGCCCGGATTGGACCAGACCGTCGGCGTCAGGAAGCGGGCATAGGTCGAGAGCTGCGTCGCCGGCTCGTTGACCTTGTCCGGCGGACTCAAGGTCACCAGCAGGCGATGCTTGGTGTCGGGCGTCACCGGCCCGAGATTCGGCCAGTCGAGCCGTAGACGCGCCATGCCGACGAGGCGCCCTTCGTCGCTGTCGGCGCCGGTCAGATTCCGCGGGATCGCCAGCACCACATCGCCGACACGCGAGACCTGCAGCTCGGTCCCGGCATCGGGATCGGGGTGGGTGGCGAAGAGGGCAAGGCTGGTGCCGCCAAGGCCGAGCGCGACGATCGCGGCCGCAAGCTTCAGCAGCGCGCGGTCTCCGCGCGGCAGGGCCGGCGCTGGGCGGCGCTTCAGATGGTTGCGGATCAGCGCCGCGACATCGGTGGCGCCGGTGAGCGGCTGGGTCTGATCGGGCGCGGCGTAGAGGCTCATCGGATTCGTCCCCGGGGCCGGCGGGCGACCCAGTCAGGACACTCAATCAAACCGGCCTTAACGCCCCGTAAACCATGTCAGGGCCGGCGTGGTTAACCATTGGTTAAAGCTTTGCTTCCCGGTTGAGCGAGTGTACGCCATGGTCCACCAGCAGCCGCTGGAAGCCGTGCCCGTGACGCTCGAACCCTCCGCCGTCGAGGCGCTGAAATCGCTGATCCTCGGCTTTGCCTTCGCCGGCCTGCTGGCGAGCGCCTTCGAACTGTTCACGCGCAAGCGCGCTGGCTTCGAATTGCTGCAGAGCGGCGGCGTCGGGGCCGTGGCGAGCGTGCCTGTGGTGGTGTTCAGCGCACCGTTCCTGATCCTGCGCAACACCGTGCGCGGCCGGCAGCTCGAAGGTCGGCCCTTCTTTTTCGTCATGGCAGCGAGCATGATCGCCTCGCTCTGGAGCCTGATCAGCGGCCGGGTCGTGCTCGACCTGCTGATGATGATCGGCGCGGCTTGACGGCCAGGGTGCTCGGCCTGCAATCCTCGGGCTGAAAAGCCCTGGAGGATACGCCATGCCGCTCTATTCGCTCGACGGAACCGCTCCCGAGACCCCACCGGACGGGCAGTGGTGGCTCGCGCCCGACGCCCATCTCATCGGCCGCGTCCGGCTGGCGAAGGATGTCGGGATCTGGTTCGGCTCGGTGCTGCGCGGCGACAATGAGTGGATCGAGATCGGCGAAGCCACCAATATCCAGGAAGGCTGCGTATTCCATACCGATCCCGGCGCGCCGCTCAGGGTCGGCGCCGGCTGCACCATCGGCCACCGCGCCATCCTGCATGGCTGCATCATCGGCGAGAACAGCCTGATCGGCATGGGCGCGACCGTGCTCAACCACGTTAAAATTGGCCGCAACTGCCTGGTCGGCGCCAATGCGCTGGTGACCGAGGGCAAGGAATTCCCGGACAATTCATTGATCGTTGGCTCGCCGGCACGAGCGATCCGCACCCTCGACGAGGCCGCCGTCGCCGGCATCGCCCGCACGGCCGCTGGCTATTCCGCGCGCTGGAAGCAGTTCGCCAAGGGCATGAAGCGGATCGACTGACCGCTTAACCTGCTGTGCAGTCACCAGTCCTGAACAGAAGCGGGCTGGCTCCCGAAGAAGCAGGCAACCTGCTCACCGCTGCGGCCACCAAGGCAGCCGGCAAGCCTGAGCTCAGAGCGATGACAGGCTGTGGATAGAATGTCTAATTCGAGCTTGGACAGAGTGTCTCGCGCATTCCTAGCGCTGGCGAGCCACGTGGTAGCGATGGCCGCTATCGACGGCAGCTAGAGTGGGAGCATCAAAGCGTTAGGGTCGCACACCCGCCAGCATGCGACCCTCGACGAGAACAGGATCAGTCGATCACTTGTACGATGCGCCGGGTACTCGGCTCGACCAGAACGGTGCGGCCATTCACGACCGTGTAACTGTAACCCTGCGCGCCGTATTCACTGGGCACCTGGCGATAGACGATACCGCCCTCGGCCGGCAACACGGTGCCGACCGCCATCGGCTCGGCATAGGTGTAGGACGGGACGCGCTGCTCAACGACGTAAGCGCGAAAGCGCGGAGAGTCGTCGATCATCGTGCCGCCAGCCGGGTCCCGCTTCATCGAAGGCTCGACTGTGCCGACGCCGAGCGCCGGATCGCGCGTAGAGCCGCCGGTCGGATCGCGTACGATTGCTCCCGAGTTCTGTGCGAACGCCGTCGCAGGCAGAACCGCTAACGCCAGCGCAAATGCGATAGTCTTCATGACCAAACTCCTGAGTTGCGTGCTTGTGACAGCTACCAAGACGCGGCGATGAAGTTCCGGCGCGCTCAAGCCTGGCGGCGGTCAGCCACCAACCTTTCGAGCGATGCACTGCGAGTGAGGATGGGGCAGCTGCTTCAACGACTGGACGCGCAGGAAACCCCCTGAAAGAAATCATGCGGCGGTTTTCGGATAGCTCGATCTGAGATGCGTTCCGAATACCGGATGCGCTGGTTAGTTCAGCGGCTGCCATTTGATGGCTCCCGCAGCAGCGTTGCGTCAGGCGGAGCGGCCGCAACTACTGCCGCCGGTGGAAACTTCGATCGGCCCGACGAGCGGAGGGCAGTGGTGACAGTAGCGGCAAAAAGCGCGTAGGGAGTGAAAAATGATTATGTGGAAAATCAGATACTTAAAGAAGCGGGCCGGCTCCCGGGGAAGGAGCCGGCCCTGGACGTGCCCGGTCGGGGACGGGTGGGTGGGGACGTGACCGGACGCGTCGTCCCTATGGCTAGCTTGTCAGGCCTTGCCATTCATTCTGGCGCGCCGAGCTCCGTCTGGCCCGGCACCCCAATTCTCGTTAGCGCAGCGAGGCCACTGTCGAGGTCGAGAGGCCGCCGAGCGAGGCCCAGCCGGTGCGGGTCTGGGATTCACGCTTCACATAGGTGTAGCCGGTCTGGCTCCACGGCAGGATCGCGTTGCGCTTGTTGTCGAGGATGAAATCGCCGCGGTCGGTGCGGATCATCAGCACGGCGTGGCCGGCATTCTCCTCATCGATCACGACGGTGACGCGCATGGCCCGGCGTGGCACGCCGGCTTCAGCCAGGCGCAGGCGCTTCAGCAGCACATAGTCCTCACAATCGCCCTTGCCGTCGGTCGGGATGTCCCAGCGGTCGACCACGCCCCAGTGGTCCTGGTCGGTGATCGCCTCGATCTCGCGATTGGCCTTGAGATTGGCCGCGACGATCAGCTTCCATAGCTTCGGCGTCAACTCGATCTGCTCGGCCTCGCGGGTGTCGACGGCGCATTCGCTCGGGCTGCGCTTGCAGAAATCCGTCCAGGCGTAAGGCGCTCGGGCGTCGCCGCCGGCGACGATCGGGGCGCTGGCGACCGGCAGAGCGCCGGTCTGCTGCGCCTCCGCGCCGGTCACACCGGTCAGAACGATAATGGTAGCAGCGGCAAGACCGCGAAATCCCCGGAAGCTCGAAAGCATGTCGTCCCCTTTCCTGTCCCGGGAACGACCATGCTCTTGGGCTGTAGAGATCGCTTGAAATGAAAGCGGACAATTTTACTGAAATCGAGCCTATAGATGATCAAAGTACTTGTAGAGAATCAGGTATAAAAGCGAGGGTAAGAATTCTCAGCCCTCGCGTGAGAGATTCTTAACTATGGATCTCCTTAACCATCCAGTCTCTTAACCATGAGGTCGAGGTTGGCAATCCCGTGTTAAGGGTTGCCGCGCCGAGCGGGCGAGACAGGGGCATTCCTTTCACGGTTGGAGACGACGGCGGGCAAAGACCGCCTTTGATCGTTAGAGAGAGGTCGTTGGCGCTGCGCCTCCTATGGCGCGGCGCCGGCCTTCATCCGCACCGTTCTTCCACAGGCGAGGAGGGGGCTGTCAGGATACCTGTTCTGGCCGAAGATTTCTGGGGCCGGAAAACGTATGGCGAGCCGCTGCCCGGCCTTGCGGGGGCGGGCGCGGCGCCTCGGAACTGCCTTGAAGGCTCAGCCGGACGGAAGAAGCGCTTGCCCGCCCTCAGAGCTCGAGATTCTCGTCGAGCGCGTCGGCCGAGAGCGGCATGCGGAACTGGGCGGCGTAGCCGCCGTCGAAGCGGCGTACGATCATCGCCGCAGTACCGCCGAGCCGGACCGACGTGCCCATCTCGAACTGGTGGTCGCTGGCGAAGGCCGCGCCCGACAACGAGATGTCGATCAGCCGGATTGCATGCTCGCTGCCGTCCTCGAGGGTGATGATGCAACGCGGATTGCGCGGCACGATGCGCTCATGGCGCCGATCCTCGGGCAGGCCGAGCTCGTCGCGATTGGCGAGCCAGGTCAGCTGCGCGGTGAATTTCTCGCGCTTGCGGCTGGTCGCGGTGATGGTCATCGCGAAGCCGGCGGGCGTAGTGCGCACCGCCGTGCCTTCGATTCGGCCGAGATGTTCGAGATAGACGATGACGCGGTCGCCGACCATCGGCTTGACCGGCGCGACCATGTGCAGCCCGCCCGGCGAGATGTCGGTGGTCTGGCACGGATATTCCATGCGGTTGGGCAGCATGTAGCGTCCGAGCAGGACGACTTTCATGCGCTGATGCCGCCGGCGCTCGACCGGGACCGAGCCCGTCTTCGGATTTTGGGGCGCCGTGAGCATCGCTGACTCTGTTTCTACCAGGGTCATGCTAGCGGCTCGCGAGTTAAGAGGTAGTTAGAGCGGCCTCACACACGTCCGCCGGGAAGCAGCATCAGCTTCGGCCGCTTGTCCTGAGCCTGCGTTTCGCCGCTCCGCTGCGCCCGAGAATCCGGCCAGATCATCCTGAGCGAGATCATCCGCATCGAATCGAGCGTATCGAGGCCGAGCCAGTCCGGCGACAAGGCCGGCGAGAGCGCGCCGAGGATGCGGGCATGGGTGCGGCCGCGATAGCGCAATGGCAACAGGAGCAGTTCGAGATGGACGCTGGCGCCGTTCTCAGTCTGGGCCGAGAGGCCGGCGACGGCGCCCGCGCTCTCGTCCATCACCGTCTGGACGAGGCGGCGCATGTCGCCCTGGGCCTCGACATCGGGCCAGAGGGCCGCGAAGGCGCGTCCGCGCAGCTCGCGATCGAACAGGGCGCAGAGCCGCGTTCCGGCCAAACGGAAGACCGGCCCGATCGGCTCGTTCTCCAGCACGAAGGTGTCGGCCAGCGCATGGCGCAGCGCGCCCGGCTCGATCTCGCCCCGTTCGGGGGCGCTCCGTTCGCCGCGCAACGCGTCCCAATAATCGAAAACCAGGCGGGTGCTCGGATTCTTCATGTCGTGTCCAGTCCGGTCTGCGCAGTCCCTGATCGTGCGAATGCGTGTCAAATCGGATCGCTTTCGTGCGAGGTGGAGACTGTCGGGCCCTTGCGAATCGGCAGGACGCAGCCCGCATGCCGTCTTGCCACGCGACCCGGACAGGGGGAGGCGGCAGGGGTCGTTAAGGTTAAGTAACGGTTAAGCTTGTGGAAGATGCCTAAAATGCCGCATAAATCCCTCGTCGAATTCGAGCCCGCACAATGCGTGCGGGCTTACCGGAAAAGGCGGGGGCGCGGGGGCGTGACCGGCCGGGAGGGAAGGGGAGAGCGCCAGCTCTCCCCTTTTCTGTTGCCTGCCGGAGGCCGATGCGCCAGTGAGGGCGTGATGGCGGCATATCCAGACGATCCAGACGGCCCTCCGGCACGCGAGCCGATCTTCAATCTGCCTGGCGCCGTCGTCTGGCTGGTCGCGGCCTTGGCGCTGATTCAGGGCGTGCGCGAACTGCTCAGCGCACACGACGACTTTCTCCTCGTCTCCTGGCTGTCCTTCGTGCCGGCGCGCCTGACGCTCTGGTTCGCACCGGACCGCCTTGAGGAGGTCGCCCGCTCGCTCGGCAGCGCCGGCACTCCCGATTTCGTCCAGCGCCTGCAACTGGTGCGCCTCCTGCTGGCGGATGGCGGTGGTCAGCCCTGGACGCTGCTCAGCTACGGGCTGCTGCACGGCTCCTGGCTGCATCTGATTTCGAACGTAGTCTGGCTGGCGGCCTTCGGCAGCCCGGTCGCACGCCGGCTCGGGGCAGGGCGCTTCCTGCTGCTGATGGCGCTCTCGACGATCGCCGGCGCCCTGCTGCACTGGTGGTCTCGCGAGCTCGACGTGCTGCCGCTGGTCGGCGCCTCGGCCGGTGTTTCCGGCGCGACGGCGGCGGCGATCCGGTTCGTCTTCTCGCCCGGCGTGCATTTCGGCGGGCTCGGCCATGACGAGGTGGTGCGTGCGATTCCGGCCGAGCCGCTCGGCGGCCTCTGGCGCAATTCGCGGGCGATGCTGTTCGTGGTGATCTGGTTCGTCACCAACATCCTGTTCGGCGCCGGGCTGGTGCCGATCCTCGGCGAAGAGACCAGCATCGCCTGGGAAGCGCATATCGGCGGCTTCCTCGCCGGCTTGCTGTTGTTCCCGCTGCTCGATCGCGGGCCGGTCAGGCGCTGATCACAACCGAGGCAGGCAGGCTGCGTTCCACGATCGCCTTGCCGTCGCCCCAGACTTCGCTCACATTGAACCCAGTCCAGCGTGGCGTCGCGCCGCGGACGGAACGGTCCGCAGGACCCGGCGCTGCTCTCGTCGCAACCTATTGACGTGCACCGGCCAACGGTGCCGCTACCGTCGGAGGAGAAGTCGATGAACGTCGTTCATATTCTCGGAAGCAAAGGGGCAGAGGTGGTCTCGGTGCAGCCGCACCGGACGCTCGGCGAGGCGGCGCGGACCCTGGCCGACAAGCGGATCGGCGCGGTGGTCGTCACCGGCGCCGATGGCGGCCTGCTCGGCATCCTCTCCGAGCGCGACATCATCAAGGCCCTCGGCACGGATGGCGCCGCCGCGCTGGAGACGCCGGTGTCCCGCGCGATGACCGCCAAGGTCGTGACCTGCCGGCCGGACACCAGCGTCGACGATCTCATGGAAATCATGACCTCGGGCCGCTTCCGGCACGTGCCGGTGGTGGACAATGGCCGGATCGCGGGAATCGTTTCGATCGGTGACGTGGTCAAGCATCGCGTCGCCGAGATCGAGGCCGAAAGCCGGGCGATGCGCGACTATATCGCGATGGCGTGAGCGTCCCATTGGCGTCATGCTCGCCCTTGTGGTGAGCATCCACGTCTTGAACACCGCTCTCGAAGAACGAAGACGTGGATGGTCGGGACGAGCCCGACCATGACGGACGTCCGGGTCACTCCCGCCTAGTTCAGCGGCAGGTGGTTGGCCGCGACGATCGCGGCGACCTCGTCCAGCGCGCGCTCCGCCGCTTGCCGGCCGAGCGCGATCGCCTCGTCGGCGCGGTGGAAGTCGAACAGCCCGACTCGGCCGAGCTTGGGCCCGATCATCACATCGGGCGGGTCGCCGGCGAGTCGCGAGCGTGAAATCCGGTCCTGCGTGATGTTGAAGGCGTCGACCATCACGCCGGCGAGGCCCGGCTGCTGGTCGTGATTGGCCTTGCCGACGATGCCGCGCATGCGCTCGCGCATGCCGCCGAACCAGCCGGAAGCCGGGCGCTGCTCGGCCACGGGTTCCGGATCGGCGTCGGCGCCATAGGATTGGATCACCGTGCCGCGGCCGGTCATGTCGCTGTTCAGGTTGACACAGAGCACGACGTCGGCGCCGAGCGCCCGCGCCACCGTGACCGGCACCGGATTGACCAGCGCCCCGTCCATCAGCCAGCGTCCGCCGAGCTTCACCGGGTCGAACACGCCAGGCAACGCGTAGGAAGCGCGCAGCGCGTCGACCAGCGAGCCGCGGGTCAGCCAGATCTCATGGCCGGTGCCGAGTTCGGTTGCGACGGCGGCGTAAGTCTGCTTCAGGTCGCTGATGTGGAGGCCCGCAAGATCGCGTTCCAAGAGGCGCTTCAGCCGGCCGCCCGAGATCAGCCCGGCGCCGCCGAGATGGAAGTCCATCAGGCCGACGACGCGACGCTTGGTCAGGCCCAGTGCGAATTCCCGCAATTGCTCGAGCTTGCCAGCAGCATAGCAGCCGCCGACGACCGCGCCGATCGAAGTGCCGGCGATCACTTCGGGCGCGTAGCCCGCCTCGGTGAGGACATCGAGGACGCCGATATGCGCCCAGCCGCGCGCAGCGCCGCCGCCGAGGGCAAGTCCGATCCGTGGCCGGCTGAGGCGCGCGGCGGGTCGGGAAACGAGATCGTTCATCGCAGCTCCGCCGCCGCCCAATCCAAAGGCCCGTCTGGCGATGTTCTCCAGCCTCATCGGCGCAATCCCTCCGCGGGAGGACTTCAGGATCGCGCCAGCCGATGAGCGAAAGATGAACGGCGCCGGGACCCTAGGCGGCTATCAGTCGCTTTTGAAGGAAACATGAAAGCTTGGTGAAAGGATTGCCAACGAAGCAGGCAGTCCCGGTTCAGAAGGTCAGCGGTGCGTCGGCCGCGGTGCCGACCGGCTTAACCCGATAGAAGCAACTGTGGCGGCCGGTGTGGCAGCAGCCGCCGTCTCCGCCGACATTGACCTTGATCCAGATCGCGTCCTGATCGCAATCGACCCGCATCTCGACGATGCTCTGGAGCTGGCCTGAGGTCTCGCCCTTGCGCCAGAGCGCTTGGCGCGAGCGCGACCAGTACCAGGCTTCGCCCGTCTCGATGCTTCGGCGTAGCGATTCGGCGTTCATATGCGCGACCATCAACACCTCGCCGGTCTTTGCGTCGGTGGTGACGCAGGTGACGAGGCCGTCACGATCGAATTTGGGAGCAAGGACCGTGCCCTCTTCGATCTCGGCTTTGGCTGAAAGGGTGGGGAAGGCAGTCATGTTGGAATCCTGACGGTGACGTCTCGCATATACGGCAGGTAACGTGAGCCGTCATTCTCGGGCGGCGTGGAGCGCCAGCCCGGGAATCTCGAGGCCAGAAAACGCTGGTTTCCGAGATGCTCGAGGCAAGCCCGAGCATGACGCGTCGGAACGCAGGTCGTGGGCTCACAGCCCCGGCGACTTCACCATGGTGAAGAAGCGCACCTGCTCGGCGGGGTCGCGGAAGCGGCCCGTGTACTGCGTCGTCATCGTCGACGAGCCCTGCTTCTGCACGCCGCGCATCGACATGCACATGTGCTCGGCCTCGACGAGGACGGCGACGCCGCCGGGCTTCAGGCACCGCTCGATCGCCTGGGCGATCTGCGCCGTCATCGTCTCCTGCGTCTGCAGGCGGCGTGCATAGACCTCGACGACGCGGGCCAGTTTCGACAGTCCGACCACGCCCCCGCTCGGGTAGTAGCCGATATGGACCTTGCCGACGAAGGGCACCATGTGGTGCTCGCAATGCGAATAGAACGGGATGTCGCGGACGAGGACCATGTCCTTGTAGCCGTCGACCTCCTCGAAGACGCGTTCGAGAATCTCCTCGGGGTCCTCGTCGTAGCCCCTGTAGAATTCGCGATAGGCTTTGGCGACGCGGCCGGGTGTCTCGAGCAGCCCCTCGCGCGAAGGATCGTCACCGGCCCAGAGGATCAGGGTGCGCACCGCTTCCTCGGCCTCTTCCCGCGTCGGCTTTCTGACGAGAAATGTGTCTGCGGCCGGGCGCAGGGCCTGGTCCGCGGATAAGGACTTAACCACGGCGTCCATGTGGTGCCTTCCGTTTTGTTGTCTCGCCCTCCTACGTGCGGAAGGCGGGGATGGATCAAGTCGTCGACTGCTGCGGCAAGACGGGCCTCCCCATCTAGGAGGGTCCTTTCTATATTGGGGTGGAAGGCGGGTCGATCCACCCCCGCATGGGCTCGCACATGCTGAACGACGTCTACAACAAGCGAATCCTGGAATTGGCAGGAAACCTCCCGCTGCTCGAGCGCCTGCCGGCGCCCGATGCCACGGCGACGGCTCATTCGCGCCTTTGCGGCTCGACGGTGACGATCGACCTGAAAATGGACGAGGATGTCGTCACCGGCTTCGGCCACGATGTCCGCGCCTGCGCGCTCGGACAGGCCTCGTCGTCGATCATGGCGCGCCATGTCGTCGGCTCGACGGCCGACGAACTGCGCAAGGTCCGCGAGCAGGCGCGGGCAATCCTGAAGGAAGGGGCGGAGCCCCCGGACGGGAAATGGGCGGACCTTTCCGTCCTTGTTCCGGTGCGCGACTTCAAGGCGCGCCACGCCTCGACCATGCTGACCTTCGACGCGGTCGTCGACGCGATCGGCCAGATCGAGGCGAAGCGGCGCGAGACGGTCGTGGGCTGAGTGCTATTTCAGCCCGAAAGCCAGCCGCGTCTCGACCCGCGTCTCGTCGAAGCGGACCTTGAAGGCCTTCTCGGCGAGCAGCGCCTTGGCGACGACGCGGCCGATCTTGTCACCGGCTTCGAGGTCGGTCGGATAATGGAAGCCGCAGACGAGGCGGCTCTCGCCATAGCTCTTGACCCGCTCCTCGAACTTGTCGGCGAGCTCGGGCACGGCGTCCGAGAGCAGGGTGGCGTAGAGTGCCGCGGTTGCAGCGTGCGCCGAAGGGAAGGACGTCCCCTCTGGCCGCCCGCCCGGGCAGGGCTTGACCCTGACCTTGTTCCACATCTGGAACGGGCGGATGCGGCTGGTCAGGCGGTTGACGCTTTTCAGCAGGATGGCGAGCTCGATCTGCGCCTCGCGCATCAGGAGCCGCGTCTCGCGATGGGTGCCTTCGACATAGGCGTGGTCGATGCCGTTCAGGAAGGCGTTGAGCGTCTGGTATTGGTCGGCGATCGCCTGCTTCTCGCGCTCGGGCGTGCGGGCCGAGGAGATGGCGAGCACCTTCTCGAACTCGGCGCGATGCTCGGGCGAGTTCTGCGCCGGTGGCAGCCCCATCACCTTGGCAACGTCGATTTTGGCGGCGTCGAGCCAGATCAGGTAGGGTCTCTGCTGTGCAGCCGCGGGCAGGGCCAGGGTCAGGGCGAGCAGCGGCCCGCAAAGGGTGGTGGCGGAGGGAAGGAAACGTGCGCGCATTATGACCGGGGGGTGGGAAGGGCAGAATCGGCAAAGGGCGATGGAGAGAGGTGAGCGGGGACGGCGAGGTTCGCTCAAGTCATACCTGCCTAAACATGCTGAAAAAAGCCTTTCATGGCGACGCGGCCTCGCGCTTGCTCCACGGCGGGGGGCGCATCTGCTGATCCGCGGCTATCAGCTCAGCCTCTCCATGCTGATCGGCAGGCAGTGCCGACACTGGCCGTCCTGCTCGGAATACACCGACGAGGCGATCCAGCGGCACGGCCTTTGGGCCGGCGGCTGGGTCGGCTTCGCCCGCATCTGTCGCTGCACCCCGCTCGGCACCTCGGGCATCGACCTCGTCTGCGAGGAACTGCCGCTGGAGGGAGCCTGGTACAAGCCTTGGGCCTATGGCCGCTGGCGCGGGGTCAACGCGCCGGCGGCTGACGAGCCTCAGCCGCCAGGGCGCTGAGCCCGCGCCTGCTGTAGCGTGGTCAGGCAGGCCTCGGAGAACGAGGCGCGCTTTTCCTTCAGGCAGGCGGCAAGCCGTCCGCCGCCCGGCTTGATCCCCGGACAGTTGGCCTGGAAATCGGCGGCGCAGGCCTTGCGGATGGCGGCGCGATCCGGCGCCTGGGCAAATGCGGTGGCAGGCAGGAGCAGGCCGGCGAAGGCGAGGGCTAGGCTGCGGGACATGGTCTGTGGTCTCCCTGATGGCGAGGCCGCGATGCTGGGCGTGCCGGCTTTGCCGCGACCTGACCGGAAGATGACGAAACGGACAGCTTCGGCGAGGCCAGCGATTCCGCGATTGCCTGCGCTCTCCCGCTCGTATAGGCCTCCCCGGCGCGCGCCGATCCGGCTGCCGGCCGCGCCCCTCAAAGGCAGCCGGCCTTGGCTTACGGGGCTTTGTATCCCCGAGTGAGCAGGAGCGCGATCGATGACGATCTCCCTGACATTTCCCGACGGCGCACAGCGCGAGTTCCCTTCCGGCATCACCGGCAAGGACATTGCCGGCGGCATTTCCCCCTCTCTGCTGAAGCGCACCGTCGCGATGGCCCTCGACGGCGTGGTCGTGGATCTCGGCGACCCGATCGAGCGCGACGCGAAGATCGAGTTCCTGGGCCGAGAGGACCCGCGCGCGCTGGAGCTGATCCGGCATGACACCGCGCACGTCCTCGCCGAAGCGGTGCAGGAACTCTTCCCCGGCACGCAGGTGACGATCGGCCCGGTCATCGAGAACGGCTTCTTCTACGATTTCGCCCGCAACGAGCCCTTCACCCCGGAGGACTTCCCGGCGATCGAGAAGAAGATGCGCGAGATCATCGCGCGCGACAAACCTTTCACCAAGGAGATCTGGAGCCGCGACAAAGCCAAGGATTTCTTCGCGAAGAAGGGCGAGGCCTACAAGGTCGAGCTGGTCGATGCGATTCCCGCCGACCAGACGCTGAAGATGTACGCGCAGGGCGACTGGATCGACCTCTGCCGCGGCCCGCACATGACCTCGGTTGGCAAGGTCGGCAACGCCTTCAAGCTGATGAAAACGGCCGGCGCCTATTGGCGTGGCGACAGCAACAACGCGATGCTAACCCGCATCTACGGCACGGCCTTCGCCCGGCAGGAGGAACTCGACGCCTATCTCAAGCAGCTAGAGGAAGCCGAGAAGCGCGACCATCGCCGCCTCGGCCGCGAGATGGACCTGTTCCACTTCCAGGAGGAGGGGCCGGGCGTCGTCTTCTGGCACTCCAAGGGCTGGCGGCTGTTCCAGGAGGTGTTGACCTATATGCGCCGGCGCCTCGCCGCCGACTATGAGGAGGTCAACGCCCCGCAGGTGCTCGACAAGTCGCTCTGGGAGACCTCGGGACACTGGGGCTGGTACCAGGACAACATGTTCGCGGTGAAGTCGGCCTCGGCCTTCGAGAACCCGAACGACCAGGAGCGTGACCACAAGGTCTTCGCCCTGAAGCCGATGAACTGCCCGGGCCATGTCCAGATCTTCAAGCACGGGCTGAAGAGCTATCGCGACCTGCCGATCCGGCTGGCCGAGTTCGGCAATGTCCACCGCTACGAGCCGTCGGGCGCGCTGCACGGGCTGATGCGCGTGCGCGGCTTCACCCAGGACGACGCCCACATCTTCTGCACCGAGGAGCAGCTCGCCGCCGAGTGCCTGGCGATCAACGACCTGATTCTCTCGGTCTACGAGGATTTCGGCTTTACCGACGATCTCGTCATCAAGCTCTCGACGCGGCCGGAGAAGCGCGTCGGCTCCGATGCGGTCTGGGACCATGCCGAAGACGTCATGACCAGGGTCCTGGAGAGGATCGCGAAGCAGTCCGGCAACCGGATCACGACCGAGATCAACCCGGGCGAAGGCGCCTTTTACGGGCCGAAGTTCGAATATGTCCTGCGCGACGCCATCGGCCGCGACTGGCAATGCGGCACGACGCAGGTCGACTTCAACCTGCCGGAGCGCTTCGGCGCCTTCTATATCGGCTCGGACGGCGAGAAGAAGCAGCCGGTCATGGTCCATCGCGCCATTTGCGGCTCGCTGGAGCGCTTCGTCGGCATCCTGATCGAGCACCATGCCGGGCATTTCCCGCTCTGGCTGGCACCTGAGCAGATCATCGTCGCGCCGATCACCTCCGAGGCTGACGCCTATGGCGAGGAAGTCACCATGGCGCTGCTCTCGGCCGGCCTGCGCGCCCGCGCCGACCTTCGCAACGAGAAGATCAGCTACAAGGTGCGCGAGCACTCGCTGGCCAAGGTCCCTGTCATCCTCGCCGTCGGCAAGCGCGAGGCCGAGGAGAAGACCGTGACCGTGCGCCGCCTCGGCAGCCAGGCCCAGACGGTGATGAGCCTCGACGCCGTGGTCGCGGCGCTGGTCGAGGAGGCGACGCCGCCCGACCTCGCCCGCAAGAAGAGGATCACGGCGGCCTGAAGCGCCTTTAGGCGCTCGCCAAATTCCGCTCGTCATGGCAACCTGCCGCTGGGTCAGGTGAGTATGCCATGCGAGCGGCGCTGAGAGCTGTATCGATATGCTTGGGATTGCTGTGGTGGGCGAGCGCGTCGGCGCAGAGCGCGCCACTCTCCGACAACGCCGATTCGATCGCGGTGGTGGTCGGCAACAAGGCCTACAAGCAGACCAGCACGGTCGATTTCGCGCATAACGACGCCGAGGCGATCAGGGCCTGGCTCATCGGCACGCTCGGTTTTCACGAGAGGAACGTCTTCCTTGTGAAGGATGCGACTCTCGGTGAGCTGAACCAGATCTTCGGCAGCGAGGCCAATCCGCAGTCGGGCCGGATCTGGCGCCGCGCCACCGAAGGCCGTTCCAACGTCTTCGTCTATTATTCCGGCCATGGCGTGCCGGACCTCGGGACGCGCCAGGCGATCCTGCTGCCGCAGGACGGCGATCCCAATCTGAGCGAGAGCGGCTACCGCCTGGATACGCTCGATCGCAATCTCGAGCTGGTGCGGCAGAAGATCGGGCCGCAGCGGCACGTGATCGTGATGATCGACGCCTGCTTCACCGGCGAGACCGGGCGCAAGGGCGAGAGCCTGCTCGCCGTCTCCGCCCCCGGCTTCGTCCCGTCCAGGCCGCGCAGCGGCGGCGGTATCGTCAAGCTGGTCGCGACCTCCGGAGCGTCTCCCGCCAACTGGGACCAGAACCAGAAGCTCGGCCTGTTCACCAGCCGTTTCCTCATGGGCGCGGCCGGCCTGGCGCGGGCGAGCGGAGCAGGTCAGGGCAGCACCGTCAGCTTCGCGGATCTAAGGCGCTATCTCGGCGAGACGGTGCCGGAAGCGGCGCGGCGCGACAGCGGACGCGAGCAGATTCCGGAGGTCGACGAGGCGGCGATCACGCTTCCGGTCGGCACCCCGGTCGCGGCCGTCGCCGGCATGGTCGCCAGCGGCCGGGACGAGCAGGCCTGGCGGTGGGCGCTGGCGTCCGGTGAACGCCTGGCCCTCGAGGACTATATCGCGCGCTGCGGAGCGGTCTGCCGTTATCGCGAGGCCGCGCTGACGCGCCTGAGCCAGCTGCAGCGCGACGCGCAGATCGCCGTCGACCGGCAGAACTGGCAGCGTCTCAGTGCCGAGGGCAAATATGGCGACTACCTGAAGGGCTGCGGCGCCATCTGCGCGTATCGGGAGCTGGCGGAGAACTACCTTCCCGAGCTGCGCGCCGCGCGCGATCCGAGCATCCGCAAATGCGACGAACTCGCCGGGCACGCCGGCGATCTCGACCGCAACCGCGACGCTCGCGGTGTCGCCTTCGACGATCTCCCGGCGGATGCTGCGATCGCCGCCTGTCGCGCCGCATCCGAGCTGCAGCCTCAGCTGCGGCGCCTGGGCTTCCAGCTCGGCCGCGCCTATGACAAGGCCAAGCGCCCGAGCGACGCCGTCGCGGTCTATCGCAAGGCCTCGCAAGCCGGCAGCGCTGCGGCGATGCGAAACCTTGCCTACCTCCTCGAGAACGGCGAGGGCAGCGCGAAGGACGAGCCGGAAGCGCGGCGCCTCTATGAGAAGGCGGCGCAGGCCGGTCACGTCGAGGCCATGAACAATCTCGCCATCATGCTGGAGAAGGGGCGCGGCGGCCCCGAGGATCTGCTCGGCGCGCGGCGCTGGTACCAGAAGGCCGCGGAGGCCGGGCATGGCTGGGGCATGCGGAACTTCGCGCTGGCGCTGCAAAAGGGCTGGGGCGGGCTGGAGAACCTGCCGGAAGCGCGGGTCTGGTACGAGAAGGCGGCCCGGGTCGGCAATGCCGATGCGATGACCGCTATCGGCGTCATGCTCGAGCACGGGCAGGGCGGGCCTGCCGATCTGGCCGAGGCGCGGCGCTGGTACGAGAAGGCCGCGCAGGCCGGCGACGCCGAGGGCATGCGCAATTTCGGCTTCATGCTCGAAAAGGCACGCGGCGGTCCGGAGAACCTGCCCGAAGCACGGCGCTGGTACGTGAAGTCGGCGGAAGCCGGCAATGCCGGCGGCATGAACAATCTCGGCGTCATGCTCGAAACGGGTCGGGGTGGCCCCGCCAACCTCGCCGAGGCGCGCCTCTGGTACGAGAAGGCTGCGCGGGCCGGCGACGGCTGGGGCATGCGCAATTTCGGCTTCTTGCTGGAAAAGGGCCGCGGCGGCCCGGAGGACCTGTCGGAGGCGCGGCGCTGGTACGCCAGGTCGGCGGAGGCCGGCAATGCCTGGGGCATGAACAATCTCGGCGTCATGCTCGAGACCGGGCGGGGTGGACCGGCGAACCTGGCGGAAGCTCGCCTCTGGTACGAGAAGTCTGCGCAGACGGGCTATCCGGTGGCGATGAACAATCTCGGCGTCATGCTGGCCAAGGGACGCGGCGGGCCGGAGGATCTGCGGGAGGCCCGGCTCTGGTATGAGAAGGCTGCGCAGACCGGCCATCCTGCCGCCATGAACAATTTCGGCTTCATGCTGGAGAAGGGTCGCGGCGGCCCGCGCGACCTGACCGCGGCGCGCGACTGGTACGAGAAGGCGGCGCTGGCCGGCAACGAGCAGGCGAAGGGAAATCTGAGGGCGATGCAGGGCCAGCGCTGAGGTGGCAGACCCCGGCTGCGAGCACTCTCGCCAAAACCCGTCAGCCCGTGCCAAATAGGCCCGCATGCTGACCGGTTCCTATCGCAAGCGGCTCGAGGCCGATCTCAATCGCTGGGTGGGCGAGGGGCTGGTCAGTCCCGAGAGCGCGGCCGTCATCCGCCGCGCACTGGCGCAGGAGGGCGGCGGCTTCAAGCTGCCGGCCCTGATCGGCCTGTTCGGCGGCCTGCTGATCGCCTCCAGCGTTTCCGCCTTCGTCGCGGCGAACTGGGAGGAGATTCCCCGTATCGCCAAGCTGGTGATGATCCTGCTCGGCCTCGCCGGCGCGCTCGGCATCTCGGCGCGCCTGGAGAGTCGCGGTTCGACAGGCGGCGCCGACGCCGCCGCGACGTGCGGCACGCTGATCTTCGCCGCCGGCGTCGCGCTCGTCGGCCAGATGTACCATCTTCCGACCGACTGGCCGGGCGGGGCGCTGCTGGTCGCGATCGGCGCGCTGATCGTCGCCTTCCTGCTGCGCTCGAACGGCGCGCTCATCATCGCCATCGTCGGGATCGGCTGCTGGGCCGGCGGTCGCTGGGACGAGGGGGAGAGCAGGGCGCATCTGCTGTTCTGGCTGCCCTTCCTGCCGGCGCTCTGGCTGGCCGCGACCCGGCACAACCGCCTTGTCCATCACGTCGCGGCGCTGGCGCTGCTCGGCTGGTTCGCGACGCTGCCGGGCCAGTCGGCCTTCCTGCGCTTCGACTACGGCCTGCTCGCCTATGGGCTCGCCGTCTCCGCGTTGTTCGTCGCGCTCGGAGCGCTGGCGCTCGACCGGGGCGGGCCGGGCCTGCTCACCGCCTTCCTGCCCTGGGGGCTGATCGGGCTGATCCTGTCGCTCAATGTCGAGCTGATTCGCATCCTCGACCCCACTGAGGCTCGGCCTGGCACGGCGCATTCGCTGAACTATGTCGCCTATGCGCTGGCGCTGCCGGTGGTGATCGGCCTTGGCCTGCTGGCGCGCGAGCGCCGCTTCGCCTGGCCGCTGGCAGCGGCGCTCGTCATGTCGCTGCTGGTACCGGTGCTGTTCTGGAGCGGCGGCGCGGTCAGCATGGCCGGCAAGATCGTCGTGGCGGCATTGATTCTCTCGATCGCGATCGGCGTTGTCGTCGCCGGTGCGGGTGGCGGCGTACGCCGGCTCAGCATCGCCGGCTCGCTCCTGTTCGCCATCGCGGTCGTGACCCTGCTCTGGCAGACCATCGGCACCTTGCTCGACCAGTCCCTGTTCTTTTTGGTCGGTGGCGCCGCCCTGATCGCGATCGCCAGCGGGATGCGCCGGCTCCTCGCCAAATTCAGCAAGCCGATGGAGGCCGCGCCGTGATCCGCCTGCCTTCCGCCGACGCTCTTCTCGGCCGCGTCTCGCCGCTCTGGCGCGGGCTCGCCGCCATTGTCCTGCTTTGCGCGCTGATCCTTGCCATGGTCGAGTCGCGCGCCGGCATTCTGCGCTCCGGCACGGAGATCAGGCTTGCGACGGCTCCGGTCGATCCCCGGGACCTGTTCCGCGGCGATTATGTCATCCTGAACTACAGGATCAGCACGCTCGAACCCGCCAGGCTCGACGGCGACAAGAGCTTCGAACGCAATCAGACGGTCTTCGTCCGCGTCGCCCCCGGAGCCGACGGGCTGGCCGAGGCGAAGGGTGTCTATCTCGCCCGCCCGCCTGCGTCTGCGGGCGGGGCCGTGCTCGAAGGCAAGGTGGTTTCGACCGCCGCCTGCGCGGTCAACGCGAACGGCGACCAGGACTGCAATGCCGGCCGCGGCGCCATCCGCGTCGCCTATGGGCTGGAAAGCTATTTCGTGCCCGAAGGCACCGGCCGCGCCATCGAGACGACCGAGCGCAAGCGGCTCGAAATCGTCGCGGCCGTGTCGAGCTCCGGACAGGCGGCGATCAAGCGCCTGCTGATCGACGGCAAGCTCGTCCATCAGGAGCCGCCTTACTGAGTGGGGCCACCGCATAGGCCGGTCGCCCTGCCTCCTCCCTTCCCCCTTGCGGGGAAGGGCTGGGATGGGGGGCGAACGACTGGGCGAGGGGGAGACCTGTAGCAGCGGCTCGGGCCGACTGGCCGCAACTGGGCCCCGACTTTCCGCCCCCACCCCTGCCCCTGCCCACAAGGGGGAGGGGGCCAGCGCCCACTTGTCCCACCCGTACCCGCGCCACGCCGACGGAACGCTTCCGTGCCGGCGCGCCATGCTCTAGAGGATCAGCCGATTCCACAACGGATCGGCTTGAGCGATGTACGACATCAGATGGATTCGCGAGAACGCTGAGGCGTTCGATCGGGGCTTGCAGCGACGCGGGCTTGAGAAACTGTCGTCGTCGCTGCTGGCGCTCGACGATCAGCGCCGCGCCGCCATCGGCAAGTCGCAGGCCGCGCAGGAGCGTCGCAACGCCCTCTCCAAGGAGATCGGCAAGGCGATGGGCCAGAAGGACCTCGCTTTGGCCGAGCAGCTCAAGGCCGAGGTCGCCTCGCTCAAGGAGCAGGCGCCGGCGTTGGAGGCCGAGGAGAAGGCTGCGGTCGAGGCGCTGCACGCTCAGCTCGCCGCCATCCCGAACACGCCGTTCGACGAGGTGCCGGACGGCGCCGACGAGCATGGCAATGTCGTGCTCGAAGGTCACACCCATGGCCAGCCGCCAGAGAAGACTGGCGGCCGGCTGTTCGGCTTCAATCAGATCAAGGAGCATTACGAGCTCGGCGAGGCCCTCGGCCAGATGGATTTCGAGACAGCCGCGAAGCTCTCCGGCTCGCGCTTCGTCGTGCTCGATCGCCAGCTGGCGCGCCTCAACCGCGCCATCGGCCAGTTCATGCTCGACACCCATGTCGAGGAGCACGGCTACACCGAGGTCAACCCGCCGCTGATGGTGCGCGACGACGCCATGTTCGGCACGGCGCAACTGCCGAAGTTTGCCGCCGACCAGTTCCACGCCTTAGCCTATGATATGCCCGAGCATCTGAAGCCGCACGGGCCTGCGGCGGAACTCTGGGAGTCGCTGGCGGAGGATTGGGCATCCGAGGAAGGCAAGCTCGAACAGGCGACCTTCGCCTCGGTCGTGCAGGCCCTAATCGACCACAAGTTGCGCCAGGATGAGATCGACCAGATCTCCGCCTTCTTCAACCGGCTGAAGCGCGAGCTGGCCGTGGCTCGCCATGGCAAGGCGCGCGGTGAGGTACTGCTTGGTGCAGCGGCGGGCGGGCATTGGCTCATCCCAACCGCCGAAGTCCCGCTGACCAATCTCGTGCGCGAATCCATCCTCTCGGAGGAGGAGCTGCCGCGCCGCTTCACCGCGCTCACCCCCTGCTTCCGGGCCGAGGCTGGCTCGGCCGGGCGTGATACGCGTGGCATGCTGCGCCAGCACCAGTTCGAGAAGGTCGAGCTCGTCTCGATCACCGCGCCGGAGAAGTCGCGCGAGGAGCATGAGCGCATGCTGTCTTGCGCCGAGACCGTGCTGAAGAAGCTCGATTTGCACTATCGCGTCATGACGCTGTGCACCGGCGACATGGGCTTCGCCTCGCAGAAGACCTACGACATCGAGGTCTGGCTGCCCGGCCAGAAGACCTATCGCGAGATTTCGTCCTGCTCGGTCTGCGGTGATTTCCAGGCGCGTCGCATGAATGCCCGCTACAAGACCAAGGATGGCAAGGGCCCGTTCTTCGTCCACACCCTCAACGGCTCGGGCACGGCTGTCGGCCGCGCCTTGATCGCGGTGATGGAAAACTACCAGAACGCCGACGGCTCGATCACCGTGCCGGAGGTGCTGGTTCCCTATATGCGCGGGGTCACCCGCATCGAGAAGGCGGCCTGAGCCCATGCGCATCCTGGTGACCAATGACGACGGCATCCATGCCGAGGGCCTCGCCGTCCTCGAGCAGATCGCGGCCCAGCTCTCTGATGATGTCTGGGTGGTCGCGCCCGAGACCGACCAGTCGGGCGTGGCGCATTCGCTTTCGCTGTCGAACCCGCTGCGCCTGCGCCAGATCGAGGAGAAGCGCTTCGCCGTCCAGGGCACGCCGACCGATTGCGTGATCATGGCGGTGCGCTCGGTCATGGCCGAGATGAAGCCCGATCTCGTGCTCTCCGGCGTCAATCGCGGCCAGAACGTCGCGGAGGACGTGACCTATTCCGGCACCATCGCCGCCGCCATGGAGGGCACGCTGCTCGGCATTCCCTCGATCGCGGTGAGCCAGGCCTATATGGCGGGCGACCGCACCCAAATCATCTGGGACTGCGCCCTGCAGCATGCGCCGGGAATCATCCGCCGGCTGCTGGAGGAAGGGATTCCTGACGGCATCCTGTTCAACCTCAACTTCCCGAACGTGCCCCCGGCCGAGGTCGCCGGCGTCGCCGTCACCGCGCAGGGCCGGCGCGACCAGGAGCTGATGCGGCTGGAGCCGCGGCGCGATGGGCGCGGCAATCCCTATTACTGGATCGCCTTCCAGCGCGGGAAGCACGAGCCGGCCAATGGCACCGACCTGCGCGCCCTCGCCGAGAAGAAGATCTCGGTGACGCCGCTCGAGCTCGACCTGACGCATGAGCCGACGATGACGCGCTTCGCGCAGCTCTTCGCCTGAAAGACGTTGGGATGACCGAGGAAGGCGCCAGCAGCGAGAGCGAGCGCACGGTCGCTTTCCTGTTGTCGCTGCGTGCGCGCGGCGTGCGCGACCTCGCCTTGCTCCGCGCGATGGAGCGCGTGCCGCGCGAGCATTTCGCGCCCTCGCGCTTCGCCGATCTCGCCCGCCAGGACGTCTCGGTGCCGCTTCCCTGTGGCCAGACCATGACGGCGCCGCACACGGTCGCGGCACTGGTTGGCGCGCTCGAGATGAAGTCCGATTGCCGGGTGCTCGAGATCGGCTCCGGCTCGGGCTATGTCGCGGCCCTGCTCGCGGCCATGGGCGGCAAGGTGGTTTCGCTGGAGCGCTACCGCACGCTCGCGCTCGCCGCGCATGAGCGCCTCACCGGCGGCGGCTTCGCCCAGCTCGTCGAGCTGCGCCATGCCGACGGCTTCCAGCCCGACCGCACGCTCGGCCGCTTCGAGCGCATCCTGGTCAACGGCGTGATGCAGACGGTGCCGGAGGCGCTGCTTGCTCGGCTGGAGATCGGCGGGCGCCTCGTCGGCGCGCTGCGCGTCGAGGGGGCAGGGCGGCTCGTGATCGTCACCCGCAGCGAGGACGGCTTCGACCACGCCCTCGGCCCGATCATCCGCATCCCGCCGCTGGCGCCCGGGCTGTCACAGGCGCTTTAGGCACTCGTTGCGGCGACCACGCTGAGTCTGCCCGTCATGCTCGCCCTTGTGGCGAGCATCCACGTCTTGAACACAGTCCTTGATGAAGGAAGACGTGAATGCTCGGGGCAAGCCCGACCATGACGAGGGCCCGTCAGGAAGATTGCAGTCGCCTTCAGAAATTCACCTGAGCTGTCAGCAGCGAAACGCCTTCTTAACCTAACCGGCTCTTTAATGCGGACCGTAGAGTTGCGTCGTTCGCGAGTGCAGAGTCCATGCGTAAGCAAGTCGAGCTGGCCGTCCCGAAATCCGTGGTTCGCGTCGTGTCGGTCTGCGCCCTCGCGGCCGGCCTGGGCGCCTGCTCCTCGGAGGCGATGCGTTTCACCGAGGCGCCCTTCAGCAATCCCTTCCAGACCGCGCAGGCTCCTAGCCCCCAGCGCGATCCGGCGACCACCGGCTCGATCGGCCGCAATGCGCCGCGCCAGTCCTATGAGACGGCGTCCGTCTCCGCCAATCCGGGCGTGCGCAGCCAGCCGCTGGCGCCGCCGACCGCCTCCGTCGCGCCTCGCCCGGCGCCAATGACGGCGCCTGCACCGAGCGCCCCCGGCTCGGCCGCCGGCTGGAGCGCCCAGGGTGGCACGCCGATCGTCGTCGCCCATGGCGAGACGCTCGACGTGATCTCCGGCCGCTACGGCGTGCCGCGCTCGGCGCTGATGCAGGCCAACGGGCTCTCTGGCGAGGTCACGCCTGGCACGCGCATCGTCGTCCCTGTCTATAATGGCGGCGGCTCCCAGGTTGCCGCGCGCCAGCCCACGCCGAACGACAATCGCTTCGAGCAGCCCCGCCTCGCGCCGCCGCCGGTGTCGCGTCCGGTCGCCGCTGCCCCTGCGCCGGCCCCGAAGGCGGCCGCAGTCGATGCCAAGGCCCAGGCCGCCCAGGCCAAGGCTCAGGCCGCCGCCGAGGCCAAGGAGAAGGCTGCCGCCGACGCCAAGCGCATGGGTGAGGCCCGTGCTCGCTTCGCCGCCGAGGCCAAGGCCAAGGCGGCCGCCAAGGCCGCGGGCGAGACCAAGACCGCGGCGCTGCCGGCGCCGGCGCCTGCCGCGCAGCCGGTCAAGCCGAAGTCTGCCGCGCCGGTCGTCGCCAGCGCCCCGGCCGAGAAGATCACCCCCCAGCCGAAGGCGGTCGCACCCGCTCCGGAGCCGAAGGCGCCCGAGCCGCAGACCACCGCCAGCCTGCCCAAGGCCGAGGAGCCGGCTTCGTCCGGTGCCGATTTCCGCTGGCCGGCCCGCGGCCGCGTCATCGCCGGCTATGCCGGCAGGGGCGGCAATGAGGGCATCAACATCGCCGTGCCGGAAGGCACGCCGGTCAAGGCGGCTGAGGGCGGCGTCGTCGCCTATGCCGGCAGCGAGCTCAAGGGCTACGGCAATCTCGTGCTGATCCGCCACCCGAACGGCTACGTCTCGGCCTACGCCCATAACGGCGAGCTCAACGTCAAGCGCGGCGAGCAGGTCAAGCGCGGCCAGGTCGTCGCCAAGTCGGGCCAGTCCGGCAACGTCAACTCGCCGCAGCTGCACTTCGAGCTGCGCAAGGGTTCGACCCCCGTCGACCCGATGCCCTATCTCAGCAGCAGTAACTGATCCGAACCAGACGCAATTGCGGACGCGAAACCGCTTCGCACTTTCGCTGGAATGGCTTTTACACTTCGGCCGGTATTCGCGAGACCCCGCCGGTCGATACGAGGCGGGGCGGTCCCAGGAAAGGCCGCCCCGTTTTTCCTTTTTTCTCCTTCTCCCCTCGGGGGAGAAGGTGTCTGCGACGCAGACGGATGAGGGCGGAGCGACCGGGTGAGAACGGGACAGGTTGAGCCTGTCCTTCCCTCATCCGTCAGCGCTTCGCGCTGCCACCTTCTCCCCCGAGGGGCGAAGGAAGAGTCACCCCTCCAGCTTCGTCTCCAGCCGCCCGGCCAGATCCTGGATGTACTGCCAGGCCGTGCGCCCGGAGCGCGAACCACGCGTCGTCGCCCATTCCAGCGCCTCGCGCCGCAATTGCTCCGGCTCGATCGTCAGGCCGAAATGGCCGACATAGCCGTCGATCATCGCAAGATATTCGTCCTGGCTGCATTTGTGGAAGCCGAGCCAGAGGCCGAACCGGTCCGACAGCGAAACCTTTTCTTCCACCGCCTCACCAGGGTTGATTGAGGTCGAGCGCTCGTTCTCGACCATTTCGCGCGCCAGCAAATGCCGGCGATTCGAGGTGGCGTAGAACACGACGTTCTCCGGCCGGCCCTCGACGCCGCCGTCGAGCGCTGCCTTCAGCGACTTGTAGGAGGTGTCCTGGCCGTCGAAGGAGAGATCGTCGCAGAAGACGATGGCGGGATGCGGATCAGCCTTGAGCAGCCCCATCAGCACGGGCAGGCTCTCGATGTCCTCGCGGTGGATCTCGATCAGCTTGAGGGGGAGGGCGCCCTTCGGCAGCCGCTTGTTGGTGTCGGCATGCACCGCCTTGACCAGCGACGATTTGCCCATGCCGCGCGCACCCCAAAGCAGGACGTTGTTGGCCGGCAGACCGCGGGCGAAACGCTCTGTGTTCTCGGCCAGCGTGTCGCGCACCCGGTCGACGCCGCGCAGCAGCGAGAGCGCGACGCGGTTGACCTTGGCGACGGGGGCGAGCTCGTGAGCGGCGGCATGCCAGACGAAGGCGTCGGCGGCTGTGAGATCGGGCTTGCGCTTGGTGGGCGGTGCGAGGCGCTCCAGCGCATCGGCGATGCGCAGCAGGGTGGCAAGCGTTTGGTCGGGGGCGGTGTCGGTCATTGCAGGCAGTCCGCATGAATGATGCGTACCGAACGGTACGGTACGCTCATAACTCTCCACGCCCCTGAAAGGCAAGGCCATTGCGCCCAGGGCAGGGAGCGCTTAGCTGGGGGATGCGGTCGAAAGGCCCGCCGCTTTCGATTGATTTCATGACATCGCTGGCTATAGTCCGCGCGATTTTACCAACCCCCGCGCCGGCCGGCCGTCACTCGGCGGCGACGTGAAGGAGCCTTCCCGTGATCACCCCCGCTTTTGCCCAGGGCCTTGGAGGCGGCGGCACCAACGACGTGCTGATGTCGCTGGTTCCGTTCGTCCTGATCTTCATCATCATGTGGTTCCTGATCATCAGGCCGCAGCAGAAGCGGGTGAAGGCGCATCAGGAGATGATCAAGAACGTGCGCCGCGGCGACACGATCATCACCTCGGGCGGCATCATCGCCAAGGTCTCGAAGGTGGTCGACGATACCGAGATCGAGGCCGAGATCGCCGACGGCGTGCGCGTGCGCATCCTCAAGGGCATGGTGTCGGACGTGCGCGCCAAGGGCGAGCCGGTCAAGAGCTGAAGGCCGTGAGGCGCGGGCCTGAAAGCGCCCGTGCCCGCCAACAAGGCTGTTCATACAGATGCTTCGTCTCCAGGCCCGCAAGGTCATTCTCGTTCTGCTCGTGCTGATCTTCGGCTGCGGGCTCGCCGTGCCGAACCTGTTCTCGCCTGAGACCCGCAAGGCGATTGAGCAGGGCGCTCCGGCCTGGATTCCGCGCTTCCTGCTGCCGATCCATGCGATGACGCTCGGCCTCGACCTGCAGGGCGGCTCGCACGTCCTGCTCGAGATCGACCGTGCCGACCTGATCCGCAGCCAGGTCACGCAGTTGCGCGACGACGTCCGCCGCATCCTGCGCGAGGAGCGCGTCGGCCTGCAGGGCGGCATCGGCCTGACCCCACGCGGCGTGCAGCTGCGCGTGCCCGAGGCGGCCGACCGCGCCAAGCTGATGCCGAAGCTGCGCGAGCTCGCCCAGCCGATCGGCACCCTCGGCGCCTTCGGGCCGTCCGGCAATCAGTCCATCGAGGTCACCGAGAATCCCGACGGGCTGATCCAGCTCAACGTCACCGAGGCCGGCGCCAACCTGCGCATCCGCCGGGCCGTCGAGCAGGCGATGGAAGTGCTGCGCCGCCGCGTCGACGCGCTCGGCACCACCGAGCCGAATATCCAGCGCCAGGGCCTCGACCGCATCTTGGTCCAGGTGCCGGGCCTGCAGGACCCGCAGCGCCTGAAGCAGATCCTCGGCGAGACAGCCAAGCTGCAGTTCCGCATGGTTGCCGATGCCAATGCCGGCGATGTCGACATGCTGCCCTCGCAGGACCAGGGCGGCCAGCCGATCCCGATCAGCCGGCAGGTCATCGTCGAGGGCGAGGACCTGATCGACGCCCAGCCGGCCTTCGACCAGCGCACCAGCCAGCCGATCGTCAATTTCCGCTTCAACATCCGCGGGGCCCAGCGCTTCGGCCAGGCGACCACCGAGAATCTCGGCCGCCAGCTCGCCATCGTGCTCGACAACAAGGTGATCTCGGCTCCGGTCATCCAGTCGCCGATCACCGGCGGCTCCGGCCAGATCTCCGGCAACTTCACGGTCGAGGCCGTCAACAACCTCGCCATCCTGCTGCGCGCCGGCGCGCTGCCCGCGAAGATGACGATCGTCGAGGAGCGCACCGTCGGGCCCGGCCTCGGCCAGGATTCGATCCAGGCCGGCAAGATGGCGACGATCATCGCGACCGTGCTGGTCATCCTCTACATGATCGGCAACTACGGGTTGTTCGGCATCATCGCCAGCATCGCGCTGCTCGTCCACGTCTGCCTGATCCTCGGGCTGATGTCGCTGCTTGGGGCGACGATGACCCTTCCGGGCATCGCCGGCATCGTGCTCACCATCGGCACGGCGGTCGATTCGAACGTGCTGATCTACGAACGCATGCGCGAGGAATCGCGCCTCGGCAGGTCGCTGGTCTCGGCGCTCGAGGCCGGTTTCACGCGAGCCTTCGCCACGATCATCGACTCCAATGTCACCATGCTGATCGCGGCGGTCGCGCTGTTCGCGCTCGGTTCTGGCCCGGTGCGCGGCTTTGCCGTCGTCTTCATCCTGGGCATCCTGACCACGGTCATCACCGCGGTGACGCTGACGCGCATGCTGATCGCGCTCTGGTATCGCTGGGCGCGGCCGAAGGCCCTTCCGTTCTGAGCCCGCAGGCCAGGAGTTAGAGAAAAACCATGCGCCTGCTTCGCATCGTTCCCGACAATACCAAGTTCCGCATCGTCCACTGGCGGCGCCTGGCCTATCCGTTCTCGGCCGCCTATTCGGTGCTCGTGCTGGTGCTGTTCCTGACGGTCGGCCTCAATTTCGGCATCGATTTCCGCGGCGGCACGCTGATGGAGATGCAGGCCAAGAGCGGCAAGCCCGACATCGCCCAGGTGCGCCAGACCGCCAACAGCTTCGGCTTCGGCGAAGTCGAGGTCCAGGAATTCGGCAGCGCCGGTGATCTCTCGATGCGCTTTGCGCTGCAGCCCGGCGGCGAGGTCGCCCAGCAGGCGGTGGTGACGAAGGCGCGCGAGGCCTTCTCGACGAACTACGAGTTCCGCCGAGTCGAGACGGTCGGCCCGCGCGTCTCCGGCGAGCTGGTCCAGGCCGGCACGCTCGGCGTCGTGCTCGCGATCGTCGGCGTGCTGGTCTATCTCTGGTTCCGTTTCGAGATGCAGCTCGCCATCGGCGCGATCGTCGGCACCATGCACGACATCGTGCTGACCATGGGCTTCTTCCTGATCACGCAGCTCGAATTCAACCTGACCTCGATCGCGGCGATCCTGACCATCGTGGGTTACTCGCTGAACGAGACCGTCGTGGTGTTCGACCGCACGCGCGAACTGCTGCGCCGCTACAAGACCATGCCGATTCCCGAGCTGCTCGACCTTTCGGTCAACTCGACCCTGTCGCGCACCGCGATCACCTCGACCACGACCATCCTCGCGCTGGTCGCGCTGGTCTTCTTCGGCGGCACGGCGATCGAGGGCTTTGCGCTCGTCATGCTCTTCGGCGTGATGGTCTGCACCTATTCGGCGATGTTCGTCTCGACGCCGGTGCTGCTCTATCTCGACGTCCGCGCCGGCCGCCTCGACCAGAGCGAGGAACTGGCGGAAGCCAAGGCGCGGGTCTGAAGTCCTTGATTTTGCGCACGGCTTTGTCGGAAAACCGGTTCCCACTTTTCCGAGCCATACGCTGATGGCCGAGCGTCGCTTCGACGGTTTCGTCCCCGGTCGCTACCAGCTCGACGCCTTCGGCGCCGGCGGATTCCGGTTTGCGGATATGAGCCATCGCGGCTCGATTCTGGCGACGCCCTCAGGCATCCGGATCTGGCCGGTGAGCTCTTTCGCTGAGGTCACGCTGGAAAGCCTGCAGCCGGTCCTCGACGAGGCCGAGACGATCGACTTCCTGATCCTCGGCATCGGCCACGACATCGCTTTCCTGCCGCCGTCCTTGCGCGATCCGTTCAAGGCCGCCGGCATCACTGTCGAGGCGATGGCGACGCCTGCCGCCGCGCGCACCTACAACGTCCTCGTCGGCGAGGAGCGGCGCGTTGCCGCGGCGCTGATCGCGGTGGAGTGAAGGCGTCATGCTCGGGCTTGACCCGAGCATCTCAGGCCCGAAGAGGCTCCGGTTAGTACCTCTGGCCCAGAGATTCTCGGGTCTGCGCTTCGCTCCGCCCGAGAATGACGAGCATCGATCAAATCCAATCAGCCATGCCGCTCCCGCGTAGCCAAGCCAGCCGACCCGGCCTACACTGCCGGCGCTTCGACCCGCGTGGCGGCGGGAGCGGGGAGGGTGCATGACCACGAAAACCGAGGACCGCGCCGGCACTGCGCCGGGGCCGCTCTCCCAGGCCTATGGCCATTGCCTGGCGCTGGTGCGCGAGCATGATCCGGACCGCTATATCGCCTCGCTCTATGCGCCCGAGGCGCTCAGGCCCGGCCTGTTCGCCCTCTATGCCTTCAGCCATGAGATCGCCCGTGTGCGCGAGCAGGTCAGCGAGCCGCTGCCGGGCGAGGTCCGCCTGCAATGGTGGCGCGACGTGCTCGAAGCCGGTCCCGATGCGCCCGCGCCGGGCCATCCGGTGGCGCAGGCGCTGCTCGACACCGTCAGGCGCTTCCGTTTGCCGATCGGCCCGCTCTCGGGTCTGATCGAGGCGCGTGTCTTCGATCTCTATGACGATCCCATGCCCGCGCTCGCCGATCTCGAAGGCTATGCTGGCGAGACCTCGAGCGCGCTGATCCGCCTCGCTTGCCTCGTGCTGGCGCAGGGCCGCGATCCCGGCGGTGCGACCGCCGCCGGCCATGCCGGCGTCGCCTATGCGCTCTGCGGGCTGATGCGCGCCTTCCCCTGGCATGCGGCGCGCGGCCAAGTCTATCTGCCGGCCGACCTGCTCAGCCGCAACGGCGTCACCCGCGAGGACATCGTGCGCGGGCGCGGCGGCCCTGGCCTGATCTATTCGCTAAAGGAGATGCGGGCGCTGGCGCGCATCCATCTGCGCAAGCTCAACGATCTTTCCGCCACCGTGCCGGCGGCGATCCGGCCGGCCTTCCTGCCTGTCGCGCTGGTCGAGCCTTATCTCAGGCAAATGGAGCGGCGCGGCTACGATCCCTATCGGACAATCATCAGCCTCTCGCCGCTGCGGCGGCAATGGACGCTCTGGCGCGCGGCGCGGGCGTAGCAGAGCAGCGCGTCATGCTCGGGCTTGACCCGAGCATCTCAGGCAGAAGGAGGCTCTGATCGGTGCCTTCTTGTCATGAGATTCTCGGGTCTGCGCTTCGCTCCGCCCGAGAATGACTGCAGTTACTCCGCCGCCTCGACGCTCTTAGCCCCAACCCACCCGTCCAGCTCGACCTTCGCCCGCGCCGTCAGCGCCTGCTTGCGGGCGACGCTTTTGGCCGGCCCCTTCAGGCGCTTGCCGTCCGGACCCGTCGTCGCGACGCCCTCAATCGGCGGGAACAAGCCGAAATTGATGTTCATCGGCTGGAAGGAGCGCGGCCCCTCGTCGATGGTGACGATGTGGCCGCCGGTGATGTGGTTGACCAGCGCCCCCAGGGCGGTCGTCGCCGGCGGCAGTTCGAGCGGCCGGCCGAGCCGTTCGGCGGCGGCGAGCCGGCCGGTCAGCAGGCCGATGGCGGCGCTCTCGACATAGCCCTCGCAGCCGGTGATCTGCCCGGCGAAGCGCAGGCGCGGATCGGCCTTCAATCGCAGTTGCGGATCGAGCAGCTCCGGAGAATTGAGATAGGTGTTGCGATGGATGCCGCCGAGCCGGGCGAATTCGGCATTCTCCAGGCCGGGGATCATCCGGAAGATTGCGGCCTGCTCGCCATATTTCAGCTTGGTCTGGAAGCCCGTCATGTTGAACAGCGTGCCCAGCGCATTATCCTGGCGCAGCTGGACGACGGCATAGGCCTTGACCGTCGGGTTGTGCTTATTGGTCAGCCCGACCGGCTTCATTGGTCCCCAGCGCAAGGTCTCGCGGCCGCGCTCGGCCATCACCTCGATCGGCAGACAGCCGTCGAAATAGGGCGTGCCCTCCCATTCCTTGAACTCGGTCTTCTCCGCCGCCAGCAGCGCGTCGATGAAGGCCTCGTACTGGTCGCGGTCGAGCGGGCAATTGATGTAGTCGGCGCCGGTGCCGCCCGGCCCGGCCTTGTCGTAGCGCGACTGGAACCAGGCGATATCCATGTCGATCGAATCGAAATGGACGATCGGGGCAATCGCGTCGAAGAAGGCGAGATCGCTCGCCCCGGTCAGCGAGCGGATGCCCTCTGCCAGCGCCGGCGAAGTCAGGGGCCCGGTCGCGACGATGACCTTGTCCCATTCCGCCGGCGGCAGGCCGGCGATCTCGCCGCGTTCGATCGTGACGTTTGGATGGGCTTCGAGCGCGGCGGTGACCGCTTGCGAGAAGCCGTCGCGGTCGACCGCGAGCGCTCCCCCGGCCGGAACCTGATGCGCATCGCCCTTGGCCATGATCAGCGAGCCGAGCCGGCGCATCTCCCAATGCAATTGCCCGACGGCATTGGAGGACGAATCGTCCGAGCGGAACGAGTTCGAGCAGACCAGCTCGGCCAGCCCTTCCGTCTTGTGGGCGTCGGTGCCGCGCACCGGACGCATTTCGTGCAGGACGACGGGAACGCCGGCCTCGGCGATCTGCCAGGCGGCTTCCGAACCGGCCAGGCCGCCGCCGACGACATGGATGGGCGCGATCATGGTGGATGCTGTCATAGCCGCGATGTGTCCGCGGCAGCGTCCGAGGTCAAGGGTATTGGGACGAAACAGAACCCGGAAACGCAAAATGCCCGCTCGTAAGCGGGCATTCGCTCTTCGACCAGACCCCGAGGGGAGGAACGCGGGGTCTAGGAGAAACTACTCGTCAAACCTGAGCGGTTTGAAATCAGGCGGTCGCGTGAGTGCGGGCGACGTACTGGATGTCCGAGCGCGACAGGCCGAGATCGTCGAGCTCACGGTCGGTGAGGCGGGACAGCTCGCGGACGGTCTCGCGATAGCGAAGATAGGCGCGGATCTTGGAAGCGATCATGGACAGGAACATGGTGATAACCTTTTGGTTTTGCGGGGTTTCGCCCCGACAGCGATGAATTCGTTGTGCACTGCATATAGAGAGGTCGGTGTGCTTCTCACAGGGGCGCGGCGTCAGCTCTGTTATGCTGTGTACGCATGACAAATTAAGGGATCGTTTGGAAACAGCTCCAGACCCGCGCAGAGCGCTTAACGATTGAGACAGAACAGTGACATTTGGGCCTATATTTTAGGCAGCATAGCGCGGGCCGGCGTCATGATCCGTGGGGTGCCGCCATTTCGTGCAGGATCGCTGCATCTCGCCATGCGATTTGCACTGCACCATTGATAGCCGAGGCGAGGCGATGCGCAACGCCCTGTTCATCACGGGTGGATTCGGCGACAGTCACGCCGGTTTTGCCGAGGGATGCCATGGTTGCACACGGCGCCAGCGGGGCGATTCGACGACTTGGACAGGCGCGGGGCAGGGCATGCAGGGCTCGAGCTATTGCGAGAGGCTGAGTGGTGCCTTCTGGGCCGAGCCGCTCAATGCGGTGAGCAATGCCGCCTTCCTGCTGGCGGCGCTGATGGCATGGCGTCTCCTGCGTCGGGCAAGCCGTCGCGACCGGCCGGCCGAAGCGCTGACGATGCTGGTCGCGGTCATCGGCGTCGGCTCCTTCCTGTTCCACACCATGCCGCAGCGCTGGACCTTGCTGGCCGACGTCGTGCCGATCCAGCTCTTCGCCCTCTGCTATTTCGGTCTGGCGCTCAGCCGCTTCCTTGGCCTGTCGCCGTTGGCCGCGGCGCTCGGCGCGCTGCTCTTCCTGGCCGCCTGCTTCGGCCTCGCCGCGGGGCTCTCATCCCTGCTGCCGGCCGGCATGCGCGGCTCGGCCGGCTATGCCGGCTTCATGATCGGCCTTGCCGGCGTCGCGCTGGCGGTGCGGCTGCGCGGTGATGCTGTGACGGCGGCGCGGATCGCTCTCGCCGGCCTCGTCTTCGCGCTGTCCCTGACGTTCCGCTCGCTCGATTCCGTGCTGTGCGGCGCCGTCCCCTTCGGCCTGCACTGGGGCTGGCACCTGCTCAACGGTTTGCTGCTCTATCTCTTGCTGCGGGCGGCGATCCTCGCGCCGCGCGCGGGGTGATCCGCCTTCGTCATGCTCGGGCTGGACCCGAGCATCTCAGGCCGGAGAAGGCTCCTCATGGCGCCTTCTCGTCACGAGATTCTCGGGTCTGCGCTGCGCTCCGCCCGAGAATGACGTCCTTTGTCAGCGGCAGTTCTCCAGCAGCCGCGAGGCCGCGGTCACGCCGTCGAGCGAGAAGGTGTAGCTGGTCTCGTTGCCGCGGGCCGAGCGCGCCGCCAGCACCATCTCGTCGCCAGCCTTCATCGCCGCGAGCAGTTCGCCCTCGCGCTCCAGCCGCTGCAGCCAGGCATTGTTGCCCGAGGTCAGCATGCGGAAGCTGTCGTCGCCGATCGTCACGGTGACGGTCGAATCCTTGGCGAAATCATAGCCGGTCTGGAAGCTCGACTCGGTGCCGGCTTGCGCGTTCGGCGCGGTCTGCACGAAGAAGAACACATCGCCATGACGCAAGGTCGCAGGTGTCTCGGCACTCGGCGAGGAGACGATATAGCAACGCTTGCCTTTATCGCCGTCATAGGCGGCGGCGTTCCACTGCTTGAACTGGCCGAGCGGCTGCGCCGGGGCGGCGAAAGCCGGGACCGTGACCGAAAGAAGGCTGAGCGCCGCGAGAGGGGCCAGTCTGATCATCGAGTCATCTCCTGTTTGCATCGCAGGGATGTCCAAGAGCGGTTTAACAAGGCGTAAACAAGACCCTCACAATGCCGTGCGACGCAAGGGCGCAACCAGCCTCCTTCTCCCCTCGGGGGAGAAGGTCCCGGCAGGGGGATGAGGGCGGTTCGACCGGGTGAGTCGCCCGCCGCTCGCCCTGCGTGGCGGGCCCTCATCCGTCAGCGCTCCGCGCTGCCACCTTCTCCCCCGAGGGGAGAAGGAAGAAAGCACCCACGCGCCAAACCCCGCCCGCAGGCCTGCCTGCGGGCGCTTCAGAATACGGGGCTGGCGGAGCGCCGCGAGGCGCGTTGGTATTCCGCTTCCATTGAGCCAGGAAGCGGCGCGGATGAATCCTCATCCGCACGCCCCGTGGCGCTCCGCCTTCGGCTTCTTCAAGTCTCCGGGCCGCGCTTCTGCGGTTGGCCTGCCTGTCCTCCCGCTCCGGCCGGCGCCAGTGCCCCTCAACGGGTGGTCGCGCCGGTGTTCGAGCAGGGCGGCGCCTTGGCGGGCCGTCCATCTAGCGAGCTCCTCGCACAGGGGTCGTATTGCCCCCAGGGCGGTGCCCCGAAGCCTCCCGGGAGCGGGGCGTAACCCCCGCCCGCAGGCGCCGACCCTCACCCAGCCTCTGGCATACCTCCGGACGGCCGCCCCGTATGGGTGATGGGCGAGGGGATTGTACGGGAGGTTTTGCGGGCGGGGATAAGTTTGTGGTGAGCCTGTGAAGGAGAAGAAGCCGTGACGCTCTATCTTCTCTTGAAGGAGATAAGGTCGCTCCGAGTGGCTGGTGAGGGGATGTCGCGACGATAGAGGCAAGGCACCACGGCTGTGTGCAGGCCAGAACGTTGCTCGTCCTCGCTTTAACGATGAGGCGTCATTTTGCCGGAGGAGGGAGAAAGAAATAAGCGAGGCTTGGCGGCACAATAACTTCAGTGCATTCTCAAGCCATTCGAGGAACGATTCTCAGCACACGGCAGCAGTTGGGCGTGCTGCTTTTCTTCTAGCGTCGGGTCGCTGATGGCCAAACCAAAGCCTCAAAGAATACGTGATCCCATTCATAATCTCATTGAATTCGGGACGGATCAGTTCGAAGAAACACTCTGGAGGTTAATACAAACACCGCCGTTCCAGAGGCTTCGTCGTATCAAACAGCTGGGTTTCTCGGAATTTGTTTTCCCCGGGGCAACGCATACGCGATTTGCACACAGTATCGGCGTGTTTCATATGGCGCGTCTCCTTATGGGGGTCATTCGAAGGTATGTTGATGCCCATCAGCAGCAATTTAAGGACCATCAAGCTCGTCATGCTCTAGCTGCGGCGCTCCTCCATGACGTCGGGCATGGAATGTTCAGTCATGCCTTCGAAGCTATTGGGAAGGAGTTTAAATGGCCGATGGCGCGACATGAGGAAGTTAGCCAACGCCTGATAAGAGACAGCGAGATAACGCATGTTCTGGATAAATCCTTCGGAAAAGGTTTTTCCGAAAATGTGGCTGATCTAATTGCTCAAGATACTCCATCAGATCTTTATGGATCGATTGTCTCAAGCCAATTCGATGCTGATAGATTAGATTATATGCAGCGCGATCGAATGATGACCGGCGTGCAAAGCAGCAGCGTTGATCCCACTTGGCTTCTGGCAAATCTTGAGGTCGCGGAGGTTTCGACCGGGGCGGACGAGACTGGATCTGGCAGTATTGAGACTTTGGTTCTTGGTCCGAAGGCGGTTCAAACCGCAGAGAGCTATGTGCTAGCGCTTTTTCATCTGTATCCTAATGTATATCTTCATAAAACAACGCGTGGCGCCGAAATGCTCTTCCAAGCTCTTATTAAGCGCTTGGTGAGCTTGAACGCGGCGGGGCACGTTGAAAAAACAGGCCTTGAGAGTCCGTCCCGGAACTCATGACGCTCGCGCGATGCGGCGGATAAGAACCATGGCGGCGGCTGCGTAGAGGAAGGCCGTCGCGGAGGCGATGGTGGC
>NZ_JBHSLW010000040.1:0-3769 GCF_042657265.1 Allobosea eneae
CATCTTGGCCGAGGCACGACCTCGAGACCGGATACGTTGGCGCAGACTGAAGAGCCGGAAAGAAATCCCTTGCAGGCGGGGCGAGCCATACGTTTTTTGACTGTCAGGCCACGCCGGTCGAAAAACTTCCAGAGCGTGCCGATCGCCGCCTTCAGGCCATGCTCAGCCAGCAGCCTGGCCTGCATCTCGGCCAGCGTGATGTCGCAGTCGGCGTCGATCAGCCCTTGCAGATAGGCCCCCTGCGGATCGAGGTTGGACCCCCGCGGCTGACCCTGTCAGCGCGCCTTGCGCTCTTCGGTTTCGCGCGTCCGGCGAAACCAGACGATCGCCGTTACGATCCCGACGCCAAACCGCTCGGCGGCATGACGGGCCGGCAGCCCTGCCTCAGCCGAGGCGATCACCCGCTCACGCATCTAGCCAGTTTTCCACTTCTCCCGTTTGCGACCAAAACAACAAAAACCCCGGGTCTCCCCGGGGTTCCTGTGCAATCACCGTAGGTTCTACGGAGCGAAACCAATCAGAAGTCGCGCTGAATCCGAAGTCGGCCTTCAAAGACGTCTTGATTGCTTTTGATAAACGTTAAACCATTAACACTGCGGTTGAAATCGACGACTTTGCCTGCCGGATCAAGACGACGGTAGAGCACTTCTACGCCAAGATCAAGATCCTTTACTGGCGACCAAATCACATTCGAACCCACCTGGATGAGCGACGTATCAGCCGTGTAGCCCGTCAGGTTGCCGCGGGCACCCGCAACAATCGGCGATTGAACAGTCGAATCATAGTCAAGCTTCGTATAGTTGGCGAAGACGGCTTGGCGAACCTGAGGAGTCCAGTAATGCCGGAAGGCGGCCGTCAGCGAATAACCTTTCGTCTTCTTGACGTTTCCAAAGGCATCGACCGCCGCATCAGTCTGAAGCGAACCAAGACCGCCAAGCTGACGAGTCGAGGCAGCATTGAGAAAGCCAAGATAGGCAATCGCGCCTTCGGCATATGTCGCCTGCAGCCAAAGAACGTCGCCAGCCGCAAAAGCAGGCAGGTTCAGCATCAGCCCGCCCTGAATGGCGTATCCGTATACCGTATCCTGGTTGAGAGCTCCGCCGACCGGCTTATTGAGCTCCTGCAGCGCAGCGGAAAGCTGAGCCGAGCCCCAGCCCTGCGTTAGGTTCAGGTTGCCGACGATATTGGGCAAGCGCGAACCGCCATAGTTGTAGGCAGTCGTACCGGCGGGAAACACGCCCGTGCCGGCAATACGACGCGACGTCGGCTCTTCCGCGCTGATCGTCGCGCTGAAGCCGCTGCCGAATGTCGCCGTGTAGGCGAAGAGAACTGGATCGAAAAGATAGCTGTCCGAGCCCGATGACCCGCTCCAGTTCAGAGCGTTGGCGTAGAAGTCGAAGAACGACGTCGCACGACCGGCCGTGATCGGACCGAACTGAATGAACGCTTTGTTCAGATCGATGGTCTGGGTGAAAGCCTGGGTCGCAATCGGAGTCAAGATAGTCTGATTGGTCACAAGTCCGGCATAGTTGCCGCCATTTCGGGTCATCTCGTAACGAATAAAAGTTCTCAGCGTGCCATAGGCGGTCGCGGTGCGAGCGTCGATGTTCAACGTTCCGCGTGCGCGAAAGCCGGAAACGTCCTGCTGTCGGTTGAAAGCCTCAAGATACCGCGCTTCGGCGCGAACACGGCCAGCGAAGCGCAGGCAGGTTTCGGTGCCGGGGATGTAGAAGAAGCCTGCGCCATAGGCGGAGCAGACGCGAACGTATTCGACCGGAGCGGCCTTCCGCGAAGGAAGATCGGCGGCCTGAGCCCCGGCGACCGCGGCGATACCGGCGGCAGAACCGAGGAGGAGGCTCTTAACGAGCTTCATTGGTAACCTCCAAATGAGTTTCGAGACCCTCGGGCTTCGGTCCGTTCCGTTTCGGCAGCCCCAGGAGACCAAACCGAAGAACTCGCCTATTCCCGGCTTTTCGCCCGTCCCTGAACCATTCAGAGGCGAAGACGAAAAACAGCGACCGGGAATTGCCCGACGCAGAAACACCATACGAATGCGGGGTTGCCGATCAACCTCAATCACGCCGCCGGAAGCCTAAAAGGCGGCGCTTCGGCGGGATTAGCCGCCAATGTGGCTATCAAGCAACATATAGGAAATGGACGCCTTCAATACGCGCCAATTAAAGATCGCAGCTTGAAAAGCACTCCAAATATTAAAGGTTAATTCCTTTAGCTATAGAATTAACTTGCTGCATTTGTTTGACCTCTTCTACGAGATTTGACGAAATTCGTCGCATGTCAGCTAACAATTTTTTGATCTTTTTTTCCGACACAACCATACTATGTATGCCGTTAATACGGTACTTATCCTGTATTTTTCTTGCTAAATCGACAGATAATAACTTTTTTTGCAGTAACACTGCGCTAACAAATGCTGGAGAGCAGTTCAATTCGCTAGCGAACTGTTTTTGATTCAGTCCGGCAACAGATAGTGCAGCATTTATAATATCACGCGAGAAGTTTATATATGAATCATACCCATCAATATAAACCTCTATTTTATTAAACTCAGTCGCTATTTCGTTCAAGCCAAAACGGTCATCGTACTCTAACTTCAATTTTACGTTTCCGCTATCATCATAATTCGCTTCATTAGGCTTATCACGGCACGTAATTTCGTCGCCGCTGTCGGTCGATTTGAAGCCAATCCCCTGTGCAATGTAATAGCCTCTAAGGCGCGCCAAAGTGGTATCAGCTATCGCGCGCGAGCCCCGCTCGAATTCCGTCAGCGTTCGTTTTCCTATTGGAGCTTGCTCGCAGACTGTCTTCATATCCAGATTCAAAAATGCGCGTGCTGCTCGGGCCTGTCCAGGAGTCATTCCATCTCTTTCCGGCGCTACACTGAAGTCACTCAGAATACTCCCTATCATAGCGGGCAGGAAGCGGTTGCAGGAGGCATTCCCGGCCAGCCTCGAATCCGCGTTGTGAACCGCTCCGGACTTGTCGGAGGCTCCAACTCCTGAGCAACCAGCCATGGCGGCGTGACTCAACGAAACGGCCTACGGGAAACCCGGAGGGATCAACAAGCTGACCCCAATTAGGATCGATTAGGACGGGCCGGCTTTTTCACTCGCCATAGCGGAGGTCACCCGACCAAGGCAAAAAAGCTTAACGAAAACGAAAATGCACTATTGCAACTCATTCTCATATGCATATTTTCGCTCATCGTGGGGTTAGGGTACGACCTGGAGGCTAGCTCGCTGTCGCTTTCGTCCTTTCCGCAATGACCGCTGTCGTCGCCGACCTTGCCGTGCGCAACGGACGCTCAGTTAACTAGCAACATCACGAAATCATAGCTCCATGGAGCCTTTATGAACCTATCCTACGCTGTCACAGCATATTTTGTTGGTATTACTCTCGCCCTTGCCCAACCTCAGGGCCAGACGGATCGTATCCAACCGCCGGGCGGCGGTGATGGAACTGATGACCGTCCTGCCAAGGGGATCCAGGACAACTCTTTCCTGATCGAAGAGGCCTACAATCAGGAGGCCGGGGTCGTTCAGGGTATCGCCACGCTGCGGAAGCAAGGCCGAGATCGCTATATCGCCTTCACAAACGAGTTCCCCCTTGGAAGCCAGATCCACCAATTCTCCTACGTGTTGCCGTACTCGGTCCTAAGAGCCCGTCCCGAAAGGGTTGAGCGACTGGGGCACTCGTGATTCCAAGGGGTTGTTCAGGCCATCTTGGAGCGAGCGATGTGGACCCCAGCCAC
>NZ_JBHSLW010000042.1:0-90555 GCF_042657265.1 Allobosea eneae
CGCAGATCAGAAGGCCGCCTGACCTTCACGCGCCCCATCATCGCGCCAGCGGCCCTCGCGCGAAGGCTTCAGTCATGCGGCCCTCCTCGTGTGCGTACGGACCAATCCCACCGGCGTCCCGCGCCGGTAAAAACTTCGAACCGCCGGACCGGCTCGTCCGCGCTGGTTTTTAAGCGTATGCTCTGAAATCGTCATGTGTCGAAGCCCTCAGGCTTCCACCATCGACCCTGAGCTCACCGGCTGAAAGGTGCTCTCAGAGCAGCGCTTACGCTCGACCCTGATCGCTTCGTGGCGCACATTGCCGCCGTCTGGTTCGAAGCAGACCATCCGGCCCACGCCGTTATCAAGACCGCGTTCGCCGATAGTCCGTGACGCCAGGCATCCTGACAGCGGCGTGGCCTTCACCGGAGGCTTACGCTTCATCAGTCCGTCCTCGTCAGGGCCGGACGCTAACTCCGCATGGAGGAAAAACTCAGTGGTAGGTCAACGTCGGACATGGGCTCCTCCTTCGACCGCGCCTTGATGGCACTCGCAGGCACCTTACGATGCCGGCCGGAGGGGGCATCCACCCCATCAGTTCAAAACTGATGCGTCAGAGCCGCGCTTCAACGCGATTTGACAAGTCTACCCCTCACAAGCGAGGCATAAATTGCTCCGACCTCGGTCGCCATCGACCGCGTTGTCCGATCATACACCGTGTTTGCACTGGCTGCTTGAACCACCTCAGGATTCGCCGCAAGGCCCGCCATGACTCGGGTTAGGTCGGCGAGGTCGCTTCGACGAAAACTCCACCCATCGCGGCCTTCCGTAATGAACTCGGTTAACCCCTGAACGTCCGACACAAGGACCGGGGTGTGGGTCGCCAACGCGTTCAATAGCACGAGCGGGCTGTTTTCGTACCAAGTCGACGGTATGGCAAGGATATCCATTTCTGCCATGACAGCAGCCATCCGCTCGGGTGCGAACGTTCCACGGAACTCTGTCTCCGGTCCGGCCGCTTGCCGCAGCGAGCGCATATAGTCAGGATCCTGATCCGCAGGTCCGTAGATAATGAGACGCACGCTTCCGGGTGGCAATGCGCGCGCCGCCTGCACAATAAGCGAGGTACCTTTATGAGCGGCGATCTGACCGATAAACCCAATCGTCAAAGGAGTAGCAGGCGCTCGCACCGGCTTTGGTGATCTGTCGATATCGACACCGAACCGAAGCAGGCTCATATGTTGATCGCTGAAACCATTTCGAACATACGCGTCACGCAAGAAATGTGTTGGCGCGATCATGGCGTCGTAGCCCCGGTAAGCCCGCGCCAGTATCCGGGGGCGGTCAACGATGTCTGAGACCACAGCATCGGCTCCTGCGACACGAGGCCAGCCGAAGGCTTCACCAGCCCGCAAAGCCAGCGCCCCGAGGTGCCAGCCATAGGGAATTCTAGAAAGCTTCTTCGCGCGCGGCTCCCCACCCAAAGCCGCAGCCTTCAAATGACAGGCAATACAATTCGAACGCAAGCGGTTAGGCCCAGCACAAAGTACTCCGTCCGCAGCTTCGAGCTTGTTGTTATAACAAAACCCGAAAAAATCTGTCAGCGTTGCGACCAGCGGAATATCTAGTTGATTGGCAACTTCTAGCAATACCGCTGTATGGTTGATCAGGTGAGTAACATGGACGATATCAGGAGCGATTTCGCGCAGAATTTCAGTCAAATGCGGCCGCATTTCTTCTTGAAAATAGGTCTCCCTCACCCGCGAATGGGGGACGTAATTTTTATCGATCGTAACGACGGGTACCCCGTCAAAGCTGGAGTGTTCGATGATGGCTTGGCGGCGCGGCTCTCCCTGGAAAACCCCGGCTACAACAGTAACGTCATGGCCCAGGGCCTGGAGGTTCTTCGCGAGTCCGAGTGTATAGGTTTCTGTGCCGTAGAAGTGTTCTGGAAAGAAGCAATGGACGAACAACGCGACTTTCACTGGGGGCGTACCGCATTTAATGACGACATAGTGCCAGTCCCAATCCTCAAATCGCTTATCGCCCGCAGCATGCCCTCTTCAAAATTCAATTGAGGCGACCAGCCTAGCCACTGCCGGGCACGACGGACATCTAGCACGTTTATCGGAACATCGTAGGCGCGGCCGGCCACGCGTCGGATATTGATTTTCCGGTCCAGGCAACGCTCGAGTACGATCAAGATCTCATTCAAGCTCACGCCCACCCCTGTTCCGATGTTGAAAACGTGTGGTGCCTCCGGCGGCAGCGCCAGCGTAGCCAACGCAACTAGCGCGTCAGCGGCGTCTGCGATGTGGACATAATCGCGAACGACACTCCCGTCTCCAAAAATATGTATCGGATCGTTGGCCATGCTTTGGTGCAGGAACAGCGTCGCAGCGCCTTGATTTCCAGCCAAACTCTGCCCTACTCCAAAGGGATTAGAAAGTCGCGCGATGCGTGCGTCGATATTATGCTGATTCTTATACACCGAGAGATATCGCTCAATTGTCGCTTTCCCCACTCCATAAATAGATACTGGTTCGACAGGCTGGTCCTCGCTGACCGGGATTTGACGTAAATGCCCGTAGACTGTCCCACCCGAGGAAGCGAAGAGGACGCGCCCACCCCCTCGGGCGCGCATTGCTTCCAGCAGGGCGAGCGTAGGACGCACGTTCCCGTCGATATCTCCGAGCGGGTCGCGATCCGCGGTGCTAGGCACTGTTGACCAAGCATAATGATGCACCACATCGACACCCTGCAGCAAAGCTCCCCAGTCAGCATCGCGAAGGTCACCGAAAACTGCCGTCATGCCTCGTGCCAGCATTGTATCGATCACGGGCGTAGCTGATCGAGCCGCGAGACGCACTGACTCGCCGCGCATAGCAAGCAGCGTCGCGACATGCCTAGCCACAAAACCGCCAGCGCCGAGAATCAAATGACAAGCCATCAGCCGAACCAATCCCAATTTCTAGCAGCGCTTGTTATTCGCTGCGGGTCGAGTACGCAACTTCCCGATAGATCGCCTGTAGCGCATCAATATATATTTCCATTCGCATTGGCCGTTTGGGATGACTGGCTAGACGCTCAAGCAAACTGGGGTCACAGGCTAACTGATGTAGCGATTTGGCCAGAGCTTCGGGATCGTCAGGGGGAACGATCAAGCCGTTCTTGCCGTGCTCCACCTCGCAGGTGAGCCCCGGTTGATCAGTCACAATGACAGGCTTGCGGCTAGCCAACGACGAAAGTAGCACCAGTGGACGGTTTTCCATCCAAAGTGAAGGAACTACAACCACATCGAGACCTGATAGAACGCGTCCGAACTGGCCCTCTGCGAAAGCGCCTTCAAATGTCACGGGTACGGCGGAGGCGCGAGCTAGGTCGTCGAGAGTTTGCGTATAGGCAGCATCAGTCTGACGATCGCCATAAATTTGTATCTTAGCTTCGGTACCGGCAGGGAGCCGACTCGCCGCTTCCAGAAGGAAATGAGCTCCCTTGTGCGGGCGCAAGGTTCCGACAAACCCGATCGTGAAAGGACGCTGGGAATTTTTGGAATGGCCTGCTTCGGGGACTTCGATGCCGAATGGCAAAAGACGAACACTATCCGGCTGGAACCCGGCCGCTAGCATCTCTTCGCGAACCGCTGGTGTAGGAGCGAGGGACAACTCAATGCGACGCGCGTAGAGGCGCAGTTGTTCCTGGCGGCGCGACAGCTCAGCGGCTCGCATGGCGAATGGGAAAAGCGACGAAAGGCCGCGCGCTGCCAGCGACAGGAATGCATACACCCACGATGGGACTGCTGCATAAGCGCGCGCAGCGAGCGTTTCGGGGCTGTAGTGGAGCGCCAGGCGGTGGCGAAGGCACGCTGCCCCGAATAAACCGGGGCCCGCGCAGCGTGCTCCGTTTGGCAGTTGCAACCGCTCAAGCGGGCAGCGCCACCAGAAGTCGGTAGCAGTGAATACTAAAGGCAGGCGCAATGCGTCAGCTACGTCGATAACACCTATACCGACATGGCTAAAATGAATAACATGAACCACGTCGGGCGATACGCTCTCCAGTGCTTCGTACAACAAGGCGTCTGCTTTTTCATTTCGGATGCTAACAAAAGGATCGTGGATGGCGATTGCCTGTAGGCGCAAGACGAGCACACCATCGACGCTATCTTGGGTAATCGAAGGAACTGCGTTCGACGTTGGTTCCGCCGCCACAATCACGACATCCATCCCACGAGCGCTCATGGCTTTCGCGATCTTCAACGTCAACTGTTCCGTTCCTGCAGCGTGACGTGGCAGGAATTGATGGACCACAAAGGCTATCCGCAGGCGCAACGCTTTATGCCCTGTACTGTTCCCCTGTCTCATCCGCTTACACCGAGTGGGCCTCCGTAAGCGAACGCATGGTTATTGGGGCTTAAAACTGCAGCGATATTGGCTGTTTTGTCGCGTGCAGCTTTGGAATAGATTGAATCGAACCACAGGCCTCGCTAGAGAGCCGACAGTTTGCGATCGCTGGTGCTGATGCAAAAACTGGCAATAATTTGGAGTAAGCCCTGCGAAAGCGCTGGACGTCCTAGATAACTGGGACTTAGTCATTGACAATTCCGAGCAAATAGCGGCCATAGTCGCTTTTGGCGAGCTTCTGGGCCTGTGCAGAAAGTTGCTCGGCCGAAATCCATCCTCGACGATAGGCAATCTCTTCCGGGCAGGCGACACGCAGGCCCTGCCGGCTTTCGAGCGTGCGAACAAACTCTCCCGCTTCCAGAAGACTATCGGGTGTCCCGGTGTCGAGCCAAGCAAATCCACGGCCCATTGTTTCGACTGCAAGCTCGCCTCGCTGGAGGTAAACGCGGTTGATGTCGGTAATCTCGAGCTCACCGCGAGGCGAAGGCTTGAGAGTCCTGGCGAGTTCGACCACCTGTTCGTCGTAAAAATACAGGCCCGTGACAGCCCAATTCGATTTCGGGACCTTCGGCTTCTCCTCGATCGAGACGGCTTTGCCGCTCGCGTCGAAATCAACGACGCCGTAACGCTCCGGATCGCGGACATGATAGGCGAAGACGCTGGCGCCCTTGGCGCGCGAGGCCGCCGAGGCCATCATCTCCGGAAGCGAGTGTCCGTAGAACAAATTGTCGCCGAGGATCAACACCGACGGCCTACCCGCGACAAAGTCGGCGCCGATGATGTAGGCCTGTGCCAACCCGCCCGGATGGGGCTGCTCGGCGTAGGATAAGCTCATGCCCCAAGCCGAGCCATCGCCCAGCAGCCGCTGAAAATGCGGCAGGTCGTGTGGTGTCGAGATGATCAGCACCTCGCGGATGCCGGCCAGCATCAGCGTCGATAGCGGGTAGTAGATCATAGGCTTGTCGTAGACCGGCAGCAGCTGCTTCGACATTGCCAGCGTCATCGGGTGCAGCCGTGTGCCAGAGCCGCCGGCCAGGATTATGCCCTTCATCGTCGTCTATCCCGTCTGTTCGGTGCTCAAGAGCCGGCGCACGCAAGATGCGAGCGAGGCCTGCCAATACGGCAGGCCGGCCCCATGAACCATCTTGAGCTTTGAGGAGTCCAGCCGCGAATTAGCCGGCCGACGCGCGGGCGTTGGGTAATCTGCGGTCGCGATGCGCTTGACCCGCACGGGCTTGCCGCCCAGCCGCTCGCGCTCGGCAAAGATCGCCTTTGCCACGTCGGCCCAGACCGCCTCGCCCTGTGCGCCCATATGGAAGACGCCGCGCAGGGATGGATCGCCCGGACGATCAAGCAGGTTGCGGCCGACGGCGAAGATCGCACCGGCGATGTCGAGCGCGCTCGTCGGGCAACCGGCCTGGTCGGCAACGACGCCGACCTCATCGCAGGTTTCGGCCAGCCGCAACATGGTCTTGACGAAGTTCTTGCCAAAGGGGCTGTAGACCCAGGCCGTTCGCAAAATGGCGTGGTTCGGGTTGGCCGCAGCCACCGCCTCTTCGCCAGCGAGCTTGCTCCGGCCATACACCGAGATCGGCGCGACCGGGTCGTCCTCGCGATAGGGTCGGTCGACGCTGCCGTCGAAGACATAATCCGTCGAGATCTGGATGACCGGCACCCCGAGCCCGGCCGCGGCGCGCGCAACCTCGCCGGCCGCGGCGCCGTTCACTGTTCGAGCCGTCGCTTCTTCAGTCTCTGCGAGGTCGACAGCGGTGAAGGCCGCGGCATTGACGACGAGATCTGGTTGCGAAGCGGCGATCGCCGAGTCGATCGAATCCAACTGCTTCAGATCGAGAGCGGGTCGCCCGAGCGCCGTCACCGTCACGCCTTGCGGTGCGCGCTCCAGCATGGAGAGCACAACCTGGCCCGATTGTCCCGTGACGGTGACCCTCATCCGGCTTGGTCCCAGCCCTCAGTCGAAATAGCGCGGCAGGTCGGCCAAGCGCGGATGCTTTTGGTCTTTGTCCGAGAGCACAAGCTCGCCATGAGGCAAACGCCAGTCGATGCCGAGCGCTGGATCGTTGAAGGCGAGGCCATGGTCATTGGCGGGGCTGTACGGCGCCGTTACCTTATAAAGCACCTCGGTATTTGGCTCTAGCGTGACGAAGCCATGCGCGAACCCGATCGGCACTAGGAGCTGGCGCCAGTTTTGCGCCGAAAGTTCGATCGCGACATGCTTGCCGAAGGTGGGCGACGAAGCCCGCAGGTCGACGGCGACGTCGAGTGCGCGGCCCCTTGCCACCCGCACAAGCTTGTCCTGGGCGAAGGGCGCCGACTGAAAATGCAGGCCGCGCAGCGTTCCGACCTGCGCTGAGAGCGAGTGATTGTCCTGCACAAAGACGAGTTCGATCCCGGCTGAAGCCAAATCTGACTGCTTATACACCTCGGAAAAAAAGCCGCGATGGTCGCCATGCTTCTTCGGGGTGATAATCTTGACCGCAGGGATGGCAGTGTCTTCGGCGCTGAGCATGGTGTAATCTGTCCGGTTCAAGCCGCGCCAAGGCGCTCGCCACGATAGACGCCGGAACGGATATCGCCCCACCACTTGTCGTTTGCGAGATACCATTCGACGGTGCGGCGCAGGCCGGTCTCGAAGGTTTCCTTTGGCTTCCAGTCTAGCTCGCGACCGATCTTTCCGGCGTCGATCGCATAGCGCGCATCATGGCCGGGACGGTCTGTCACATAGGTGATGAGCCGCTCATGCGGGCCGGCCGGATCAGGCCTGAACTCGTCGAGGATGGCGCAGATGCCCTTCACGACGTCGATATTCGTCTTCTCGTTGTGTCCACCGATATTGTAGCTATCGCCAAGCACGCCGCGCTGCGCCACCGTCAAAAGTGCATCGGCATGGTCATCGACATACAGCCAGTCCCGGATATTGAGGCCGTTGCCGTAGATCGGCAGCGGCTTGCCCTCGAGCGCATTGATGATCATCAGCGGGATCAACTTCTCGGGGAAGTGATAGGGCCCGTAATTGTTCGAACAGTTTGTCATCACGACCGGCAGACCATAGGTATGGTGCCAGGCCCGCACGAGATGGTCGGAGGCCGCCTTGGAGGCCGAGTAGGGAGAGTTCGGCTGATAGGGCGTGTCCTCCCGGAAGAAGCCTTCGCTGCCCAGCGAACCAAAGACCTCGTCGGTCGAAATGTGGTGGAACCGGAAGCGATCTCGCTCGTCGCCACTAAGGCTGCGCCAGTAGCGGAGCGCCTCTTGCAGCAGCGCGAAGGTGCCGACAACATTCGTCTCGATGAAAGCCGCCGGCCCGTCGATCGAGCGATCGACATGACTCTCGGCCGCAAGGTGCATGACAATATCCGGCCGGAATCCGGCGAAGATCGCCTGCATCCGCTCGGCATCGCCGATATCAGCCTGCTCGAAGCGATAACGGTTGCTGCCCGAAACTGGTGCCAGCGAAGCGAGATTGCCGGCATAGGTCAGCTTGTCGACGACACAGACCTCATGCTGCGTCTCGCCGATCAGTTTGCGCACCACCGCCGAACCGATGAAGCCAGCGCCGCCGGTAACCAGAAATTTCAACGGCATGCACCTCGACCCCAAAAGCGTCCAACATAGCTCAGTTGGGCAGGGAGAAAGCAGTGTCTCTCTCGGAAGTCAAGCAATAGAGTGCCACAAGCATTGCTGAGCTATGAAACGAGGTATGCTCCAACGCTGCCCGCCCAAAATCGGCTGCATCCAATGCCGTTTTCGACGATTGCACCCCAGCCATTGACGACCTTACGGAAGCCACAGGATGTGAGCTGCATTAAAACACAACATCACCCAGAGCCCTGTATAGCCGGCCGGCCAGGCCGTCACGAATACCCTTGAACACAGGGCGTAGCGCGCCAGGCTGCCCCTTCAGCGCAAGCAAGGCGATTTGCGCCATCAGTGCCAAGCTGGACTTGGCCCGCCAGGCCAGCAGCACGTGCCGAAGTCGGGCAACGGCAACCACATTGCAAACGTAATAATAGTTGCCGAGCTTGAAATGCCGCAGAATCTGCGGCTTGACCAGGTCCTCCTCGCTCACCGCTTCCCCCCAGCGGGGCGGCATGACGAGATCGGTCGCCAGATAGGAGCCCCAGCCGCGTTCCCAGGCGCGGAAGCCCCCTTCGACGTCGATCCCGGCGATGAAGAAATCGTCACGAAACGGCCCGACTGCCTCGAAGGCGGCAAGGCTCACCAACGAGCCTGATGTCGGTGCGAAATCGAGGGCCGCGAGGTCGCGACCGTTCCTGCCTCGGCGCCATTCATAACGGATCGGCTTGTAGAAGCCTTCCTGCGGCGGCACGAGACGGGGGGCGACGACGGCGATCTTCTCTCCAGCTCTTCCAGCGCCGTGCAGCGTGACGTCAGCCGGTCGAGCAAGTCTCGCGGCGGCTCGCTGTCCTGGTCGAGGAGCATGACATGGGTGAAGCCTTCGCTGGCGGCCGTCGCCATGACGACGTTGAGGCCCCGGCCCAGCCCGACATTCTCTTCGCTCTCGATCAGGTGCAGGTCGGTCGGCGCCAGTGCCGCCAGCGTATCAGCGTCGACGGGGCCGTTGGCGAAGGCGAACAACCCGAGGCCCCGCAGACCCTCGGCCTGACGCGCAAGCAGCGCCTTGTCGGGACGGTACAGCACGACGCCGGCACAGGCGCGAGCGCCTCGCATCTGCGTCTCTTTCGCTGTCATTGCGGTGCTACCGCCGTCGGTCACGCTGCCTCGTAGCGCGTTGTCCGGTCCAATCTGGCCGCGCATTATCACGCCGGACAGTTCATGGCAGCACCCCCGGTCGTCGAGAACCGTCGAACCATGCAGGAGCGCGCTGCACAGGCACCAAGGTCTGCCGAACCATTGCCATCAGAAGCGCTGAACGGCGCTTCGAAGACGAGGAGGCGGCCGTCCACTCTCGAAAGCGGGCATAGGCTCAGGCTGGGTTGCGGGTCATGTCCCGAGGCTGGTCATTAGCCGCGTGACAGGCTCCATGCACCAGATGCCGCCAAGCCGTTGCCATAACCCCTCTCGAATTCACGAGAGAGCGCAAGCAGCATCCTGTCCGACGATAGGGAACGGATTGGGAACGTAGGGAACGCGAGTTCAACGGTAGGCCGTTTAACCAGCTGAGTTCCAACAAATTTGGAGCGGGCGATCGGGATCGAACCGACGACATTCAGCTTGGGAAGCTGACGTTCTACCACTGAACTACGCCCGCACGCCTGCCCGTATAGCCGGGTGCAGCCATCGCCCGCAAGCCGGTCGAGCCGAGATTTCAGCAGCAAACGAAAAACCGCGCCGGACCCCTGTCGCCCGGCGCGGTTCGGATCAGACGCGGTGCGTCTTACCAGCAGCCGTAATAGCCGCAGCCATAATAGCCATAGTGGCGGCGGGACGAGGCGGCGATGACCGCACCGCCGACCGCGCCGGCGACGACGCCGGCCGCGACCGCGTTGCTCGCCTGAGCATTGGAGCGGCGGAAGCTCTGGAAGACGTCGCTGCGGCAGCGCTCGAAGGCGCGGGTGCCGGGCTTGTGGCCGGCATTGATGCAGACGTCGTCGGCTTCGGCGGCCGATTGCTCGACGCTCTGGCAGCCGCCGAGAGCGGCGGCGAGAACACCGGCGATGATGAGGGCGCGCATGAGAAATCCTTTCCCTGTAGACATTTGGCCACGAAAGCCATTGAGCGGAGGGCGGTCGATGCCTCCCGCCGGTGACACAAGCATGAACACGCCGCAGGCCAGCGGCCTGCGACGCCATCGGCGCTTGGAGCCATCTGACACGGAATCGCCGTTTTGTCGCCGGGAAGGTTGCAGAACGGGCAATCTTCCTGCGTGCGTTGCGTTTTTGCGGCTAAGGAAGGGTTGAGCCGGGCCCGAGCAAAATGCCCTTTCCTGCAGTCTAGCTGCGGAAATGCTTGGAGAGCTTGAGAGCCTGGCCCTGATAGTTCGAGGTGCCGATCGCGCCATAGAGAGCATCCGGCTCGGTCGCCATGCGCTCGAACGCCAACCGGCCGACTACCTGCCCGTCCTCGAGCAGGAAAGGCACCTCATGACTCCTGACCTCGAGCACGCCGCGGCTGCCGGGAACGCCATCGGCAGCGACGCCGAAACCCGGATCGAAGAAGCCGGCATAGTGCACGCGGAACTCGCCCATGGCCGGGTCGATCGGCGCCATCTCTGCGGCGAAGGCCGGTGGAATGTGAATCCGTTCCTTCGAAGCGAGGATGTAGAACTGATGCGGATCGAGGATCAGCCGCTTGCGCTTGGCCGGGATCGGCGTCCAGAAATCGTCGATCTCGTAGCCTGCAACCCGGTCGACATCGATGACGTCGGTGAAGCGCTGGGCCTGATAGCCGATGATCTCGCCCTCGGCATCGCCGAGATGGATGCTGAAGATCAGGCCGTTGCGGATCGTCGCGGGACCGTCGACCAACGCCGTGTGGCGATGCACCTCGCGCAGCTCACGGTCGGAAACGCGAAAGCCCTCCGCTTCCTCCTGACCGGAGCTGCGGCGGCGGAAGCGCAGTTGGTTGAGGCGGCTGCCCTTGCGCACCTTGATCGAGAAGCTCGACGGCGAGATTTCGGCATAGAGCTTGCCGGAATAGCCGCCGGCAACGCTGTCGAAGGCCCCGCTGCGGTCGGCGATCAGGCGGGTGAAGACATCGAGCCGGCCGGTCGAGCTCTTCGGATTGGCGAAAGCGGAAATTGTCGCCGGCAGTTCGTGCAGCGACTCCATCAGCTCGACGACGTAGACGCAGTTCTTCTCGAGGATCGCGCCCTCCTCGAGCGAGACCTCGTCCTGGGTCAGGTCGGCGAGCATCTGGGCAACGCTCTTGTTAGGCCCGGGCAGGAAGCTGGCGCGGACGCGATAGGCCTTGTGGCCGAGCCTGAGGTCGAGGCTCGCCGGCTGGTACTGGCTCTCGGAGAAGGCGCCGGAGGTCGAGCGGACCATGCCACAATGGACGAGCTTGCGGATGTCCTGGCGCGGAAGCACGCCGACGGGGCCGGCGAGCGAAGCCGGCGCGGTCGCGATCTCGGCCTGCATGTCGGGCGACGTCGCCATGGCGCTATCAGATCACCTTGTTCAATGCGGCGCAAAGCTAAGTCCGCCGCGAGATTGATCTTCTTCTTGCCGCGCTGGGATGCGGCTGGCGAGTCCGGTGTCGGGTTGTCCACATGCCCGCGCGTCGCGGATCATCGGGTCTACGGCCGGTTGGCGGCATTGACGCTGCGCCGTCCCAGGTCATAACAAGGCCTTCCCGCCGCCCCGGCGTGAGCCGTAAGGAGGCGGCACGGAGCCGCGATCATGTACCAGGCCGAAACGCATGGCGTGCGCGTCACCGCCTCGCCCAAGTTCATGGACAGCGAGTCCGCCCCGGACCAGAGCCGTTATTTCTGGGCCTACACCATTGAGATCGAGAACTTCTCGCCGCGCACCCTGCAATTGATGACGCGGCATTGGTTCATCACCGACGGGCGTGGCGAGGTTCATGAAGTGCGTGGCGACGGCGTTATCGGCCAGCAGCCGGTGCTGCAGCCGGGCGAGCGCTTCAGCTATACCTCGGGCTGCCCGCTGATGACGCCCGACGGCAGCATGCGCGGTGTCTACGCGATGCTCGGCGAGGACGGCGCGCTTTTCGACGTCGAGGTGCCGCTGTTTCCGCTCGACTCGCCCTATGTGAAGAAGGTCCTGCATTGAACGCCACCGTTCCGACCGGGCAGCGCTACCAGCCGCTCGACATGCTGGCCCACCTCGTCGCCTTCGACACGGTGAGCCACAAATCCAATCTCGACCTGATCGCCTTCGTCGAGGGCTATCTCACCGGCTGGGGGGTGCCGTCGGTGCGCTTCCCGAACGCGACCGGCGACAAGGCGGCGCTGTTCGCCACGATCGGCCCGCAGGACAAGGGCGGCATCGTCCTCTCCGGCCATACCGACGTGGTGCCCGTCGAGGGCCAGGCCTGGTCGCGCGATCCCTTCACCCTGCATGTCGAGGACGGCAAGGCCTATGGCCGCGGCTCGGTCGACATGAAGGGCTTCGTCGCGCTGGCGCTGGCGCTGGTGCCGGATTTCCTCGCCGCCGACCTGAAGACGCCGATCCACCTGTTCTTCTCCTATGACGAGGAGGTGACCTGCCTCGGTGTCGTCGACGGCATCGCCGCCATGGGCAAGAGCCTGCCTAGGCCGCGCGCCGTCATCGTCGGCGAGCCGACCTCGCTCGAGCTCGCCGATGCGCATAAGGGCATCCGCACCTTCTTCACCGCGATCACCGGCTTTGCCGCGCATTCCTCGAAGCCGCATCTCGGCGCCAGCGCTGTCCATGCCGGCACCCGCCTCGCCGCCGGCCTCGTCGCCATGGCGGACGAGCGCGAGGGCCGGATCGACGAGAGCGGCCGCTTCGACCCGCCCTATGACACCATCCATATCGGCAAATTCCATGGCGGCATCGCCCGCAACATCCTGGCCGATCGCTGCGATCTCGCCTGGGAGGTGCGCACGCTGCCGGGTTCCGATCCCGAGGAGGTGCCGGCCCGTTTCGCCAAATTGTCGGACGAGGTGCTCGCCCGCATGCGCAAGACCGCGCCATCGGCTGCGATCGAGACGGTGATGAGCTCGGACGTGCCGGGCCTGGCGCCCGATCCTGGCTCCGAGGCCGAGACGCTGGTGATGCGCCTCGCCGGGCGCAACCGCACCATCGCCGTCGCCTATGCCACCGAAGCCGGGCATTTCCAGCGCGCCGGCCTGCCGACCATCGTCTGCGGCCCGGGCTCGATCGACCAGGCACACCAGCCGGACGAATACATCACACTGGAGCAGTTCGCGGCCGGAGAGGCCTTCATGCGCAAGCTGATGGCCGAGTGCCGGGGGTAAGCGACATCGTCATTCTCGGGCGAAGCGAAGCGCAGACCCGGGAATCTCGTGACGCGAACACGCCAACCGGCGCCTCTTCCGGCCTGAGATGCTCGGGTCAAGCCCGAGCATGACGCACGCCTATTGTTCCGCCGAGATCTCCGCCTCGACCTCGGCCGGGTCGAACTGGTAGCGGCGCGAGCAGAACTCGCAGGTGACGCCGAGCGTGCCGTCATCGGCGACCATCGCCTTGCGGTCGTCGGCCGAGAAGCCCTTGAGCATGCCGAGCACCCGCTCGCGCGAGCAGCGGCAGGCCTCCTGCACCGCGACGGGCTCGAAGACATGGGCGCCGCGCTCATGGAAGAGCCGATAGAGCAGGCGCTCGCTCTCCAGCAGCGGATCGAGCAGTTCGTGATGCTCGATCGTCCCGACGAGGGAGCGCGCCTCGGCCCAGGCGTCGTCGCTGATGCCGTCATCGTCACCGGCGGCGAGGATCTCGTGCCCCTCCGGCGCATCGCCGGGGTGGAGATCGGCGGCGCGCAGCCGCTCCGGCGATGTCGGCATGAACTGGACGATCAGGCCGCCGGCGCGCCAGGCGAGGCCTTCACCGGTCAGGACGGTGCCGACGCCGAGGCGGATGCGGCTCGGGATCTGCTCGGACTGGCGGAAATACTGATGGCCCGCCTCTTCCAGGCTCTGCCCGTCGAGCGCGACGATGCCCTGATAGCGCGTTGCATCGGTGCCCTGGTCGACAGTCATGGCAAGATGACCCTTGCCGAGCAGTTCGCCGGTCGCGATCGCATTCGCATCGATCGCTGCCGCAAGGCGGTCGGCATCGTAGCGGGCCATCGCGCGGTAGCAGTCCGGCGCGTTGAAATCGACGACCAGCATCGAGATCGGCCCGTCGCTCTTGGTCTGGAGCTGAAAGCGGCCCTCGCCCTTGAGCGTGGTGCCGAGCATGACGGTCAGCGCCGCCGCCTCGGCGAGGACGCGCGCGACCGGCTCGGGATAATGATGCCGCTCGAGGACCTGGTCGAGCGAGGGGCCGAGCCGGACGACCCGGCCGCGCACATCGAGCGCCGGCACGGCGAAGGGCAGCACCCGGTCGTCGGGTGCGCCCGCGGGCGAGGCGTCGGCCATCAGGCCGCCACTCCGCCGAAGCACCAGGCCAGGATGCCCTTCTGGGCATGCAGGCGGTTCTCGGCCTCGTCGAAGACAGCCGATTGCGGCCCATCCATGACCGCGTCGGTCACTTCCTCGCCGCGCGAGGCCGGCAGGCAGTGCATGAAGATCGCATCCTTCTCGGCGCGGCCGAGCAGGCGCTCATCGACCTGATAGGGCCGCAGCAGGTTGTGGCGCGTGCCTTCCTCGTCGCCCATCGAGACCCAGCAATCGGTGATGACGCAATCGGCGCCCTCGACCGCGGCCTCGGGGCGATTGGTCAATTGCAGCTTCGCGCCCTGCTTGCGGGCCCAATCGAGCAAGGCCGGCGGCGGCGCGAGCTCCTCGGGGGTGGCGATGGCGAGCTCGAAATCGAGGCGGCCGGCGGCGTGGACCCAGGAGGTCAGAACGTTGTTGGTGTCCCCGGTCCAGGCGATGCGCTTGCCCTTGATCGAGCCCTTGCGCTCCTCGAAGGTCATGACGTCGGCCATGACCTGGCAGGGATGCTGGCGCTTGGTCAGGCCGTTGATCACCGGCACGGTGGCGTATTTCGCCATCTCGACCACGGAATCGTGGTCGAGCATGCGGATCATGATCGCGTCGACATAGCGCGAGAGCACCCGGGCGGTGTCGGCGATGGTCTCGCGCTCGCCGAGCTCAATCTCCTGGCCGGTCACCATCATCGGCGAGCCGCCGAGTTCGCGGATGCCGACGTCGAAGGAGACGCGGGTCCGCAGCGAAGGCTGCTCGAAGATCATGGCGATGACCTTGCCCTCGAGCAGGCGATCACCGGCGGCCGCGGGCGTGCGCCGGCGGGCCTTGATCTCCTCGCCCGCCTTGAGGATGGCGCGGAGTTCCCCGGCGGAGAAATCCGAGAGATCGAGAAAGTGACGCGTCGCAGACATCATGCTCACTCCGCCGCCGGCCGGGCGAGTTCCGCCTCGACCGCGCCAGCCGCCTTGTCCAGCCGCGCCACCGCCTCGGCCACTTCGCTCTCGCCGATGATCAGCGGCGGCAGCAGGCGCACGACATTGTCGCCGGCCGCGACCACCAGCAGGCCGGCGGCGCGGGCCTGCGCGACGAAATCGGTGTTCGGGGTCTTGAGCTTGAGGCCGAGCATCAGCCCCTCGCCGCGGATCTCCTCGATCACCTGGGGATGCTGATCCTTGAGCTGGGCCAGCGACTGGCGCAGGCGCAAGGCCGTCTTCTGGACATGGTCGAGGAAGCCATCAGCCAGGATGACGTCGAGCACGGCGTTGCCGACCGCCATGGCGAGCGGGTTGCCGCCGAAGGTGGTGCCGTGCGTGCCGAGCGTCATGCCGGAGGCCGCCTCCTCGGTGGCGAGGCAGGCGCCCATCGGGAAGCCGCCGCCGATGCCCTTGGCGATCGACATGATGTCGGGGACGACGCCACCCAGCTCATAGGCGAAGAACTTGCCGGTGCGGCCGACGCCGGTCTGGATCTCGTCGAAGATCAGCATCAGGCCATGCTCGTCGCAGAGCTCGCGCAGGCGCTTCAGGAAGCGCATCGGCACCGAGCGCAGGCCGCCCTCGCCCTGGATCGGCTCGATCATCAGCGCCGCGGTCTCCGGCGTGATCGCAGCCTTCAGCGCCGCCTCGTCGTCGAAGGGCACCTGGTCGAAGCCATCGACCTTGGGGCCGAAGCCGTCGATGTATTTCTGCTGGCCGCCGGCAGCGATGGTCGCAAGCGTGCGGCCATGGAAGGCGCCCTCGAAGGTGACGATCCGGTAGCGCTCGGGATGGCCTTTCGCGGCGTGGTATTTGCGCGCCATCTTGATCGCGCACTCGTTCGCCTCGGCGCCCGAGTTGGTGAAAAAGACGCGTTCGGCAAACGTCGCCTCGCAGAGCCGTCGGGCGAGCTTCTCGCCCTCGGGCATCGTGTAGAGGTTGGAGGTGTGCCAGATCCGCTGCGCCTGCTGGGTCAGGGCCTCGACCAGATGCGGATGGGCATGGCCGAGCGAATTGACGGCGATGCCGGCACCGAAATCGAGATAGCGGGTGCCGTCGGCGGTGATCGCCCAGGCGCCCTCGCCGCGCTCGAGCGCGATCGGGGCGCGGGCATAGGTCGGCAGGAGAACGGAAGAAGCGGAAGCGATGCTCATGGAGCGAAATCCTTGCGGCGAAACAGGAGGGTAGCGCGGAATCTCGGGCCGGGAACGGCAGGTTGGGACGCAAGGCGGCATGATGCCGGCACGATGCGACCCGCCGGCGACATTATCGTCGCTGGCCGTTCCCGTCGTCTCGTCGCGCGTCAAGCCGCATCGAAGGAAAATCCCGATCGCTCAAAAACATAAGCGCCGCCCTTTGGGGCGGCTGCGTCACGCGACTATGCAAAACCGGCCAGGCCCTGTCAATTGCAGCAGCCCTGGCGGGAGGGCGATTGGCCCTGCCCTCAGCCCTCATCCTGAGGAGCCGCGTCAGCGGCGTCTCGAAGGATGCTGCCGGAGGCTCCGGCACCAGCTGGAGCATCCTGCAAGACGCGGACTGACGTCCGCTCCTCAGGAGGAGGGCTGAAGCTTCTTCTGCAAGAGCCATGACCTCGCGACAGCGTTGCCGATTGGACTCACTGCCACACCATCTGCGGCGATTGGCTGGGGAAAAGCCGAATTAGGATTCGGCGACTCTTGTGGCCGAGTCAGGCCATCTTGTATGGTCGTCTTCGTCAGATACGACATCTCGTGCGGCGTCTCCAGTATCGTCAGTCCCGGGCGTAACGGCTTCCGTTTAACCACGGACGCTGCCGGTATCGGATTCCGCCATGATCTCTCCCTATGCCTCGCCGGCCCGCCGGTGGGACATGACGAAGACAGGTGCAACCCCATGACCGAAGCCGGAGCCTGGACCGACGAACGCGTCGAACTGCTCAAGAAGCTCTGGAACGACGGCCTGAGCGCGAGCCAGATCGCCGCCGAGCTCGGCAATGTCACGCGCAACGCGGTCATCGGGAAAGTCCATCGTCTCGGCCTGTCAGGCCGGGCCAAGAGCCCGGGCTCGGCCGCGCCGCGTCCGCGCAAGCCGGCAGCCCGCCCGCCGAGCCACCCGGCCGGACATCAGAACGGCGGCGCCGGGCTGACCCGCGGCAACACCGCGCTCGCCCCGCAATTCGCGGCCGAGATCGAGGCCGAGGCGCAGGTCGAGCGCGAGCCGGCCCCGTCCGAGGACGTGGTGGTGCCGTTCTCCGAGCGGGTCACCATCATGGATCTGCGCGAATATATGTGCCGCTGGCCGATGGGTGACCCGACCTCGCCGGAATTCCGCTTCTGCGGCGGCCGCAGCGCGACCGGCCTGCCCTATTGCGCCTATCATGCTCGCATCGCCTACCAGCCTGCGGCAGACCGTCGGCGCGACCGCAGCAAGGCCATCCGCGCCTGAGTGCTCGCGACGCGATTGCATAACCATGAAAGCCGGCCGCAAGGCCGGTTGCTCATGGGCAGGACCAGAGGGCCCGCGCATGGCGACATTCGCGATCTATCTCGGCGCCGCGCTGGCCGAAATCGCCGGCTGCTTCGCCTTCTGGGCCTGGCTGAAACTCGGCAAGCCGGTCTGGTGGCTGCTGCCAGGCTTGGTCTTACTCGCCGCCTTCGCCTGGCAGCTGGCTTTGATCGACAGCCCCGCGGCCGGACGCGCTTTTGCCGCCTATGGCGGCATCTACATCCTCGCCTCGCTGGCCTGGATGGCACTGGTCGAGAAAATACCGCCGGATCGCTATGATCTCGCCGGCTCGGCGCTCTGCCTTGCCGGCGCAGCGGTCATTATCGCTACGCCGCGCTGACCAAAACGGTCAGCCGCGCGCAAACGTCTCGTCAAAGGCATAGCCGGCGCCGCGCACGGTGCGCAGCGGATCCTTGGAATTGGCCGGGGTGATCGCCTTGCGCAGGCGGCCGACATGGACGTCGACGGTGCGCTCGTCGATATAGACGTCGCGGCCCCAGACGGCATCGAGCAGCTGCGCCCGCGAATAGACGCGGCCCGGCGCCTGCATCAGGAATTCGAGCAGTCGGAACTCGGTCGGCCCAAGATGCAGTTCGGCCCCGGCGCGGCGGACCCGGCGGGTGGTGCGGTCGAGTTCGAGATCGCCGGCGGCGAGCAGTCCGGCGACATGGCCCGGCTTGGCGCGGCGCAGCAGCGCCTGGATGCGTGCAATCAGCTCGGGCAGCGAGAACGGCTTGACGACATAGTCGTCGGCGCCGGTGGCGAGGCCGCGCACGCGCTCGGTCTCCTCGCCGCGGGCGGTCAGCATGATGATCGGCACGCGCTCGGTGTCGCGACGCGTGCGCAGGCGTCGGCAGAGCTCGATGCCGGAGAGGCCGGGCAGCATCCAGTCGAGCAGGACGAGATCCGGCGTGTGATCGCGCAGGTGCAATTCGGCGTCGTCGCCGCGCGCCACGCTGTCGACCTCGAAGCCCTCGGCCTCGAGGTTGTAGCGCAGCAGCAGGGTCAGCGGCTCCTCGTCCTCGACGATCAGGATGCGTGCAGGCATAGGGTCTCGCTTTCGCTCAACCGCCTACCAGTTCAGCCATTGGCCGCCGGCAGGTCGACGAGGATGTTGGTGGTGTCGAGCTTCGGCCGAGTCTCGTCCATGGACTGGCCGGTGACGAGGTAATGGATGGTCTCGGCGATGTTCGTCGTGTGGTCGCCGATGCGCTCGACGTTCTTGGCGCAAAACAGCAGATGCGTGCAGAAGGTGATGTTGCGCGGATCCTCCATCATATAGGTCAGGAGCTCGCGGAACAGCGAGGTGTAGAGCGCGTCGATCTCGTCGTCGCGGCGCCAGACCTCCATCGCCTTCTGCTCGTTGCTGGCGGCATAGGCGTCGAGCACGTCCTTGAGCTGGGCCTGGACCAGGCGGCTCATATGCTCGAGGCCGACCACGGCGCGATGCGGCGGCGAGAACTGGCCGGAGATCGCGACGGCGCGCTTGGCGATGTTCTTGGCGAGATCGCCGACGCGCTCGATGTCGGCGGCGATGCGGATCGCCGAGATCAGCTCGCGCAGATCATTGGCGAGCGGCTGGCGCCGGGCGATGGTCAGCACCGCCTTCTCCTCGACCTCGCGCTGGAGATTGTCGAGGCGCTGGTCGGCCGTGATGATCTTCTGAGCAAGCGCGGTGTCGCGGCGCACCAGCGCGACCGTGGAATCGCCGAGCATGCGCTCGGACATGCCGCCCATCTCGGCGAGGCTGCGGCGCAGGCCTTCGAGATCGGCATCGTAGGAGCGGACGATATGTTGATCCGACATCGGGGCGTATCCTTCGGGGCTGGCCGACGACTGCGTGGACCTCAGCCGAAGCGGCCGGTGACGTAGTCCTGCGTCTGCTTCTTGTGCGGGTTCATGAAGATGGTGTTGGTGGCGTCGAACTCGATGACTTCGCCCAGATACATGAAGGCGGTGTACTGCGAGATGCGTGCCGCCTGCTGCATGTTGTGGGTGACGATGACGATGGTGAAATCGGTCTTGAGCTGCTCGAGCAGGTCCTCGATCTTGCCGGTCGAGATCGGGTCGAGCGCCGAGGTCGGCTCGTCGAACAGGATGACCTCGGGCTTCTGGGCGATGGTGCGGGCGATGCACAGGCGCTGCTGCTGGCCGCCGGAGAGGCCCATGCCGGAGCTCTTCAGCTTGTCCTTGACCTCGTCCCAGAGCGCGGCGCGGCGCAGCGCGCCCTCGACGCGGTCGTCGAGCTCCGACTTCGGCGGCTTCTCGTAGAGGCGGATGCCGAAGGCGACGTTGTCGTAGATCGACATCGGGAAGGGCGTCGGCTTCTGGAAGACCATGCCGATGCGCGAGCGCAATTCGTTCACGTCGACATTGTTGGAGATGATGTTGCGGCCGTCGAGCAGAATCTCGCCGGTGGCCTTCTGCTCGGGATAGAGCGAGTAGATCCGGTTGAAGATGCGCAGCAGGGTCGACTTGCCGCAGCCCGACGGGCCGATCAGCGCCGTGACGTGGCGGTCACGGAAGTCGAGGTTGATGTTCTTCAGCGCCTTGTGCTCGCCGTAGTAGAAATCGAGATTCTTGACGGCGATGCGGACGGGAGCGTCGGCGTCCAGCGTCTGCGGGCTCAGTTCCAGGGTCGAGAGCATCTTCATGGTCCTTCCGATCGGACGCTACTTGGATCACTTGCCGCCGCGCACGATGCGCCGGGCGATGATGGAAAGCACGAGGATTGAGACGGTGATGATCAGCGAGCCGGCCCAGGCGAGCTGCTGCCAATTCTCGTAAGGGGCGGAGGCGAACTGGTAGATCGTCACGGGCAGGTTGGAGACGCCGCCGAACAGGCTGGGCGAGAACCAGAAATTGTTGTTCAGGGCGGTGAAGATCAGCGGCGCGGTCTCGCCGGCGATGCGCGCGAGCGCCAGCAGGATGCCGGTGACCATGCCCGATTTCGCCGCCCGCCAGGTGATCGAGGTGATCACCACCGAGGGCGGGGCGCCGAGCGCCGAGCCGGCCTCGCGCAGCGGGCCGGGCACGAGCCGCAGCATGTCCTCGGTGGTGCGCACAATCACCGGGATCGCGATGATGCCGAGCGCGACGCCGCCGGCCCAGCCGGAATAGCCGCCGAGCGGCTGAACCATGATCACGTAGACGAACAGGCCGATCAGGATCGAGGGCGCCGAGAGCAGGATGTCGTTGATGAAGCGGATCAGGTCGGCCAGCTTCGAGCCCTTGCCGTATTCGGCGAGATAGGTGCCGGCCAGCACGCCGATCGGCGTCGCCACCGCGATGCCGAGGAACGTCAGCACCAGCGAGCCGACGATGGCGTTGGCGAGACCGCCGCCTTCCGAGCCGGGACCAGGCGTGATCTGGGTGAAGGTCGCGACCGAAAGGCCGCCGATGCCTTTCACGATCAGCATGCCGAGGATCCAGAACAGCACGGAGATCGCCAGCAGGGTGAAGGTGGTCGCGATGATCTTCATCGCCCGGTCAGCGGTTCGGCGCGACTGTCGCACGCGCCCCCAGGTCGCGGGCGGCAGGGCACGAACGGTCGAGGGGGTGGCGAGAGTCATGGTCTTTCCATCCGCTCAGTAGGATTTTACCCGCGCAACCAGGATGCGCGCAATCACGAGGACGACGAAGGTGACGAAGAACAGGATGCAGCCGAGCGCGATCAGCGCGTTGAGCTGCAGGCCAAGCGCTTCGTTGAACTCGTTGGCGATGCGCGAGGCGATGGTCGAGCCGGGATCCATGATCGAGCCGGACAGCCGGTTGGCGTTGCCGACGACGAAGGTCACCGCCATGGTCTCGCCGAGCGCACGGCCGAGGCCGAGCATGATAGCGCCGATGATCGAGACGCCGGCCTGCGGCACCAGCACATGGCGCACGACCTCCCAGGTCGTCGCCCCGATGCCATAGGCGCTCTCGCGCAGCACCGAGGGGATCTGGTCGAGCATGTCGCGGGTGATCGAGGCGATGAACGGGATGATCATGAACGCCAGGATGAAGCCGGCGGTGAGGATGCCGAGGCCGGACGGCGAACGCGAATAGAGGATCGTACCGAGGATCGGCATGCCCTCGACGACGTTCGAGAGCGGCACTTGCACATAGGCGGCAAAGAGCGGCACGAAGACGAAGAGTCCCCACATGCCGTAGATGATCGACGGCACGGCGGCGAGCAGCTCGATCGCGGTCGAAACCGGCTGCTTGAACCAGGGCGGCGCGAGCTGAGTCAGGAAGACGGCGATGCCGAGCGAGAGCGGCACACCAATGACGAGCGCGATCAAGGCGGTCGAGAGGGTGCCGGCGATGGCCGGCCAGGCGCCGTACTGATCGTTCTGGGTATCCCAGACGCTCGAGGTCAGGAAGCCCAGCCCCATCTCGCGGAAGGCCGGCCAGCCGCCGATCACCATCGAGACCATGATCCCGGCGAGCAGCAGCAGCACGAACAGGGCCGACAGGAAGCTCGCGTTGCGGAAGACGATGTCGAACGTGCCCTTCGGAGTCTTGCGGGCAACATGCGCGCCGGGCGCCATCTGGTCAGTCACGGCAGCCATCCGTGGAACTCCGAATCACGTGAAGACGGAAAGAGTCGGTCTCGTCGCGCAAGGCGGCGGGGGCCGGTGACGGCCCCCGCCGGTCGTTCTAGGGGCGGGCGCGATCAGAAGATCGGCTTGCCGGCCGGGTCGGTGACGCCCTTCCAGGCGTTGCGGACCTGATCCTTGACGTTGGCCGGGAGCGGCACATAGTCGAGGTCGAGGGCGAGCTGGTCGCCGTTCTTGTAGGCCCAGTCGACGAACTTCAGCGCGGCCTGCACCTCTTCCGGCTTCTCCGGCTTGGCGTGGACGAGCAGGAAGGTGGCAGCGGTGATCGGCCAGGCCTGAGCGCCCTTCTGGTTGTTCAGCGAGATGCCGAAGCCGGGGGCCTCATTCCAGTTGGCGTTGGCGGCGGCGGCCTGGAAGGACTTGTCGTCCGGCGCGGGGTAGTTGCCGTCGGCATTCTGGATCAGCGCGAAGTTGAGCTTGTTCTGCTTGGCGTAGGCGTACTCGACATAGCCGATCGAGTTGGCGACCTGCTTCACCGAGGCGGAAACGCCCTCATTGCCCTTGCCGCCGATGCCAACGGCCCACTGGACCGAGGTGTTAGCGCCGACCTTGGACTTCCACTCGGGCGAAACCTTGGAGAGGTAATCGGTGAAGACGAAGGTCGTGCCCGAGCCGTCCGAACGGTAGACCGGGTTAATGTTGGCGTCCGGCAGGGTGACGCCGGCGTTGATCGCCGTGATCTTCGGGTCGTTCCACTTCTTGATGGTGCCCATGTAGATCTCGGCGACGATCGGGCCGGTCAGCTTGAGCTTGCCCGCATCGACACCGGCGATGTTGATCGCCGGGACGACGCCGCCCATCACGGTCGGGAACTGGATCAGGCCGTCCTTAGTCAGATCCTCGCCCTTGAGCGGAGCGTCGGTGGCGCCGAAGGCGACGGTCTTCGCCTTGATCTGGCGGATGCCGCCGCCCGAGCCGATCGACTGATAGTTCAGGCCGATTCCGGTCTCCTTCTTATAGGCCTCGGCCCATTTGGAGTAGATCGGGAAGGGGAAGGTCGCGCCGGCGCCGGTGATGTCGGCAGCCTGGGCAACACCCGAAAGTCCGGCGGCAGCGGCCGCGAGAATGAGAAGTTTGCGCATGAGATGTCCTCTCTGGGTCGCAAGAGCAGCGGCCTTGCTAGAACACCGGCTATATGACAGCCACATGACACACAGTCATGAAAGCGCGCCTGCTGCCGTCACAAATCGTTAACGGGTCGACTCCGGCAGGCGCGGCAGGATCGCCCGGAAGGTCGCGCCCTGGCCGACGACGCTCTCGATGGTCAGCCTGCCGCGATGGCGAAGGACGATGTGCTTGACGATGGCGAGGCCGAGGCCGGTGCCGCCGGCCTCGCGGCTGGCGGCGGTGTCGACCCGGTAGAAGCGCTCAGTCAGGCGCGGCAGATGCTCCGGGGCGATGCCCGGCCCGTCATCGCGCACGCTGATGCTCGCCTCCTCGCCGGAGATCGCGACGGTGATGCCGACCTCGCCGCCGCGCTGGCCGTATTTGATCGCGTTCTCGACCAGGTTCTCCATCAGCCGCAGCAATTCGTCGCGATCGCCGGCGACGGTGACTGGGTGCTGTGGCACGTCGAGATTCAGCGTCACCTCGCGCTCGCGCGCCATCAGAACAAGGGAGTCGAGAATTTCGCGGGCGATGCTGGAGAGATCGACCGGCGTCTCTGGCGCGAGATGGGCGCGCAGTTCGATGCGCGAGAGCGAGAGCAGGTCGTCGACCAGCCGGGCCATGCGCAGGCCCTGCTCGCGCATGATCGCCAGGAAGCGGTCGCGGGCGGCGGCATCGTTGCGCGCCGGCCCCTGCAGGGTCTCGACGAAGCCGAGCACGGAGGCGAGCGGCGTACGCAATTCGTGGCTGGCATTGGCGACGAAGTCGACGCGCATCCGCTCGGTCATGCGCTGCTCGCTGAGATCCTCGAAGGTCAGAAGCACGGCCCGGCGCCAGCCGCTGCCGGCGAGCGCAGCGATGTGGATGCGGAAGGTGCGCTCGACCGGCACGCGCTCGATCAGCTCGACGGCGCGCCGGCCGCCATGGCGCGAGACCTGCTCGATCGCATCGATCAGATCGGGGTCGCGCATCACCAGGGCGAGCGGCTTGCCCTTGGCGAGCGCGGTGACAAGCGCCGGCGCGGTCGGGCTCAGCGCCTGGATCACGCCCTGGGGGTCGAGCAATACGGCGGGAACGCCGATAGCCTCGATCAGCGCCGCCGTGACCGGCGCCTTTGGGTCGACCAGAGCGTGCATGCGGCTCCTGCCTTTGCGTGGCCTGCGGCGAGGCGTCTTATGCCGGAGCGGTGGTGCAGCGCAATTCCCCTGCGCGGGGCCAACTGCTATTTGCGTACAATGGCCCCCGACAGGCCGAAGCGCGGCGGGCCGGGAACCGGGATCCCGCCAAGGAGCTGGACCAGCTCAGCCTGCCGGCGCACGCCGGTCTTGGCGAAGACGGTCTTGAGCTGCCCGCGCACGGTTTCGGGCCGGATGCCCTGGCTGCTGGCGATGCCGGCGACCGTGCCGCCCGCGAGCAAGAGCCGCGTGACCTTCGCTTCGGCCGGGCTGAGATCGAAGAGGGCTTCGAGGATCGCTGCGGGCGGCGCCGCGCCGCGGCCGACCTCGGTGAGGTAGAACAATTGCGCCGCGCCGGAGAACACATCCAGCCCGGCTCGCCTGAGCGGAACCAGATGCGCCACGAAGGCAGGCCGCTCGCTCGTCCCCCGGATCGGAAAGGATAGGCCAGCGCCCCCCGCCACATCGAGGTGCCGCTGCAAGTGTTCGTTCGCCACGGAATCGGCGAGACGGATGCGATCGAAGGCGCCGATCTCGACTGCCGTGCAGCTCAGGAGCAACGCGTTGGCCGCCAGCACGCTGTGGCGGCCCGTGATGATCGCCGCCGGCAGTCCGATCAGCTCCAGAGCCGCGACGCTGGCACGCGCGCGCTCCAGGCCGAGACGCGCCGCGATGATCGACGCCCGCGCAAGGTGCGGCCGGAGGGGATCGAGCGTCTCGGCCGTCTCGCGCGGGACCGGGCCGTCGGCATAGAGGCGCTCGATCGAGAAGACGATGCTGTCGCCGCTCGTCAAGCGGATCGAGGTGCCGACGCACCAGCCCCAGCCGCGCGGCCTGAGGAAATCGCGATAGAACGGATCCTGCTCGATCTCCTCTGGCGTGATTGCGTCGAGATCGGTCAGAAAACGCGGCTCGTAGAGCGGAACCAGGCGTTTGCCTCGCAGATTATCCGCGACGAAGGGCGAGGCTACCCATTCGGCTGTGACAGCATGAATTGATTCGGACGAGGTCCATTGGAACCGGTTCGGCGAAGCCGCGAACAGGATCGTGCCGACCCCGCCTGCCCGGGTCGCCAGCTGGTCCAGCACATCGGCCCATTTCTCCGGCACGATGGCGGCTTCATAGATCTCGTCGATCAGATTGGTCGCGTCCACTGGCTCCATCCCATGAGCCGGCGGTGTCCTCGATCATGCCCGGCGGACAGGAGTTTGCGTCGGCTGGAAGCGGCGTCAAGGATGTGCGCCCAAGATGCGGCGTCAGATCTCGTGCCGCCGGATGCGCCGGATCATCTCGTTCAGCGCCAGCAGGACCAGCGCGAGGATGAAGGGCAGGATGTAGTAGATGATGCGGAAGAGTAGCAGCGCGCCGAGCACCTGCTCGAAAGGCAGACGGCTGAGCGCGATCAGCATGGTCGCCTCGAAGACGCCGAGCCCGCCCGGCGCATGGCTGGCGATGCCGATCAGGCAGGCAAAGATATAGGCGGCCAGGAAGCTCTCATAGGGCAGGTTGTGCCCGCCCGGCAGCAGCACATAGAGCACGGCGGCGGCGGCGCAGACCTCGGCGGCGCCAAGCAGCATCTGCGTCAGCGTGACGCCGAGGCCGGGCAGCGGCAGATTCCAGCCGCTGACCCGCAAGGTGCGTTCACCGGTCGCGACCCAGAAGAGATAGCCGAGCGTACCAAGCGCCACGGCCGCGCCGACGGCCTGCACGACCAGCGGCGAGGTGCGCGCCAATTGCGCCACCGACTCCGTCGCATAGAACAGGCTGGCGCAGAGGATCATGCCGAGGCCGAGCCAGAAGGTCAGGCCGGCGATGACGGTGAGGCTCGCCACCTCCGAGGCGCGCACGCCCTTGGCCGAATAGATCCAGTAGCGCACCGTGCCGCCGGTGACGATCGGGAAGCCGAGCGTGAAAGCGACGGAATAGCTGGTGAAGGAGGCGAGCGCCGTCGTCCGATAGGGAATCGACAGGCCAAGTCGCCGCAGCGCCACCGCGTCGTAGCCGGTGAGCAGCAGATAGCTCAGCGCGGTGAAGCCGAGCGCGAGCAGGAGCTGGCGCTGGCTGGCATTGGCGAAGGCGCGGGCGAGCTCGCCGGGCTCGATCTCGCGGACGATGTAGTAGAGCACCACCAGCGAGGCGATGAAGATCACCGACGAGGCGAGCGGGCCGAGCCACCACCAGCGGCTGCGCTTGCGCAGCGGCATTCCTGGCTCGTGCGGGCCGAACGACATCAGCACTCTTATCGGGTTGCGCTCGCACGGAAGACAACGAGCAAGGCGGGTTGCTGGCGGCTGGCCTGACGGCCGGACCCGAGAGATAGCGCCTTCGCCGCGATGCACAAGACGGGGCAGCGCGGCGAATGCGCGCCATGAGGCCGGCGCAGGACGCGCCGGCCGCTTTGTGCCGATCGTGACAGCGGTGATCAGCCTTCCGCTTCCATCGCCTCCTGGAAGAAGGCCTCGGGATCATCAACCTCGAACAGCCGCCGCTTGTCGATCCGCCAGAAGCGATTGCCGACTGCCCGCACGAAGCTGCGATCATGCGAGACCAGGAGGCAGCTGGTCTCGCCGGCGGTGAGCTCCGCCTCCAGCGCCTCCTGGCCCTCTATGTCGAGATGGTTGGTCGGTTCGTCCAGCAGGTAGAAATTTGGCCTGGCGAGGCGCAGCGCCAGCATGGCCAGCCTTGCCCGCTGCCCGCCGGAGAGCGCGCCGATCGGCCCGGTCTGGCGATCGATGACGATGCCGGCGCCGGCGAGCAGACCGCGGGCGGGCTGGTCGCCGACATCGAAGCGTCGGCAGATCAGGCCATGTGGGGTGTCGTCATCGGGCAATTCGGAGAGGCTCTGGCTGGCATGGCCGAGCACCAGCGAAGGCGTCGCCCGGATAGCAGGCCGGTCATCGCCACGAATTGCGGCGTGGAGCGCATTGATGAGGCGCGACTTGCCGGCGCCGTTCAAGCCGAGCAGCACGATCCGGTCGCCGGGGCTGATCCAGCGCTTGCCTGTCCTGAACAGCAAACGCCCGTCCGGGGTCTCGACCGCGGCGTCGTCGAGCTCGACCAGCGCCCGCACATGCGTCGCGCTGCTGGCGAGCCTGATCGCCCCGGCCGTGCGTTCGCGATGGGCCGGGCGCGCTGAAGCTTCGAGCTCGTCGGCCCGGCGCTTGAGCTGCCTGGTCTTGCTGAGCAGGAGATCGCTGCCGGAGTTGATGCCGATATTGTTGAGCTTGGCCGCCTGGCGCCGCATCTGCTGGACGGCCTTGAGATCGCGCTCATGGCGGGCGGCCATGGCGGCATCGCTTTCGTCGAGCGCGGCGCGCGCCGGCGAATAGGGCAGCGCGAACACTTGCGAGCGTTCCTGGCGAAGGAACAGCGTCCGATTGGTGGCCGCGTCGAGGAAGGCGCGGTCATGGCTCGACAGGATCACCGCTACATCACGCGGCAGGGCGGCGAGCCAGCTTTCCAGCAGGCCGATGCGCGCGAGATCGAGATGGTTCGTGGGTTCGTCGAGCAGCAGCAGATCTGGCTCGGCAATGCTGGCGCGGGCGAGCAGGACGAGCCTTTGCCAGCCGCCGCTCAATTGCCCGAGCGGGCGGCGGCGTAGCTCCTCCAGTATCGCAAGAGAATCCAGCGCAACCTCGACGCGCCAATGCTCGCTCTCGCGCTGGTCGGCCGGCAATTGGTCGAGCAGCAGCTGGTCGACGGGCTGGTCGAGCAGCTGCGCCGGCGCGTCCTGCTCGACATGGCCGATGCGCAGGCCGCGTGAGCGCGTGATCTCGCCGACAGATGGATCGAGCGAGCCGACAAGGCAGCGCAGCAGGGTCGACTTGCCGCGGCCATTGGCGGCGACGAGGCCGAGGCGGTCACCCGCCATCAGGGAGAAGGACAGCTCGGAAAAGAGCGGGGCGCCCAGCGTGACGCCGAGATTGCGCAGGGTGATCAGGGTCATGGTCGTCTCGGAACTGCCCGAGCCGCGCGCCATCATTCGGCCGGGGCGCCTTGCCCCGAGCACTACGAATGCGGAACGCCTTGGCTCGATGAGGGGATGGACGCAGCTGGCCGAGCACCGGGCTCGAAGACGCTACGCCCTCACGAAGGGCAGACCTGGACGAAAAGCTGAGGTATCGCCTGTGCGGTCAGCCCTGCAAGCCGGCTTGCAGGGCCTGGACGGGGCCGCGCTGACGATGGTGACGAAAGAACGTGATCACGCAGCCCTCCTTGGTTTCGAGTGGATCGACGGACGGGAATTAGCGCCGTTAAGCGACCGGCGCAACCGCTTCAGGCGGACTTGCGGAAGACCCGGAGCGTCTTGAACTCGCCGATCTCCTCGACCGCCCGCGACTTCGCCCAATCCGCGATGATCGGCTTCGCCGCCTCATAGGCGAAGGAGCCGGTATAGAACAGGATATAGCCGCCGGCATCGGTCTGGTCGGTGAAGAGCTGCATCACCTCGAGATCGGTCAGCGCGCCATAGGCATCGTTCTTCTCGCTGCGGAATTCGCAGGAGTGGAACAGCGTGACGATGTCGAAGCGCGGCAAAAGCCGGGCATTGCTGGTGTAGATGTCGCCGAAATAGGCCGAATAGGTCTTGGTGATCGCCGGATTGTCGATCGCGAGCTTGACGAAGGCCTCATATTCCTTGGGCGAGGCGGTGATCCCGAGCACCGTGCTGTTCAGCTCTGGCTCGGCGCAGCGGATGCCGACATAATGGTGGCCGCCCGTGCCGAAATGATAGATGCGCTTGTCGGTCAGGCCCTGCTCTTCCAGCCATTCGACGAAATGCACATCGCAGGGGCATTGTTCGACGCGCAGGCCCCAATAGACGTCCCAGATGTTCAACATGCGTTTGGCTCCGTGTCGGAAAGGACCGGGAAGGCTGCCCGGCACTGGATGGAAAAGGTCCTGAACTGCGCCTGAACGTCAGCCTGCGCCGGTTTCGGCGAGTGCAGCGGCACGCGGCGCGTCGGACGAGGCGACGCGCGCGACGCCGCCGGCCCGGCGCATGGTGAGGTGATGGTCGGCTGTCTCGGCAAAGCCCGGGCTCTGGCCGATCAGCAGCATCACCGCCTGCGGCCTCGCTGCCCGCAGCCGCGACAGCAGGTCGAGCGCCGCTTCGGTTTCGAGGCCGCTGGTGGCTTCGTCGAGTACGAGGATATCGGGCGCCGCCAATTCGGTCCGGGCCAGAGCGAGGCGCTGGCGGTCGCCGGTGGTCAGCGCCTTGTCCCAGTCGCGCGACAGATCGATCTGCGGCACCAGGCCCGAAAGCCCGTAATGCCGCAGCGCTGCAGCCGCCTCGTCGTCACTATGGCCGCCGATCGGGTCGAGCGCAGCGCGCAGGCTGCCTTCCGAGAGATGCAGGTGCTGCGGCAATACGGCGAGGCGCGCGCCCTCCGGCAGCGCCACCGCGCCGCGCCCCCAGGGCCACAGGCCCGCGACAGCCTGGATCAGCGCTGCCTTGCCATGGCCGAGTTCGCCCGCGACATGCAGCGTCGCGCCGGCGGGCAAGGCCGTCGAGAAATCGGCGAGCAAGGTGCGGCCGTCGCGATCCGTCAGGGTGAGGTCGTCCAGCCGCAGGCCACCGCCGTCGCTGGTTAGGACGGCGATGTCGCTCTGCGCCGCACCGTCCTCGATCGCGTGAAGCGCGACGGCAAGCTCGTTGACGCGCCGGGCCGAGGCCAGCCATTCGGCGATGCGCATGAAGTTGTCGAGTACCCAGTTGAAAGCGTTCTGCACCGCGACGAAGGCGGCGGCGACCTGAACGACATCGCCGAGCGACATCTCGCCGGAGAGGTATTTCGGCGCCGCCAGCAGCAGCGGCACGACCGGTACCAGTGCGCCGCTGCCATTGGTGATCCAGGTCAAACGGCCGCGCTGACGGATCATGGCGAGCCAGCGCGTCACCAGGGTGTCATAGGTCGCGGCGACGGCGCGGCGCTCGCCGGTCTCGGCGCGAGAGAGCGCGATCGTCTCGCCGTGGTCGCGGATGCGCATCAGCGAGAAGCGCAGGCGCGCCTCGCCCTCGTTGCGGGCGGCGATCAGGCGCGGCAGCGGCCGGCCGACCCAGGTGATTAGACTGGAGACGAGGACGGCATAGACGATTGCCGCCAGCACCATATAGGCGGGGATGTCGAAGGCTGTGCCGCGGATCTCGACGCTGAGCGAGCCGCCTATCGACCAGAGGATACCGATGAAGGTGATGGCGGTGATGACGGCCGAGAGCAGGCCGATGGCGAAATCGACCACCGGCTCGGTGGCCCAGCGCACGTCGTCGGCGATGCGGTATTCGGGATTGGCCGGCTCATAACCGGAGAGGCCGAGCCGGTAGAAGCGGCGCTCGCCGATCCAGCCATCGGCGAGCTTGGCCGTGACATAGGCGCGCCAATGGACCTGGAAGGTCTCGCGCGAGACCAGGATGACGACGCCGAGGCCGGCCGCGATCAGCACCAGCACCGGGAAGACCGCCATGGCGATCAGCGCGCTCTCGCCGTCCTTCTTCTCGAGCGCGTCGAAGAACCAGCCGTTCCAGCGGTTGACGGTGACGTTGGAGAAGACAGAGAGGATGATCGCGCTCGCCAGCGCGACCGACCAGAACCAGGCCCGGCCGGCCGTGCCGCCACGCCAGAAGCCGCCGGTGAGACGGGCGAAGCTCTTGGTGACCTGCCAATCGGATGGCGGGCCGGCAGGCACGGTGTTCGGATCGACGGCCTTCAGCACAGTCGAGAGATCCCCCCGGATCGCGACATCGGATGCGGCATCCGCCGGGTTTTCCCGGTTCGGACGCCGCCAGAATGCCGGTTAGCAGCCCGGGGATGAACTGTGGCTGAATGGAGTTGGCACAGCATTCAGCCTGGTCGAGGCGTCAGGCCACCGCGTCGGCCGGCTCGCCGAGCATCCTGGCAAGCGTCTCCAGCAATTCCCGCGAGCCCTGTTCGCGATGGATCGGGCCGTCCTTGCCATCGAGATAGGCGCCTTGCTCGGTGAAGACGAGCCTGGTGCCGGTACCCTCCGGCACGAACTCCATCGTCAGCAGCGAACCCGAAAGCGGCGCGCCGTCGATCGCCATAGCGTAAGCGAGGATGATGCGCTCGTTCGGCTGGATCACCTGGTAGACGCTGTCGTTGGTGATCGGCGGGCCGCCCTGGTAGCGGAAGCGGCTGCGCTCGAAGCCGCCGACGCGGAAATCGACGTCGAATTGCTCGACCTCCCAGCCCTCGCCCTCGGCGAACCAGCGCCGCTTCTGGGCGGGATCGGCGAAGGCGGCGAAGACGCGGGCTGGCGAGGCGGCATAGCTGCGCTCGATGGTGAAGCTGGCATGGACGACGGGAGCGGTGGTCATGGTCTTATCCTTTCGGTGAGAGAGGTAGCGAAGCCGGGTTAGCGTGAGAGCTCGGCATCGCCGGGATTGCGCGGGAAGAACTGAAAATAGGGCTCGGCCTCGGCCAGCACCCGGGCAAAGGAAGGCCGCGTGCGCAACCGCTCGAAATAGGCCCAGAGTCGCGGATGGCTGTCGCGGAAGGACAGCGCCCGCTCGCCATAGAAGAGCGCCGGCGCGGCCGAGCAGTCGGCCATGGTGAAAGCGTCGCCGAGCGCCCATTGCCTCTCGCCGATCTCCGCCTCCAGCACGTCATAGGCGCAAGCGAGCGTCGCCTTGGCCTCGGCGACGCCGACCGGGTCATGGCTGCCGTCCGGACGCAGCCGGTCGAGGATCACCTTCTGCATGGGAATGGCGACATAAAGATCGAAGAGGCGGTCGAGCCGCCGGACTTCGAGCGCAGCGACCGGGTTCTCCGGCAGCAGCGTAACCTTGCCGGGATAATACAAGGCGAGATATTCGATGATCAGGCTGGTCTCCGGGATCAGCCTTCCATTGCTGTCGTCGCGCAGCAGCGGGAACTTGCCGATCGGCCAGAGCTTCAGGAAATCGGCGCGCTCGGTGGCATCGCCGAAATTGACGAGCTGCGGCTTGAACGGTGTCTCGTTCTCGTAGAGCGCAACCAGCACCTTCTGGCAGAAGCCCGAGAGCGGGTGGAAATAGAGCGTCAAGGACATGAGTGTGCATTCCTGCTTCTGGGAAGGAGCGGGCTGAAACGGGATCGGTCGACGATGGCTGCGGTTCAGGCTGGCGCCTGCTCCTGCGCGAGATAGTCCGCCAGTCGTTCGAAGCCGATGCGCGAGCCCTGCTCGCGCCAGTCGGGCCGGTCATGGCCGTCGAGGAAGGCGGCCTGCTCGGTGAAGCGAAGCCTGGTGCCGGCGCCGTCGCGATGGAACTCGATCGTCGCCAGCGAGATCGACAGGCGGATATCATCGCGCAGCAGTTCGTAGCTGTAGATGATGCGCTGCTCCGGCACGATCTCCGCGAAAGTCGCGTTCATCGCAAAGTCACCGCTTTTTGCCGGCGCACCGCGCATGGTCTCGCGGCCACCCTCGCGGAAATCAAGCCTGTGCTCGCCGAGCCCGCCCTCGTCATGGCAAGCCGACCAGCGCCTTTTGGCGGCGGGATCGGCAAAGGCGGCGAAGACGCGGGCCGGGCTCGCATCGTAATGGCGCTCGATGGTGAAATCGGCGTGGACGACGGTCCGTTCGGTCATGGCTCGTCTCCTTGCTTCGAATCCCGGTCCTGCTCGGCAAGGAAGGCGCCGAGCCGGTCGAAGCGTCGCTCCCAGAGGGCACGGCGCTCGCTGATCCAGCGCTCCGCCGCCCGCAGCGCCTGCGTATCGAGTTGGCAGGTGCGGACCCGCCCGATCTTCTGCGTCCGCACCAGCCCCGCTCCTTCCAGAACCGCGAGATGCTGCACCACCGCCGACAGCGTCATCTGCAACGGCTGAGCGAGCTCGCTGACGCTCGCCGGCCCCTCGCAAAGCCTCTGCAACATCTGCCGGCGGTTCGGGTCCGCCAGCGCCTGGAACATGAGATCGAGCTGGTCAGGTTGGTGAAGCATGCGCTTAAGTATCGCGATGCATGCCTTCTGTCCAGAGAAAACTTTAGAGACTGCTAAAGTTTCTGTCCCGGGAACTCCACCGGCAGCCGGCGCATTGCTCCCAAGAGTTCGAGCGGCTATGAATCCCGGCACGCTCCCTGTTGCTGCGTGCGCCTTTTTTGACCTGCGCCAGCTGCCGGAGCATTGATCATGCGCATCGAGAACGATCCGAAGCTCGACTTCCGCGACGTGCTGATCAGGCCGAAGCGCTCGACGCTCGGCAGCCGCGCCGAGGTCGACGTCAACCGGAGCTTCCGCTTCGCGCATACCGGCCGCGAATGGAGCGGTTTCCCGCTGATCGCCGCGAACATGGACGTGGTCGGCACCATGGCGATGGCGCGCGCCTTGCTGAAGCACGGCGCCATGGTCGCCCTGCACAAGCATTACGACGCCGACGAGCTGATCGCCTTCTTCAAGGAACCGGGCTCGGCCAACGCCTTCTATTCGCTCGGCACGACCGATTCGGACCATGACAAGCTCAAGGCGGTGCATGCCAAGGCGCCGATCGACAAGATCTGCCTCGACGTCGCCAATGGCTACACCGAAAAATTCGTCGACACCGTCAAGGCGACCCGCGACGCCTTCCCGAATGCGGCGATCATGGCCGGCAACGTCGTCACCGGCGACATGACGGAGGCGCTGATCCTGGCCGGCGCCGATATCGTCAAGGTCGGCATCGGCCCCGGCTCGGTCTGTACCACCCGCAAGATGACCGGCGTCGGCTATCCGCAGCTCTCGGCGATCATCGAATGCGCCGACGCGGCCCATGGCCTGAAAGGACTGGTCTGCGGCGATGGCGGGCTGACCGTGCCGGGCGACGTCGCCAAGGCCTATGGCGGCGGCTCCGACTTCGTGATGATGGGCGGCATGCTCGCCGGCCATGACGAATGCGAGGGCGAGATCCGCTACGAGACCCATGATGGCGAGAAGGTGCCGGTCGCGATGGTGTTCTACGGCATGTCCTCGGACACGGCGATGAAGAAATATTCCGGCGGCGTCGCCAAATACCGGGCCTCCGAAGGCAAGACGGTCGAGGTGCCCTATCGTGGCCCGGTCGAGGGCACGATGCAGGAGATCATGGGCGGGGTGCGCTCGGCGATGACCTATATCGGCGCCGTCCGGCTCAAGGAGATGCCGAAGCGCACCACGTTCATCATGGTCGGCAGCCAGCTCAACACCGTGTTCGGCAATTGAGCGGACCGGACGTCGCCATCATCGGCGCCGGCCCGGCCGGGCTGATCGCGGCCGAGCGGCTGGCGCAGGCCGGCCACAAGGTCGCGCTCTACGAGCGGATGGCCTCGCCGGCGCGCAAGTTCCTGCTCGCCGGGCGCGGCGGGCTCAACCTGACGCATTCCGAGCCGCTCGACGCCCTGCTCGGGCGCTATGGCGCCGCCCGCGCTTGGCTGGAGCCGGCGATCCGCGCCTTCCCGCCGCAGGCGCTGCGCGACTGGGCCGACGGGCTCGGGGCGGAGAGCTTCACCGGGTCGAGCGGGCGCGTCTTCCCCAGGGCGATGAAGGCGTCACCACTGCTGCGCAGCTGGCTGGCGCGGCTCGATGGGCTCGGCGTGCAGCTGCATGCAGGGCAGCTCTGGACCGGCTGGGACGAGAGCGACGGGCTGCGGTTCGCCCTGCGCGATGGCGGCGAGGAGATCGTCAAACCCCGCGCGACCCTGCTGGCGCTCGGCGGGGCGAGCTGGCCACGCCTCGGCGCGGATGGATCCTGGGTTGGGCTGCTGGCCGCGAAAGGGGTCACGATCGCGCCGCTGCGGCCCGCCAATGTGGGCTTCTCGGTCGCCTGGTCGCCTCTGATGCGTGAACGCTTCGCAGGGCAACCGCTGAAGCGGATCGCGTTGAGCCTCGCCGGGCAGCGCGCCGCGGGCGAGGCGATGATCGACGCTGGTGGTATCGAGGGCGGCGCGGTTTACGCCCTGTCCGGCCCGCTGCGCGAGGCGATCGCCCGCAATGGCGAGGCGATCCTGACGATCGATCTGCGACCCGGCCTGACCGAAACAGAACTCGCAACGCGGCTGGCGAAGCGTCGTCCGGGCGAGACGCTGAGCAACCATCTGCGCAAGGCGGCGGGGCTTTCGCCGGTCGCCGCGGCGGTGCTGCGCGAGACGGCAAGCGGGCCGCTGCCAGCCGAGCCGGACGCGCTCGCACGCCTGATCAAAGGCGCGCCCCTGCGGCTGACCGGCATGGCCTCGCTCGCCCGCGCCATCTCCACCGCCGGCGGCATTCTTGCCGGCGAGGTCGACGAGGACTTCATGCTGAAGCGCTTGCACGGCAGCTTCATCGCCGGCGAGATGCTCGACTGGGAGGCGCCGACCGGCGGCTATCTGCTGCAGGCCTGCTTCGCCACGGGCGTCGCGGCGGCGGAGGGGATCAGACGCAGGCTCAGGTCAGCCGCTTGAGCCTGTAGAGCGCCTCCAGCGCCTCGCGCGGCGTCATCTCGTCGGGATCGAGCCCGGCGAGCGTCTCGCGCAATTCGTCGGGGCCAGCGGCCGGCGCCGCAACCGGTGCGGGTTTGCGCATCTGCACGGCAAAGAGCGGGAGATCGTCGACCAGGGCCGCGACCGGCTTTTCGCGCTCGCTCTTCTCCAGTTCGGCGAGGATGGCGCGGGCGCGCTCGACCACGGCCGGCGGCAGGCCGGCGAGCTTGGCGACCTGGATGCCGTAGGAGCGATCGGCCGCACCCGGCACGACCTCGTGCAGGAAGACGACCTCGCCGTTCCATTCGGTGACGCGCACGGTGGCGTTGGCGACGCGGTCGAGCCGCTCGGCCAGCGCGGTCAGCTCGTGGTAATGCGTCGCGAACAAGGCCCGGCTACGATTGACCTCGTGCAGATGCTCGATCGCGGCCCAGGCGATCGAGAGGCCATCGAAGGTCGCGGTGCCCCGGCCGATCTCGTCGAGGATGACCAGCGCCCGCGGCCCGGCCTGGTTGAGGATCGCCGCGGTCTCGACCATCTCGACCATGAAGGTCGAGCGGCCCCGCGCCAGATCGTCGGCGGCGCCGACGCGCGAGAACAGCCGGTCGACGATGCCGATATGGGCACTTTGCGCCGGCACGAAGGAACCCATCTGGGCGAGCACGGCGATCAGCGCGTTCTGGCGCAGGAAGGTCGACTTACCCGCCATGTTCGGGCCGGTGATCAGGCAGATGCGGCCATCGCGGTCTTTGCCTGACGCGGACAGCTCGCTGTCATTGGCGACGAAAGGCTGGCCCTGCCTTTTTAAAGCCGCCTCGACCACGGGATGGCGACCGGCCTTGATGGTGAAGGCGGCTCCGTCATCGACCTCGGGCCTGGTCCAGCCGCCATCGATGGCAAGCTCGGCCAGTGCCGCGGCAACGTCGATCACCGCCAAAGCCTGCGCCGCCGCCTTGATCGGCTCGGCCTCGGCAAGGACCGCTTCGGTCAGGGCGGCGAAGATCGAGAGCTCCAGCTTCAGCGCCCGGTCGGCGGCGGAGGCGATCTTGGCCTCGAGCTCGCCGAGCTCGACCGAGGAGAAGCGCATCGCGTCCGACATGGTCTGGCGATGCACGAAGACGGCGCGCCAAGGCTCCCTCAAGAAGGTTTCGCCGACCGCCTGCGGCACCTCGACGAAGTAGCCGAGCATGGAATTGTGCTTGATGCGCAGCGTCCGGCAATCGGTCTCGGCGGCGTAGCGCGCCTGCAATTGCGCGATCACCTTGCGCGAATCGACCTGGAGCAGGCGGAGCTCGTCGAGCGCCGGATCGAAACCCTCGCGCACGAAGCGGCCGTCGCGCTTGAGCAGCGGCAGCTCGTCCGCGAGCGTAGTGGAGAGGCGCGTCGCCAGATCGGGATCGGTGCGCCCCAGCGCCAGCGCCGCCTCGCGCAACTCGTCGGGCAGATCGCCCTGACGCAGCAGCGCGGCGGCGACACCGCGAGCAGCGTCGAGGCCCGCGCCGAGCGCCGCGAGATCGCGCGGGCCGCCGCGATCGAGCGAGAGTCGAGCCAGCGCCCGGGCGATATCGGGCACGCGCGCCAGATCGCGCCGGAGCGCCTCGCGCAGGGAGGGGGCCTCGACCAGCAATGCGACCGCATCATGCCGCCTGCCGATCGCCTCCGGGTCGGTGAGTGGCCCCGCTAGGCGCTCGGCCAGCAGGCGGCTGCCGCCCGGCGTCTCCGTACGGTCGATCGTGGCGAGCAGGCTACCGGTACGCTCGCCAGCCAGCGTCCGGCTCAGTTCGAGATTGGCCCGCGTCGCCGCGTCGATCAGCATGGTCGCGCTCATCCCCTCCCGGACGGGCGGCGACAGAGGCGGTCGGGCGCCGAGCTGGGTGCGCTCGACATAGGCGAGCGCCGCAGCGGCGGCAGCGATCTCGGCACGGCTGAAGGCGCCGAAGGCGTCGAGTGTGGCGACGCCGAAGAACTCCTTGAGCCGGCGCTCGCCGGAGGCGGGATCGAGCCCCTCGCGCGCCAGCGGCGTCACGGGCGCGGCGATATCGCGCCAGAATTCCCTGAGCTCGGGATCGTCATGGATCGCGTCGGGACAGACGATCTCGCGCGGTTCCAGCCGGGCGATCTCGACGGAAAGGCCGCGCTGGTCTGTTTCCAGCACGGCGAAGCGGCCGGTCGAGATGTCGAGCGCCGCGATGCCATAGGCGTAAACCTCGTCCGAGACCCGGCGGCGGGCCACCGCGACCAGCAGGCTCGCCCGGCCGGGATCGAGCAGGCGCTCCTCGGTGATGGTGCCGGGGGTGACCAAGCGGACGACGTCGCGCTTCACCACCGATTTGGCGCCGCGCTTCTTGGCCTCGGCCGGGTCCTCGGTCTGCTCGCAGACGGCGACGCGATGGCCGGCGGCGATCAGCTTCTGCAGGTAGTCGTCGGCACGCTCGACCGGGACACCGCACATGGCGATGTCCTCGCCGAGATGCTTGCCGCGCTTGGTCAGCACGATGCCGAGGGTGCGCGAGGCGATCTCGGCGTCCTGGAAGAACAATTCGTAGAAATCGCCCATCCGGTAGAACAGCAGGCAGTCCGGATTGTTGGCCTTGATCTCGACGTACTGCGCCATCATCGGCGTGACCCGGCCTGGATCGGCTGCCGCGGCGGGCTTGGCGTCCGCAATGTCGGATGGCGTGGTGTGGCGCATGGGGCGCGCACGCTAGCAAATCGCGCCGACAAGGCCATCCGTTAGGATCGCTTTCAACATATTAAAGCAGGGTCGACGTGCCGTTTCCCGGCTAAGGGTTCGTCATGTCGCTGTTCATCAACCTGATCGAGAGCCTGTCCTTCCTGTTGCTGGCGGCCCTGATCCTGACGGCGGCCGCAAGCTGGATCGACCAGCGCCCCCTGCTGCGCCAGCTCGCAGTCGGCGTGCTCTTCGCCGCCGGGGCGCTGTGCAGCATGGCCAATCCCTTCGTGATTCAGCCGGGACTGGTGGTCGATTCGCGCAACACCTTCGCGATCCTATCCGGGCCGATCGGCGGCCCGATCGCGGCGCTGCTGACCGCGCTCCCGCTGGCGGCGGCGCGGTATAATCTCGGCGGCGTCGGCATGCCGACTGGGATCGCCGGCATCGTCCTGCACGCGCTGGCGGGCGTGATCTATGCCGCCTGGCTCAGCCGGCAGAAGCGTTCATTGACGGTGCACGACCTCGTCCGGCTCAGTCTGATCAGCGCGGGCTGCCTGCTCGCCTCGACCATGTTCATGCCGAACCCGGCCGCGGCCGAGCGCTTCCTCACCGAGGCTGTGCCGACCATGATCGTGGTCAGCACGATCGGCACGGTCCTGGTCGGACTCGTCCTGAGCCATGACCGCGACCGGCGCGAAACCGCCTATCGCCTGCGCACGCTGATCCGGCGTGCGCCCGGCACGCTCTACCAACGCGTGGTCTCGCCGGACGGCACTCTGCACTACCAGTTCGCCTCTTTCGCCATCGACCGCCTACTCGGCATCAGCAAGGAGGAGGTCGAGCGCGACCCCGAGGTCTGGCTCGGCAAGATGCTGCCGGAGGACCGCCAGCGCTTCGAAGCCGCACGCGCCGTGCAGCAGGCGACCACCGATGTCTGGCGCTTCGAGGCGCGCTATGCCGGCCCCGATGGCGGCATTGTCTGGCTGCGCAGCGAGGCGACGATGCGGCGTCTGCCGGACGGAACGCTGATCTGGGACGGGATCCTGCTCGACGTCACGCCCGAGAAGACGCTGGAAGCCGATCGCGGCGAGATCGAGGCCCTGCGTCGTTCGACCCTCGACAATCTGGCCGCCAATCTCGAAGCCACCGTCGGCAAGGCCCTGCGCGAGGTCGGGACTTCCGCCCGCAGCATGCTCGAGGCGGCGCAAGGCATGGCCGCGAACGCCGACCGCACCACGGCCCGCGCCGGAGAAGCGACCGAGCAGGCCGAACTCGCCTCGCAGCGCGTCGGCAGCGTCGCCCACGCCGCCGAGCGGATCGACGCCTCGATCCGCGAGCTGACGCGCCAGACCGATCTTGCCGCGCAGACCGCTCGGCAGGCAGCGCGGCACGTCCGCTCGACCAGGACCGATGTCGACGGGCTCGCGGCCGCCGCCGATAAGGTTGGCGCCGTGCTCGCCTTCATCGAGGACATCGCGGTGCGCACCAACCTTCTGGCGCTCAACGCGACCATCGAGGCGGCGCGCGCCGGCGCTGCCGGGCGCGGCTTCTCGGTGGTCGCCGGCGAGGTCAGGAACCTCGCCGAGCAGACCCAGCAGGCGACACAGGACATCGCCGCGACGCTGCAGGAGATCCGCGCCGCCGCCGCCGCCGTCGCCGAGGCCGTCGAGCAGATCGAGGGCACGATGGGGACGATCGAGACGACTTCGGACGCGATCGCGCAGGTGGTGACCGGCCAGGGCGCGATCGCCTCGGGCATCGCCCTCGACGCGCAGGCCGTCGCCGGCTCGGCCGCCACGGTCACGGCGAACGTCGCCAGCGCCGGCGGCGAAGCTCGCGCCACCGGCCAGGCTGCAGCGCGCGTCGTCGAGGCGGCGCGACTGGTCAGCGCGCAGGCCGTCGAGCTCGACCGCTATGTCGGAGACAGCGTCGCACGCATGCGCGCCGGTCTGTAGAGCGCTTCCCAAGGAGCCTTTTCCGTGATTCCGGGGCGGCCCGCAGGGCTGAGCTCGGAATGACGGCGAGGGGTCCCCGCCGGGAACCGAAGCCGCGCGATCCCTGCCGGCACGGTAAAACTGCTGTCGCGCAATCGCGCTTGTCGAGGAAAGCAGCGCTGCCCTATGGTCGTTTCCCCCTGAGGAAACGCCTGTGAAAAAGAACAAGCGCATGAACGATCGCTCCCCGCCGACCAAGCGCACCCGTCCGACCTTCACCGACCAGGAGGCGCTGCTGTTCCACTCGCAGGGGCGGCCGGGCAAGCTCGAGATCATTCCGACCGTGCCGATGGCGACGCAGCGCGACCTGTCGCTGGCCTATTCGCCCGGCGTCGCGGTGCCGGTGCTGGCCATCGCGGAGGACCACAGCCGGGCCTATGACTACACGGCCCGCGCCAATCTCGTCGCGGTGATCTCGAACGGCACCGCAATCCTCGGCCTCGGCAATCTCGGCGCGCTCGCCTCCAAGCCGGTGATGGAAGGCAAGTCGATCCTGTTCAAGCGTTTCGCTGATGTCGATTCGATCGATCTTGAGGTCGACACCGAGGACGCCGACAAGTTTATCGAGGCCGTGCGCTATCTCGGCCCGTCCTTCGGCGGCATCAACCTGGAGGACATCAAGGCGCCGGAATGCTTCATCATCGAGCAGCGCCTGCGCGAATTGATGGACATTCCGGTCTTCCATGACGACCAGCACGGCACTGCGATCATCGCCGCCGCCGGCCTGATCAATGCGCTCGACCTGACCGGCCGCGACGTCAAGTCGACCAGGCTCGTCATCAACGGCGCCGGCGCCGCCGCGATCGCCTGCATCGAGCTGCTCAAGGCGATGGGCTTCAAGCCCGACAACGTCATCCTCTGCGACACCAAGGGTGTGATCTATCAGGGCCGCACCGAGGGCATGAACCAGTGGAAATCGGCGCATGCGGCGGTCACCGACCGGCGCACGCTGGCGCAGGCGCTGGAGGGGGCTGACGCTTTCTTCGGCCTGTCGCAGAAGGGCGCGGTGACGCCTGAAATGGTCGCGTCAATGGCGGAGAACCCGATCATCTTCGCCATGGCCAATCCCGATCCGGAGATCACCCCGGAGGAGGTCCACGCGATTCGCGAAGACGCAATCATGGCGACCGGGCGCTCGGACTATCCCAACCAGGTCAACAACGTGCTCGGCTTCCCCTTCATCTTCCGTGGCGCGCTCGACGTGCGCGCCACCACGATCAATATGGAAATGAAGATCGCCGCGGCCGAGGCGCTGGCGATGCTGGCGCGCGAGGACGTGCCGGACGAGGTCGCCGCCGCTTATCAGGGTGCGCGCCCGCGCTATGGCAAGGACTACATCATCCCGGTGCCGTTCGACCCGCGGCTGATCCATGTCGTGCCGATGGCGGTCGCCAAGGCGGCGATGGACACGGGCGTCGCCGGCAAGCCGATCGTCGATACCGGCGCATACAGGGCGCAGCTCTCGGCACGGCGCGACCCCGTCACCGGCGCGCTCAACCGCATCTTCGAGCGCGTCCGGCGCTATCCCAAGCGCGTCGTCTTCGCCGAGGGCGAGGAGGAGCAGGTCATCCGTGCTGCCGCCTCCTTCGTCAACCAGGAGCTCGGCAAGGCGATCCTGGTCGGGCGCGAGGAACGGATCAACGAGACCGCCGAGCATCTCGGCGTCGACCTCGCCGCCAAGGGCATCGAGATCCAGAACGCCAGGCTCTCGCACCGCAATTCGGCCTATGCGCAGCATCTCTACGAGCGGCTGCAGCGGCAAGGCTATCTCTTCCGCGATTGCCAGCGCCTGATCAACCAGGACCGCAACCATTTCGCGGCCTCGATGGTCGCGCTCGGCGACGCCGATGCGATGGTCACCGGCGTCACCCGCAACTATTCGATCGCGCTGGAAGAGATCCGCCGCGTCATCGACGACCGGCCGGGCCACCGCCTGATCGGCGTCTCGATAGCGATCACCCGCGGACGCACCGTGCTCGTTGCCGACACCGCGATCACGGAGATGCCGTCGGCGCAGGAGCTCTCGGAAATCGCGATCGAGGCTGCCGGCGTGGCGCGCCGGCTCGGCTATGAGCCAAAAGTCGGGATGCTCGCCTTCTCGACCTTCGGTCACCCGGCCGGTGAGCGCTCCGAGAAAGTGCGCGATGCCGTGAACATCCTCGACGGCCAGCGCGTCGACTTCGAGTACGATGGAGAGATGTCGGCCGATGTCGCGCTCAACCGAGACCTGATGGCGCAGTACCCGTTCTGCCGCCTGACCGGGCCGGCGAACGTGCTGGTGATGCCGGCATTCCACTCGGCCTCGATCTCGACCAAGATGCTGCAGGAGCTCGGCGGCGCCACCGTGATCGGCCCGCTTCTTGTCGGCCTCGACAAGCCGGTGCAGATCGTCCCGCTCGGCGCCAAGGATTCCGACATCGTCAACATGGCGGCGCTGGCGGCGTTCAACATCGGCGGGTGAGACCTGCCGTCATGCTCGGGCGAAGACCCGAGCATCTCATGACCAAAAAGGAGCCCTTGAAGGGGTGCCTCTTCCTGCTGGAGATTCTCGGGTCGGCGCTGCGCACCGCCCGAGAATGACGCGCGTGCGGCCCGTCAGTTCGTCCGCGGGCCGAGATCGCGCGGGGCGGCGTTGACCGTGACGATCTGGCCGTTGCGCAATTCGAGCACGGCAAGACCGCGCTCGTTGAGCCCGTCGGGGCGGAAGCGGAAGACGCCGTCAGCGCCGGCGAAGCCTGACGGATTGGTCAGCACGCTCTCCGAGAAACGCTGGCTGCCCTGCGTGCGCGCAAGCGCGGCTGCCAGCGAGACCGCGTCATAGGACAAGGTCGCGGTACGGGTCGGGGCGCTGTTGAAACGCTTCTGGTAGCGGCCGGAAAAGGCGTTGAAACCGGCGGTGTCGGGCGAGGCGAACCAGCCGCCCTGGATCGCCGGGACGCGGGCGACGCCGGCATCGTTCCAGACGCCAGTGCCGAGCGGCTTGACCTTGGCCGGGTCGTAGCCGGCCTGCTGCAGGACAAGGCCGAGCGTCGGCATTGCAGCCGCGTCAGCCGGGACGAACAGCGCATCGGCCTGCTGCAGCGCCGGCACCAGGCGGGTGGCGGCGGCGCGCATGCTGTTCTGATCGGAGCCGAAGCGCTCGATCACCACGACGCGAGCGCCGCGATTGGCGACGGCCTGCTGAAAGGCGCCTTCGACGACCTTGCCATAGGCGGTCTCGGGCACCAGCGCCGCAAAGGATTTGCGCCCCTGCGCCGCAGCATAGGCGATGACGCGGTTGACGTCGTTCTCGGGCGGAAAGGAGAGCAGGTAGACGCCGCGCGTGGCGACATTGCTGTCGCTGGAGAAAGCGATCACCGGGCGGCCGGCGCCCCTAGCGACCTGGCCGACGGCCTGCACCGAGGGGGCAAAAAGCGGGCCGATGATCAGCTCGGCGCCTTCGCGGAAGGCTTCCTGCGCCGCGGCCTGGGCTCCGTCCGGCGTGCCGCGATCGTCCTTGACCAGCAAAGTGAGGTCGGCGCCGGGAAATTCTGCGAGCGCCATCTCGGCGGCGTTCTTCAGCGAGTTGCCGACGGTCGCACCCGAGCCCTCGGCGGTGAGCGGCAGAATCAGGCCGACCTTGACCGAGCCGGTGCCGATGGTCGGGCCGCTCGGCTGGGCAGCGCCACCCGCCTGCGGCGCAGTGGAGCTGTCGAACCCGGGCAGGCCGCCGGTTCCGCCGCTGCAGGCGGCGAGCGCCGCGCCGACACCGGAGAGCAGGATGAGGCGGCGGCTCGGCGGAGTGAGGAGCTTGCTCTGACGCGACACGGCTTTCGTCTCCACTCCTCGGCGAGGCGCGAGACGAACCCGCACCAGCTGAATCTTGTCCCGAACCGTGGACAAGTCCTGCCAGCCAGCAAGGCTATTTTCAAGTTGTTAACTCTAGGTTGCCGCGCCGGCAGTGGCATCTTCCTGACTGCTGTGGCAGTTTCGCCGCCATGTCCGGCCCTGTATCCGCCCCGCCCGCCCCAGGTCGCGCCCCGAGCTATGCGGCCTTCGGGCTCCGGGCCGAGGCCGAGCCGCTCGTACCGGGCCTGCATATCGTCGCAACGCCGATCGGCAATCTCAAGGACATCTCGTTCCGGGCGCTGTCGACGCTCGCCGCCGCCGACGCCGTGCTGGCCGAGGACACCAGGACCTCGAAGACGCTGCTGGCGCATTACGGCATCGCGACGCCGCTGCTGCCCTATCACGAGCACAACGCCGCGCAGATGCGCCCGAGAATCCTGGAAAAACTGCGCCAGGGAGGCAAGCTCGCGCTGATCTCCGATGCTGGCACGCCTCTGGTCTCCGACCCCGGCTACAAGCTCGTCGCCGAAGTCGTCGAGGAAGGGTTGCCGGTCACCGGCATACCCGGCCCTTCCGCCGTGCTGGCGGCTTTGGTGCTGGCAGGACTGCCGACCGACCGCTTCTTCTTCGAGGGCTTCCTGCCGCCGAAGAGCGCCGCGCGGAAGGCGCGCCTCACCGAGCTTTCCACCATTCCCGGCACGCTCGTCTTCTTCGAATCGCCGCGCCGCCTTGCCGAAATGCTGGCCGACGCCGCCGCCGTGCTGGGCGCACGCTCTGGTGCGGTCGCGCGCGAGCTGACCAAGTATTACGAGAACGTCCGGCGCGGCCCGCTGCCCGAGCTCGCCAACCACTATGCAGAGGCCGAAGAAGCACGCGGCGAGATCGTCGTGGTGATCGGCCCGCCCGATGCCTCCACCGCAGCAGCCCAGGGCGACACGCTCGACGAGGCCTTGCGCACGGCGCTGGCCAAGGTTTCGCTTAAGGAGGCGGTGGCGCAGGTTGCCGCCGCCAGCGGGCAGCCGCGCCGCGTCGTCTATGCCCGCGCCCTCGAACTGACGCGGGCGCCGTGAGCGAGGCGCTGCGCAGCCGGCGTGCCCGCCTCTCCGGCCGCGCCGGCCGCCGCGGCGAATGGCTCGCCATCGCTTTCCTCAGCCTCAAGGGCTACCGCCTGCTGCAGCGCCGCTTCGGCGGCAAGGGGGGCGAGATCGACCTGATCATGGCCCGCGGCGACGACATCGTCTTCGTCGAGGTCAAGGCTCGCGCAGCGCTCGACGCCGCCGCGAGCGCGATCACGGCGGACAAGCGCCGGCTGATGGAAGCGCGCATCCGGCAATGGCTGGCGCGCAATCCCTGGGCGATGCAGCGCAATCTGCGGGCCGACGCGGTCTTCGTCGCGCCCTGGCGCCTGCCCCGCCATGTGCCTGGTGTGTTCGAGCTCGTGCTCTGACGCAAGACTCAGCCACTTGCACGAATGGGCTGCCGCAGCCGATATAACGGCCGCAACCGGAGCTTCCGCCATGCCGCTGAACGTCGCCATCCAGATGGACCCGATCGGACAAGTCCGCATCGCCGGCGACACCGGCTTCGCCCTGATGCTGGAGGCGCAGGCGCGCGGCCACAGGCTCTTCACCTACACGCCCGACAAGCTCACCTTGCGCGACGGCAAGGTCACGGCCGTGATCAATCCGGTCGAGGTCCGCGACGTCGAGGGCGACTACTACACGCTGGGCCAGCCTGAGCGGACCGATCTCTCGACGCTCGACGTGGTGCTGCTGCGCCAGGATCCGCCCTTCGACATGGCCTATGTCTCCTCGACGCATATGCTCGAGCGCATCCATCCGAAGACGCTGGTCGTCAACGACCCGACCGAGGTCCGCAACGCCCCGGAAAAGCTCTTCGTCACGCATTTTCCCGAGCTGATGCCGCCGACGCTGATCACGCGCGACCGGGCCGAGATCGAGGCTTTTCGCGAAGAGTTCGGCGAGATCGTGATGAAGCCGCTCTACGGCCATGGCGGCGCGACCGTGTTCAAGACCGGCAAGGCCGACCCGAATTTCGGCTCGCTCTGTGACCTCTTCGCCAATCTCTTCCGCGAGCCCTGGGTGATCCAGGCCTTCCTCAAGGAGGTCACGGAGGGCGACAAGCGCATCATCCTGATCGACGGCAAGGCGGCGGGCGCGGTCAATCGCGTGCCGGCGGTCGGGGACCTGCGCGCCAACATGGTGCGCGGCGGTGCCGCCAGGCCGACGGATCTCTCGAAGCGCGAGCTCGAGATCTGCGAGCGGATCGGCCCGGCGCTCAGGGAGCGCGGCCTGCTGCTCGTCGGCATCGACGTGATCGGCGGCAAGCTGACCGAGATCAACGTCACCGCCCCGACCGGCGTGCGCGCCATCAAGAAGCTCGGCGGGCCGGACCTCGCGGCCCAGCTCTTCGATGTAATCGAGGCGAAGCGCCGAGGCGACCTTTAGCTCGACGCCGCTGTGGGCCAATCCTCGATATCGGTCCAGGGCGAAAGCGGCTCCAGCGGTAGACCGCGCAGCATCATGCAGCACCCGCCGCCCGAATGGCCGGGGCGAGTCTCTGAACCGATCGGAACATTTTCAAGCCGTGCTCGCAGCAAACGGCCAACGCCGCCATGCGAGACGACGAGTTTCAGACCAGCCCCGCGCGCCAGGACTGTCTCGATCGCGCCGACGATCCGCTTCTGCGCCGCAGCCGCTGTTTCCCAACCCCGGATGCTCGTCGTCGGAGATGCGAAGAACTCTGCGGCAATGCGGTCGAACTCGGGCTGCGGGATATAGCCCGTCGAGGATCGATCGTTCTCTCCCAGAGCCGGATCGACATGATGCGGGATTGACAGACGATCGGCCAGTATCTGGGCACCGTCCAGCGCCTTCCGCTCGGCGCTTGACCAGACAGCCAAGGCCGATACGCCGGCGAGGGCGTCCGCAAACAGGTTCATGCGTTCACGGCCGCGTTCGGACAATGGCCATTCCGGAACCGGGACCGAGGGATCGACCACCACCTCGGGATGAGTGATGAAGAGGATTCGCATTCCTACCTGAACATGGCTGGAGATGCGGCTGTCCGACTGGCTCAAGCCGCGCCGCTTACGGCCGCGGTCCCGTTCAGCGGATTCTCCGGGTCCCAGCCATATTTCATCGTCTCGAAGCGCATCGCCATCGCATCGACGAGCAGGAGCTTGCCAACCAGCGGCTCGCCGAAGCCGGTGATCGCCCGGATCACCTCCAACGCCATCAGCGAGCCCATCACGCCGGCGAGCGCGCCGAGCACGCCGGCCTCGGCGCAGGGCGCGACCGTGCCGGGCGGCGGTTCGTCCGGGAACAGGCAGCGATAGGTCGGGTTGGGCTTCCCGTCCGGAGCCGTCTCATGCGCGCGGATCGTGGTGAGCGAGCCGTCGAAACGGCCGAGCGCCGCCGTCACCAGCGGCTTCTTCTCGTGGAAGCAGGCGTCGGAGACAGCATAGCGCGTCGCGAAATTGTCGGAGCCATCGGCGACCACGTCATAGAAGGCGATGAGGGCGCGCGCGTTGTGCGGGTCGATCCGGGTGACGTATTCCTCGATCTCGACCCGCGGGTTGAGCCGTGTGACGAAATTGGCCGCGGCGACCACCTTGCGTGCCCCGATATCCTCCGCGCCGAAGATGATCTGCCGCTGCAGGTTCGAGAGCGAGACATGATCGTCGTCGACGATGCCGATCGTGCCGACGCCGGCTGCCGCCAGATAGGGGATTAATGGTGCGCCCAGGCCGCCGGCGCCGATCACCAGAACCCGGGCGCGCTTGAGCTTTGCCTGGCCGGGGCCGCCGATCTCCGGCAGCACCAGATGGCGGGCATAGCGCTCGATCTCGGCTTCGTTCAGCGTCATGGCCGGCAAGCTAGGCCGATCCGTCCACGTCAGCAATCGGGTGCGATGCGGTGACAGGAAGCGGGTGTCTGCACCGTCCATGCGCCTGCGATCACCCGCGCCTCATCGTCTGAACGAAGGAACGGGACATGACGGCACTGAAGGACAAGGTTGCGATCGTCACCGGCGCGAGCTCCGGCATCGGCCGTGCGGCTGCAAAACTGTTCGCGGCGGAGGGCGCCAGGCTCGTCGTCACCGCAAGGCGGCAGAGCGAACTCGATGCGCTTGTCGGCGAGATCGAGGCGGAAGGCGGTGAAGCGATCGCCGTTGCCGGCGACATCCGCGAGGAGGCATTGGCGCAGCGTCTGGTCGAAACCGCGACCGAGCGCTTCGGCGGGCTCGACATCGGCTTCAACAATGCCGGCATCATCGGCGAGCTCGGCCCGATAGCTGAGATGTCGAGCGCGAACTGGCACGACGTGATCGCGATCAACCTGACCAGCGCCTTCTTCGGCGCAAAGCATCAGGTTCCGGCGCTGGAGGCGCGCGGCGGCGGCTCCCTGATCTTCACCTCAAGCTTTGTCGGCTACACCGCCGGACTTGCCGGCATGTCGGTCTATGCCGCCAGCAAGGCCGGGCAGATCGGCCTCGCGAAGGCGCTCGCAGCCGAGCTCGGCGGCAAGCGCATCCGCGTCAACGCCCTGCTGCCGGGGGGTACCGACACGCCGGCCGCGACGACCAATGCGCCGGGCGCCGGCCCCGAGGTGCTCGCCTTCGTCGAAGGCATTCATGCCCTGAAGCGCATGGCGCAGCCGGAGGAAATCGCCCGCGCCGCGCTCTTCCTCGCCTCGGACGCGTCGAGCTTCGTCACCGGCACGGCCTTCCTCGCCGATGGCGGCGTCTCAATCCAGCGCGGCTAAGGCGACTGTTCATATGTGACCGATATCGCCGAGCGGACCCGCAAGCCCGCTTGGCCCCGCCCGCAAGCCGTGCCATCGTGATCCTAGGCAGGAATGGCGCAACCATTCCGCATGTGACAGGGGAACGGCTCGATGCGTTTGACATCTCTCGCGCTCGCTCTGGCGGGCGTCGCCCTCTCGGCCATGGCGGCCGTCGCCCAGACCGCCATCAAGCCGGCGATCGTCTATGACAAGGGCGGCAAGTTCGACAAATCCTTCAATGAGGGCGTGTTCGCCGGGGCCGAGAAGTTCAAGGCCGAGACCGGCGTCGAGTTCCGCGATTTCGAGCCGACCAACGACGCCCAGATCGAGCAGGCGCTGCGCCGGTTTGCCCGCGACGGCCATTCGCCGATCATCGCCGTCGGCTTCTCGCAGGCGACCGCCTTGCAGAAGGTCGCAGCCGAGTTCCCCAACCTGAAGTTCACCATCATCGACATGGTCGTCGAGCTGCCGAACGTGCAGTCGGTCGTGTTCAAGGAGCACGAGGCCTCCTATCTCGTCGGCCTCCTCGCCAGCCTCGCCTCGAAGACCAACAAGGTTGGCTTCGTCGGCGGGATGGACATCCCGCTGATCCGGAAATTCGCCTGCGGCTACGTCCAGGGCGTCAAGGCCGGCAAGAAGGACGCCGAGATCTTCCAGAACATGACCGGCTCGACCCCGGCCGCCTGGAACGACCCGGTCAAGGGCGGCGAGCTCGCCAAGTCGCAGATCGACCGCGGCGCCGACGTGATCTACCACGCCGCCGGCGGCACCGGCATCGGCGTGTTGCGCGCCGCGGCCGACGCCGGCAAGCTCGGCATCGGCGTCGATTCCAACCAGAACATGCTGCATCCCGGCAAGGTGCTGACATCGATGTTGAAGCGCGTCGACGTCGCCGCCTACAGCTCATTCAAGGCGGCGCGCGACGGCACCTGGAAGCCGGGCGTCTCGGTGCTCGGGTTGAAGGAGGACGGCGTCGGCTGGGCGCTCGACGACAACAACAAGGCGCTGATCACGCCCGAGATGAAGGCCGCCGCCGACAAGGCACGCGCCGACATCATCGCCGGCACCGTCAAGGTCCACGACTACATGTCGGATTCCAAGTGCACGATGTGAGCTTGCACCAACGGTGACGAGCCCGCATCCCGCCATCGAGCTCAGCGGCATCAGCAAGGCGTTCGGCCCGGTCAAGGCCAACAAGGACGTCTCGCTCACGGTCGCCGCCGGCTCGATCCACGGCATCGTCGGCGAGAACGGCGCCGGCAAGTCGACGCTGATGTCGATCCTCTACGGCTTCTACGAGGCCGATGCCGGCGAGATCCGGGTGCGCGGCGAGCCGCGTCGCATCCGCTCTTCTTCTGATGCGATCGCCGCCGGGATCGGCATGGTCCACCAGCATTTCATGCTGGTCGAGCCGCTCTCGGTCGTCGAGAACGTCGTGCTCGGCGCCGAGGGCGGGGCGCTGCTCAAGCGCGGCATCGGCAAGGCGCGGGCCGAGCTGGCGCGCCTCTCCGAGGAATACGGCCTCGCCATCGATCCCGACGCGATCGTGGGCGAGCTCTCGGTCGGCCTGCAGCAGCGCGTCGAGATCCTGAAGGCGCTCTATCGCGGGGCTGAGGTCCTGATCCTCGACGAGCCCACGGCGGTGCTGACTCCGGCCGAGGCCGACCAGCTCTTCGAACTGCTGCGGGCGCTGAAGGCGCAGGGCAAGACGGTGATCCTGATCACCCACAAGCTGCGCGAGATCATGGCGGTGACGGACCGCATCTCGGTGATGCGGCGCGGCGAGATGGTCGCCCATGTCGAGACGGAACGGACTTCCCCGGCCGAGCTGGCGGAAGCGATGGTCGGCCGGCGCGTGCTGCTGCGCGTCGAAAAGAGCCCGCGCGAGCGCGGCGCGCCGGTCCTCGAAGCAGCCGGTCTGACGGTGGTCGACGAGCGCGGCTGCGAGACGCTGCGGGACGCGAGCCTGACACTCCATGAAGGCGAGATCGTCGGCATCGCCGGCGTCGCCGGCAATGGCCAGAGCGAATTGCTCGACGTGCTCGCCGGCCTGACCCAGCCGGCGCGCGGGGTGATCCGGCTCGGCGGCCAAATCCTCAACGTCGCCGACCGCAACCCGGCCAATCTGCGCAAGCTCGGCCTGATGCATATTCCCGAGGATCGCTTGCGGACCGGCCTCGTCACCGCCTTTGCCGCGGCCGAAAACGCGATTCTCGGCTATCATGACGACCCGGCCTTCGGGCGCGGGCCCTTCCTCTCGCCGACATTGGTCGAGCAGCATGCACGCATCGGCATGCAGGACTACGATGTCCGCCCGGTCGACCCCAGCCTGAAGACCGCCAAATTCTCCGGCGGCAACCAGCAGAAGATCGTGCTCGCCCGCGAGATCGAGCGAGCGCCGAAGGTGCTGCTGGTCGGCCAGCCGACGCGCGGCGTCGATATCGGCGCGATCGAGTTCATCCATCGCCGCCTGATCGCCCTGCGCGATCAGGGCGTCGCGATCCTGCTTGTCTCGGTCGAGCTGGAAGAGGTGATGGCGCTGTCCGACCGGATCCTGGCGCTCTGCGGCGGCCAGATCACCGGCGAACGCGAGGCGGTGGCGACCGATGAGCGCGATCTCGGCCTGCTGATGGCCGGCGTCAGCGAGCGGGCGGCGTGATGGTGGTGGCCGCGATGGGGAAAGGCGCGACCAAGAGCCCTGGCACCGACAGGTCCTCTCCCCCCTTGTGGGGGAGAGTTAGAGAGGGGGGTATGCCACCCTCGACAGGGGTCCAACCTGGCGCGCAGAGGTTTGCGGGTGCGATACCCCCCTCCCAACCCTCCCCCACAAGGGGGGAGGGCTTGCGTCGCGCTTTCTTGACCAAGCCGATCCAGCCATGAGCGCCGCCCCGATCGATCTCCCGCGCTGGGCCGATACCGCGCTGGTGCCGCTGGTCTCGGTTGCCGCTGCGCTCATCGTCGCCGGGCTCGTCGTGCTCTCGATCGGCGAAAGCCCGCTGGAGGCGACGACGCTCTTGCTCAAGGGCTCGCTCGGCAGCCTCGAAGGCCTCGGCTTCACGCTCTACTACACCACCAATTTCATCTTCACCGGCCTTGCCGTCGCGGTCGCCTTCCATGCCGGGCTGTTCAATATCGGCGGCGAGGGCCAGGCCACCATCGCCGGCATCTTCGCCGCGCTCGCCTGTCTCTGGCTCGCGCCGCTGCCAGGCATATTGCTGGTGCCGCTCGCCATCCTCGCCGCGGCGGCGGGCGGGGCGCTCTGGGCCTTCATCCCCGGCTATCTCCAGGCGACGCGCGGCAGCCATGTCGTGATCACCACGATCATGTTCAACTTCATCGCGGCGACGCTGATCGTCTACCTCTTGGTCGAGGTGATGGGGAAAACCGGTTCGATGCAGCCGGAAACTCCGGATTTCCCGAAGCAGGCGGTGCTGACGCCGATCCATGAGCTGCTCGGCGCCTTCGGGCTGAAGCTGCCTTCGACGCCGCTCAACACCTCGTTCCTGCTGGCGCTGGCGTCGCTCGTCGCGGTCTGGGCGCTGATCTACCGCTCGCGGCTCGGCTATGCGATCCGCACCGTCGGCGCCAATCCACGCGCCGCCGCCTATGCCGGCATCTCGCCGGCGCGGATCATCATGGTGGCGATGGCGATCTCCGGCGCACTCGCCGGCGGGCTCGCGGTCAACGAAGCGATGGGCGTGCAGCATCGGCTGGTGCTCGATTTCACCGCCGGCTACGGCTTCGTCGGCATCGCTGTGGCGCTGATGGGACGCGGGCATTCGGTCGGCGTAGGCCTCGCGGCCCTGCTCTTCGGCGTGCTTTACCAGGGCGGCGCCGAGCTCTCCTTCGACAAGCCGACCATCACCCGCGACATGGTCGTGGTGATCGGCGGCATCGTCATCCTCTTCGCCGGCGCGCTCGACGGCCTGTTCCGACGGCTCGTCGCCAGCGTGCTCGCGCCCGGGCGCAGGGGCTAGGCGATGGAGATCGTGCAGACCCTCGCCGTCATCCTGGATTCGACGATCCGCCTGTCGATCCCGCTGCTCTGCGCCGCGCTGGCCGGGCTCTGGTCGGAGCGCTCCGGCGTCGTCGACATCGGCCTCGAAGGCAAGATGCTGATCGCGGCCTTCGCCTCGGCCGTCGTCGCCTACAATAGCGGCTCGGCCTGGGCCGGCTTAGGGGCCGGCATGCTCGCCGCGATCGCGCTCTCGCTGGTCCATGGCTTCGCGGCGGTCACCTGGCGCGGCAACCAGATCGTCTCCGGCGTCGCGATCAACATGCTGGCGATCGGGCTGACCGCCATCCTCGGCAATGCCTGGTATGGCCAGGGTGGGCGCACGCCAAACCTCGAAGGGGCCGCCCGCTTTCCCGAACTAGACCTGCCTTTCGTCGCGACGCTGAAGGATATCCCGGTCCTCGGCCCGATCTACGACATCGCCATCTCCGGCCACGCGGCGCCGGTCTATCTCGCCGTGCTCGCCCTCGTGCTGACGGCGTTGACGCTGAAGCACACCCGCTTCGGCCTGCGCCTGCGCGCCGTCGGCGAGAATCCGGCTGCCGTCGACACCGCCGGCGTCTCCGTCGCCGGCCTACGCTATGCCGCCGTGATCATCTGCGGGGCGCTCTGCGGCCTCGGCGGCACCTATCTCGCCGTCTCGCAATCGGCCGGCTTCCTGCCGCAGATGACGGCCGGCAAGGGCTTCATCGCGCTGGCCGCTGTGATCTTCGCCAATTGGCGGCCCTGGCCGGCCTTGTTCGCCTGCCTGCTCTTCGGCCTGCTCGATGCCGTCGCGATCAGACTTCAAGGCGTCGTCCTACCCGGCATCGGCCAGGTGCCGGTGCAGGCGATCCAGGCTCTGCCCTATGTGATGACCGTGGTGCTGCTCGCCGGCTTCATCGGCAAGGCGACGCCGCCCAAGGCCTCCGGCCTGCCCTATGTCAAGGAACGCTGAGTGTCCGCCGCCCCCGATCTCGAGGCGCTCTTCACCGCGGCTTTGGCCGCACAACAGAAGGCCTACGCGCCCTATTCCCGCTTCAAGGTCGGCGCGGCCATCCTGGCCGACGACGGCAAGGTCTATCCCGGCTGCAACGTCGAGAACGCCGCCTATCCGGTCGGCGCCTGCGCCGAAGCCGGCGCGATCTCGGCGATGATCGCCGGAGGCGGGCGTGCTATCCGCGCGATCGTCGTCGTCGGCGATGGGGCCGAGCTGGTGACGCCCTGCGGCGCCTGCCGCCAGCGCATCCGCGAGTTCGCCGCGCCGGAAGTGCCGATCGTCATCGCCGGGCCGGACGGAATCCGCGCCCGCTTTTCTCTGGCCGAGCTGTTGCCAGCCTCGTTCGGACCAGCCAATTTGCCGGCCTGATTTGCGGGCGCTGACACGGCGACCCGATGAGCGCGGCCAACGCGCCGATGGAGCAGACAACATGGCAGCGGATGCGCTTTTCGACCAAGCGGCATCGGTATTGATCGATCGTGGCATCGATGGCGGCATCGACTGCGCCATCGTGCTCGGCACCGGGCTCGGCCGCATCATCGACGACATGGTCGAGCCGATCTCGATTCCGTTCGAGGAGATTCCCGGCTTCCCGAAGGGCGCGGTCTCCGGCCATGCCAAGCGGCTGAGCTATGGCGTGCTGCACGGCAAGCGGGTGCTGGTCTTCGAGGGCCGCGCGCATTTCTACGAGACCGGGGATCCCGCCATCATGCGCGTGCCGCTCGGCATGCTCGCCGCCTTCGGCTCGCCGCCGCTGGTGCTGACCAACGCCGCCGGCTCGCTGCGGCCCGATCTTCGGCCGGGCAGCCTCGCTTTGATCACCGACCACATCAACTATAGCGGCCCCAATCCGCTGGTCGGCGATACCGGTGACGGCCGCTTCGTGCCGATGATCGACGCCTATGACCCGCATCTGCGTGCCCGACTGAAGAAAGCGGCTGCCACGAGCGGCGCCAATCTGGGCGAGGGCGTCTATATGTGGTTCTCCGGGCCGAGCTTCGAGACGCCGGCCGAGATCAAGATGGCCAAGACGCTCGGGGCCGATCTCGTCGGGATGTCAACCGTGCCGGAGGTGATCCTGGCGCGGCGCTACGGCTTGCGCGTCGCCGGCCTCTCGATCGTCACCAATATGGGCGCCGGCATTTTGGGCGGCGCGCCCAGCCATGGTGAGACGCGCGACGTCGCCGCGACGGCGACCACGGCGCTGCGGCGGGTGCTGCGCGCCTTCCTGAGCGAGCTCTGACCATGTCCGACGCCGATCTCGCTTTACGCGCATTGCGCCTGCTCGATCTGACCGACCTGTCGGATCAGGCTAGCGAAACAGGCACGCTGCAGCTCTGCGCCCGCGCCGTCGCGGCGCCTGGCCCGGTCGCGGCGATCTGCATCTGGCCGCAATTCCTCAAGCTGGCGCGCCAGACGCTGAAGGCGTCGCCGGTCAGGATCGCGACGGTGATCAATTTCCCGGCCGGCAACAGCAATTGCACTCTGATCGGCAGCGACATCGCCGAAGCGATCGCGGATGGCGCGGACGAGATCGACCTGGTGCTGCCCTGGCGCGCCTTCCTCGCCGGCGATGCCGAGATCACCCGCGAGATGGTCGCCGAGGCGCGCGGCAGCTGCGGCGACAAGACGCTCAAGGTCATCCTCGAAACCGGCGAGTATCCCGATCAGCTCGCGGTGCGCGCCGCGTCCGAGCTTGCGATCGCTGCGGGCGCCGATTTCATCAAGACCTCGACCGGCAAGACCAAGACCTCCGCCACGCCGGCGGCCGCCCGCACCATGCTGGAGGCAATCAAGGCCTCGGACAAACCAGTCGGCCTCAAGCCATCAGGCGGGCTGCGTACGCTGGCCGACGCAAAAACCTATCTCGATCTCGCCGACGAGATCATGGGCCCGGACTGGGCGACGGCGAAGACCTTCCGCTTCGGCGCCAGCGGCCTCTACGGCGTGCTCGTAGACATCATCGCCGGCACGGCCCCGGCCGAACGGACCGACGGAGCCTATTGATGCGCCTGCCGCAGGAAATCATCGCCGCCAAGCGCGACGGCGAGCGCCTGAGCGCCCAGGACATCCACCAGATGATCGCGGGGCTGACAGACGGCGCGGTCAGCGAGGGCCAGGCGGCGGCCTTCGCGATGGCGATCTTCTTCCGCGACATGGATGCCGAGGAGCGCGTCGCGCTGACGCTGGCCATGCGCGATTCCGGCACGGTGCTGGACTGGCGCGACCTGCCGGGCCCGGCGCTCGACAAGCACTCGACCGGCGGGGTCGGCGATACGGTCTCGCTGCCGCTCGCAGCGGCGGTCGCGGCCTGCGGCGGCTATGTCCCGATGATCTCGGGTCGCGGCCTCGGCCATACCGGCGGCACGCTCGACAAGCTCGATGCCGTGCCGGGCTATGTCACCCAGCCTGGCATCGATCTCTTCCGCCATGTCGTGCGCGAGGCCGGCTGCGCCATCATCGGCCAGACCGCCGATCTCGCCCCGGCCGACAAGCGGCTCTATGCGATCCGGGACGTGACCGGCACGGTCGAATCGATCCCGCTGATCACCGCCTCGATCCTGTCGAAGAAGCTCGCCGCCGGGCTCTCCGGCCTCGCCATGGACGTGAAGTTCGGCTCCGGCGCCTTCATGCGCGATTTCGACAAGGCCGAGGCGCTGGCGCAGAGCCTGTCCGATGTCGGCAATGGCGCCGGCCTGCCGACGCGGGCGCTGCTCACCGACATGAGCGAACCCCTCGCCTCTGCTGCCGGCAATGCGCTCGAGGTCGCCTATGCGCTCGATCATCTGACCGGACGGCGGCGCGAGCCGCGTTTCCACGAGGTCACGGTCGCGCTCTCGGCCGAGATGCTGCTGCTCGGCCGGCTGGCGACGACGCGCGAAGAAGCGATCGCGAAAATCGAGGATGCCTTCGCCAGCGGCGCGGCGGCGGAGCGCTTCATCCACATGATCGCGGCGCTCGGCGGCCCGGCCGACCTGCTGGAGCATCCCGAACGGCACTTTCCCCGGGCGCCGATCGTTCGCCCGGTCTTCTCCGACCGGCCCGGACTGGTCGAGGCGATCGACACGCGCGGCGTCGGCCTCGCCGTGGTGGCGCTCGGCGGCGGCCGCACGCGCCCGCAGGACGCGATCGACCATGCCGTCGGGATCACCGAGCTCGCCGGGCTCGGCGACCGGGTCGGGCCGGACAGGCCGCTCGGTATCATCCATGCCCGCAGCGAAGCCGGCTTTGACGCCGCCCGCATCCGCCTGAAGAGCGCCTATCGCCGCGGCGAGAGCGCTGTTACGCGTGGGCCGCTGATCATCCCTGCCTAGGAGAGTCCCTTCCATGAGCCTGCTTCTGGCGATCACCGGCTGGCATGTCGAGAGCTGGCGCGAGCGCTTCGCGGCGCTGCTGCCCGACCTGCCGATCGTTACGCTCGGCGAGCCCTTCGACCGGCGCGCCGTGCACTATGTCGCGAGCTGGAAGCATCCGGAGGGCAGCCTCGCCGGCCTGCCCAATCTCGCCGCGATCTTCTCGCTCGGCGCCGGCGTCGACCACCTTTTCACCGACAGCCGCCTGCCGGAGGCGCCGATCGCCCGGGTGATCGATCCCGACCTGACGACGCGGATGAGCGAATATGTCGTCATGCACTGCCTCATGCAGCTGCGCCAGCAGCGCCGCTACGAGCGGCAGCAGCGCGAGAAGTCCTGGGACGACGATCGCCACCAGCCGGCGGCACGCGAGGTTCGCGTCGGTGTCATGGGACTGGGCGAGCTTGGCCAGGACGCGGCGCGCAAGCTGCAGGTGATCGGCTTCGACGTCGCCGGCTGGAGCCGCTCGCCCAAGGCGATCGAGGGGCTCTCCACCTTCTCCGGCGAGGACGGCCTGGCGGCTTTCCTTACCCGCACCGACATCCTGGTCGTGCTGCTGCCGCATACGCCGGAGACGGAAGGTATCCTGAACCGCCCGCTGCTCGCCAGGCTGGCGCGCGACGGCCGGCTCGGCGGGCCGGCGCTGATCAATGCCGGCCGCGGGAAGCTGCAGATCGAGGCGGACATTCTCGCAGCACTGGATGCCGGCGAGCTCCGGGAAGCGGTGCTCGACGTCTTCGAGACCGAGCCGCTGCCGCAGGATTCGCCGCTTTGGGATCACCCTGCCGTGACGATAACGCCGCACAATGCCGCGATGTCGGCGCCCGAGACGGTCGCCGACCAGATCGCGGCGCAGATCAGGCGTCTGGAGGCCGGCGGCGAGCTGCAGAACGTCGTCGATCCCAGCCGGGGTTATTGAGGCAAGACGTCATTCCGGGGCTTCGCGAAGCAAAGAGCCCCGGAAAACGGCGGAGGCTCAGCCCAGCCGACGGATCGCGGTGATCGGCCCGCCATTGCGGGAGAGGATGCGGTCCCGCGCCGGGCGCAGGGGTTCGCGGATCACGCTCATCATATAGGCGGTGGCGTGCAGCAGCGTGTCGGGGTCGGTCATGAGGCCGACATGCCCCTTCCAGAAGACGAGGTCGCCACGACGCAGGCCGTCGAGACGGTCGTCGAAGGCCACGGCCTCGCCGAGGCCACGCTCCTGCATGTCGGAGTCGCGCGGCGCGGCGATGCCAGCAGCCGCCAGCGAGAGCTGGACCAGCGCCGAACAGTCGAGGCCGAGGCTGGTCTTGCCGCCCCAGAAATAGGGCACGTTGAGGAAGCGCTCGGCCACCGCGACGAAATCCGGCTCATGCTGGTCGCGGGGGGTGAGGTGCTGCTTGAAGACGTGGCCGCCATGCCCGGCGGTGAAGAAATCGCCGCTCTCGCCGGTGACCGCCACCCCTGCATTGAGCGATAGCGCCTCCCTTGGCGGCAGTTTGATCGAGGGGCCGGGATAGACGAAGGTCCGGAGCGCGCTGACGCGATGCGTCGGGACGGCCGCGTCACCCGCCAGGCAATCCTCGGGCAGGTAGCCGACATAGGAATCGCCGACGAGCTGGCCCCAGGCCCAGCCCTCATGCTGCTCATAGATCCGGACCGCCTCGCCGGCGAGCGCCTCGGTGTCGAGCGGCGCATCCGGCCGGGGCTCGCGCCGCAGCGGTGCCGAAGGCGTGACCACCCGCATCGGGATCGGATCGGCGAAGGCGAGGGCCTCGACCTTGCCGTCGAGGTGACGGGCGGCGAGGTCCGGGCGAGCGGGGGTGAGGCGGCGGTCGAGATTCGTGCTCATGGCAGCACAGTAACCCTGTCCGGTTAACGGGCGAAGCGCTCAGGCCGGGCCGAGCTCGCGCGCCCGGCCAGTGACGAGATCGGCGAGATGCTCGACCGCCAAGGCGCCTGCGACGGTCCGCTGGATGACGACATTGCGCTTGTCGAACTCGTCGCGCTTGCGGCTGACCAGGCCGAGCTTGCCCATGCTGTCGAGCGCGCGGGTGATCACCGGCTTGGTCACGCCGAGGCGTGCGGCAAGGCCACGCACGGTGTGTGGCGGCAATTCCAGGTAGATCGTCAGCAGGATCGCGGTCTGGCGCACCGAAAGATCGGCTTGCGTATCGCGCACCAGATCGAGATGTACCTCGCGCCAGAGCCTGAGCGCCTGCGTCGGCTTGATCTCCAGCACCATGCCGTCCCCGGATCGTTACGGGGCCGTATCATTATCGCACCGAGAACAGCGCGCAACCGGAGTCGCCGAGCAGGCTTAACGGCCTCCGTAAAGCTGCTTCGCCAGCGCGTAGGTCAACCGCGCTGCCTGGCACTCGCCGCCTTCGGGCCGGCCGGGCTTGGTCGAGGGGTTCCAGCCATAGATGTCGAAATGGGCGTAGGAGCGGCTCTTCTCGACGAAGCGGTTGAGGAACAGCGCCGCCGTCACCGAGCCGGCAAAAGCGCCGCCAGAGACGTTGTTGAGATCGGCGATCTTGGACTCGAGCATGCCGTCATAGGGCGGCCAGAGCGGCATGCGCCAGACCGGGTCGTTCACCGCGGCGCTGAGACGGGCAATCTCGGCGGCGAGCCCGTCGTCATGGCTGTAGAAGGGTGGCAGATCGGGCCCGAGCGCGACGCGGGCCGCGCCGGTCAGCGTGGCGAAATCGATCAGCAATTCCGGCGCCTCCTCGTCGGCGAGCGCCAGCGCATCGGCAAGGATGAGTCTGCCCTCGGCGTCGGTATTGCCGATCTCGACGGTCAGTCCCTTGCGGCTCTGCAGCACGTCGCCGGGACGGAAGGAGGAGCCGGAGACGGCGTTCTCGACCGCGGGCACCAAGAGGCGCAGGCGGACCTTCAGCTTCGCCTGCATGATCATGCTCGCAGCGGCAATCGCCGCCGCCGCGCCGCCCATGTCCTTCTTCATCAGCAGCATGCCGGCATCGGTCTTGAGGTTGAGCCCGCCGGTGTCGAAGGCGACACCCTTGCCGACCAGGGTCAGCTTCGGATCGCCCTCCTTGCCCCAACGCAGATCGATCAGCCGCGGCGCCCGGGGCGAAGCCCGGCCGACGGCATGGATCATCGGCAAATTGCCGGTGAGCAGCTCGTCGCCGACGGTGCTGGAAACCTCGGCGTCATGGGTTTCGCCGAGCCCGCGGACCGCGGCCTCGATCTCGGCCGGTCCCAAATCTGCAGCGGAGGTGTTGACGAGATCGCGCGCCAGCGCGCTCGCCTGCGCCAGATTGGTCAGTTCCTCGCCGTCGACCCTCTCGGGCAGGACCAGCCGTGCAGTGATCGGCTTCGGCTTGCGGTAGCGCTCGAAGCGATAGGCGGTCAGCAACCAGCCGAGCGCGGCGAGATTGGGGTCGCCGATATCACCGGCCAGGGCGTAGTTGCCCGGTGGCAGCGTCGCGGCAAGGCGGCCGGGTGCGAAGGGATCACGCCGGCGCGGGCTAACCGGTTCGACACCGAGCATCACGGCGGCGAGCGCGCCGGTCGTATCCGGCAGCAGGACGTGCTGGCCCGGCCGTGCTTCGAACCCCTGCGCCCGCGCGAAGCTGCGCGGGACCGGCGGGAGCCCGTCACGCAGGGCCGGCCAATCGGCCTTGGCGACGCAATGGACGGGGATGGCGGGCGTTCCGGCAGGCAGCAGCAAGGGGTGCACGATCGACGAACCTCGGATGGCGAAAGCATCGGAGCCGGCATGGGCTGCCGGCTCCGGCTGGCCTGATTAACAATCCGTTAGGGTTAACGTTTTATCACCGAGGGCAACAGCTTTCCCGTATCGGCGAGGCATTTTGAGTCTATGTCCATCCGCATGCGTGCCCTCCGTTTCGGCCATCTCGCCGCCGCCTCCGCCCTCTGCCTCGCGCTCGGCGCCTGCCAGATGCGCGGCGGCCCCGGCGACGTCACCGGTTCGATCGGCGCTAGGCCGACCCAGCCCCAAACCGAGGCGCAATGGCGCAGCGAAGAGGCCGACTGGGCCAAGCGCTATGAAGCGAACCAGAGGGACCGCGACGCTGCGTTCTTCTACGCGCGGGCGCTGCGGGCGCTGGACAAGAACGCCCAGGCGCTCGCCATTCTGGAAGGCGCCGTGATCATCCATACCGAGGATCGCGAGCTGCTCGGCGCCTATGGCCGTTCGCTCGCCGACAACGGCCGGCTGAAGCAGGCCGATGACGTGCTGAGCCGGGCGCATCTGCCGGAAAAGCCGGATTGGCGGATCCTGTCGGCGCAAGGCACCGTGGCCGACCAGCTCGGCGAGCACGATCGCGCCCAGCAGCTCTATTCGGCCGCATTGAAGATCATGCCGAACGAGCCGACGGTGATGTCCAATCTCGGTCTCTCGCTCGCCCTGGCGAAGCGTCTGCCGGATGCCGAGCGCGTTCTGCGCGAGGCGGCAGCGACGCCTCGGGCCGATGCCCGGGTGCGCCAGAACCTGGTTCTTGTCCTCGGCCTGCAGGGGCGTTTCCAAGACGCTGAGCAGATCGCCCGGCAGGATATGAGCTCGGCGGACGCCGCAGCGACGATCGCCTATCTGCGCCGTTCGGTCAGCCAACCCAACAGCTGGGACATGCTGCGCGGCGGCAAGGGCAAGCCGGCGGCACGCGCGGCAGCCCCTGATAAGGCTGCGCAGCCGGCTGGCTGATCGCGTCCGCGCCCTGTCCTAGACACGCACTGTCCCAGACTTGCCGCGACAGCGGGGCGAAGCGTCGTCCCGTCCGGCGCTCGGACCACCGCCGGCGCATGACCAGGCATCGCCCGAGAAAAGATGGACACGGGCGCAGGCGCCTGGCCGCCCGCCGTCAGAAGGCCTTGAAGGCCTTGAGCACGGCCGGGGTCATGATCACCACGAAGAGCACCGGCAGGAAGAACAGGATCATCGGCACGGTCAGCTTCGGCGGCAGGGCGGCTGCCTTCTTCTCGGCTTCGTTCATCCGCTGATCGCGGCTTTCCTGCGCGAGCGTGCGCAGGGCGGTGCCGAGCGGCGTGCCGTAGCGTTCGGCCTGGATCAGCGCCGTGCAGACCGACTTCACCGATTCCAGCCCTGTGCGCGCGGCTAGGTTCTCATAGGCCTGCCGGCGCTCGGACAGATAGGACAGCTCGGCCGTGCAGAGCGCGAACTCTTCGGCCAGCGGCACCGACTGGCTGCCGATCTCTGCCGAGACCTTGCGGAAGGCGAGCTCGATCGACATGCCCGATTCCACGCAGATCAGCATCAGGTCGAGTGCGTCCGGGAAGGCGCGCCGCATCGACAGCTGCCGTTTGTTCATCGCGTTGGAGAGATAGATCTCGGGGGCCTTGATGCCGAGATAGGCCGCGCCGATCACGAGCCCGACCCGGACGAGCACGGTCTGGCCTAGGCTGTTGAGCACGAAGAGGTAGAACAGCGCGAACAGGAACAGGCCGATCGGGGTGATCAGTCTGAAGAAGAGAAACCCGATCTCGGCCTGCTGCCCGCGGAATCCCGCCATTGTGAGTTGCCGCTTGGCGGTCTCGGTGCCGAGCCAGTCGCCGAGTTTGAAGCGCTCGACGATATCGCGCATGAACGCCTTCGGCTCCTGGCGAAGCGAGATCTTGTCCACCTGCCGCGCCAGCCGGTCGCGCTCGCGGGCGCGGATCTTGTCGCGTTCGGTGGCGACGGATTTCATGCGCTTGCCCAGCATATTGCCGTCGAGCAGGGGCGCCGCCACGGTCATGATGGTCACCGTCACGGCCACGCCGCCGACCAGCGCGAGCATGACCCTCATATCGGTGAGGCTGTCGATCAGGAGCGCAAGCATGCCGAGGGCTCCTCAGATCTCGAAATTGATCATCTTGCGCATCACCAGCACGCCGGTCGTCATCCAGACGGCGCAGCCGACGAGCGCGATCCGGCCTGCATCGGTCGTCCAGAGCGCGTCCATGTAGCCGGGGCTCGTCAGGTAGACGAGGCCCGCCACCGCGGGGGGCAAGGAGCCGATGATCGCGGCCGATGCCTTCGCTTCCATCGACACGGCCTTGATCTTGTCCCGCATCTTGCGGCGCTCGCGGATGACGCGCGAGAGGTTGGCGAGGGTTTCGGCGAGATTGCCGCCGGTCTTCTGCTGGATCGCCAGCACGATGCCGAAGAAATTGGCCTCGGCGCAGGGCATGCGTTCGAACAGCTTGGTCGCGGCATCTGTCAGGGACAGGCCGAGCGTCTGCGCCTCGACGATCAGCCGGAACTCGGTCTTGACCGGCTCCTGGGCCTCGTTGGCGATGATCCGCAGGCAGTCGTTCAGCGGCAGGCCCGACTTGATGCCGCGCACGATGACATCGAGCGCGTTCGGGAATTCATTGGTGAAGCGCAGCATCCGCTTCTTGCCGAGATAGGACAGATACCAGCGCGTCAGGCCGAACAGGCCGATCAGGAAGCCGACCAGCCCTACGCCCCAATTGCCCGAGCCGGCGAAGAGCAGGATGCCCAGCACGACGCCCGCCACGGCGCTGACGAGCCAATACTGCTTGAGCGACCACGACAGGCCGGCTTGCTCGATACGACCCTCGATGGTGAGCTTGTGGCGCGCCTTCTCCCGATTCTCGATATCCTTCAGGCTCTGCGCGACCTGCCCGCGCCTGGCCTGGCTCTGCGCCTCGCGGTCGGCCGCCGCACGGACCGCTGCCGGGGCGGCGAATTCGCGGCGACGCTGCTCGGCGCGCGCCTGGCCACTGAGCCGCGGATAGAGCAGGGCGTAAGCGATGCCGCCTGCCGAGATGGCGGCGAGGATGGCGGCTGCGACCTGGCCATAGTCCATGACCTTCTCCCCGCGCTCAGGCCTCGGCCACGCCCTCGGCCTCGAGCTGGTCGAGCGCCGTGGCGAGCCGCTGCTCGTCGCCGAAATAGCGCGCACGCTCCCAGAGGCGCGGCCGGCCGATGCCGGTCGAGCGATGGCGGCCGATCAGCCGCCCGTTCGGATCCTCGCCGAGCACGTCGTAGAGCATCAGGTCCTGGGTGATGATCACGTCGCCTTCCATGCCCATCACCTCGGTGATGTGGGTGATGCGGCGCGAGCCGTCGCGCATGCGCTGCGCCTGGATGATCACGTCGATCGAGGAGCAGATCATCTCGCGCAATGTCTTCGAGGGCAGGCTGAAGCCGCCCATGGTGATCATCGACTCGATGCGGCTCAGGCACTCGCGCGGAGTGTTGGCGTGCAGCGTGCCCATCGAGCCGTCATGGCCGGTGTTCATCGCCTGGAGCAGGTCGAAGGCCTCGGGTCCGCGCACCTCGCCGACGATGATGCGCTCGGGGCGCATGCGCAGGCAGTTCTTGACGAGATCGCGCATCGTCACCGCGCCGGAGCCCTCGAGATTGGGCGGGCGCGTCTCGAGGCGTACCACATGCGGCTGCTGCAACTGCAGCTCGGCCGCGTCCTCGCAGGTGATGATGCGCTCGTCGTGCTCGATATAGTTGGTCAGGCAGTTGAGCAGCGTCGTCTTGCCCGAGCCCGTACCGCCTGAGATCACGACATTGCAGCGGACCCGCCCGATGATCTTCAGGATCTCGGCGCCGGGCGGCGAGATCGCGCCGAAGCGCATGAGCTGGTCGAGCGTCAGCTTGTCCTTCTTGAACTTGCGGATGGTGAGCGCCGGGCCGTCGATGGCGAGCGGCGGCGCGATCACGTTGACGCGTGAGCCGTCGGCGAGGCGCGCGTCGCAGATCGGCGAGGCCTCGTCGACGCGGCGCCCGACCTGGCTGACGATGCGCTGGCAGATGTTCATCAGCTGCGCATTGTCGCGGAAGCGGATGCTGGTCAGCTGGATCTTGCCGCCGGTCTCGATATAGGTCTTGCCGGACCCGTTGACCATGATGTCGGCGATGTCGTCGCGCGCCAGCAGCGGCTCGAGCGGACCATAGCCGAGCACGTCGTTGCAGATGTCGTCGAGCAGCTCTTCCTGCTCGGAGATCGAGAGCACGACGTTCTTCAGCGAGATGATCTCGTTGATGATGTCGCGGATCTCCTCGCGGGCCGATTCGCCGTCGAGCTTGGCCAGCTGCGAGAGATCGATCGCTTCGATGAGAGCACCGAAGATCATGCTCTTCATCTGGTAGTATTCGTCGGACTTCGGCGCCTCGACGGGCGGCGGCGGCGGCGCGCGGCGCGCCTCGGCGGCGGCCGGGCGCATCTCGACCGAGCGCGCCAGCGCGGACGGCGCCGGGCTCGCCAGTGTCGTCTGGGCCGTGGCTGAGGCTGTTGCCTGCCGCTTGCCGAACATGTCAGACCTTCCGACGTATGAGCTTCGCGACGAGCGGCTCGAGCAGGCTGCGCTTGCCGCGCTTCTGCTCGCCGCGTCCGGTCAGAACGGTGGCGATCTGGACGAAGGCTTCCGCAACCTTTCCACCAGACTGGATTTCGGCGATCATCTGGCCGTTGTTGGCGGCCGTACCGAAGAGCTGGGCGTCGAAGGGGATCGAACTCATCACCTCGATCCCGATCGCCTTGGCGAATTCGCCGGCGTCGATCTCGGGGCGCTTGGGCAATCCGACCTGGTTCAGGATCATTCGCGGCATCGAGTCGTTCGGCCGGGCCGCGCGAAGCAGATCAACCAGATTCTTGGCGTTGCGCAGCGAGGCGAGCTCGGGAGCGGCGACAATCGCGACCTCGTCAGCTCCGATCAGCGCGCGCTTGGCCCAGCCGGTCCACAGATGCGGCACGTCGAGCACGATGCAGGGCACGCTGCCGCGCAACAGATCGAAAAGAAGCTCAAACGCGTCCTCGCCGAGGTCAACGGTCCGATCCAGCATGGCCGGAGCGGCCAGCAAAGACAGATTGTCGCTACAGCGCGACAAGAGCCGGTCGAGCATATTGGCGTCTAGCCGTTCCGGAGCGAACACGGCATCGGCGATACCCTGCGGCGGGTCCTGGTTGAAATCCAACCCGGCGGTGCCGAAAGCGATGTCGAGATCGGCGATCACCGTCGAGGCGTCGAGATTGCGGGCGATCGCCCAAGCGACATTGTGCGCGACGGTGGAGGCGCCGACACCGCCCTTAGCACCGACGACGGCGACGGTGCGCCCCAGCGCCGCCGAGCCCGAAGCGGCATAGAGTTCCGACAAGGTGCGCAACAGGTCGAGAATCCCGAACGGGGCAACCAGATAGTCGCTGACGCCGCGCCGGATCAGCTCGCGATAGAGCTGGATGTCGTTGACGTGGCCGATCACAACCACCTTGGTGCCGGGATCGCAGCTTTCGGCAAGCGCCTCGAGATTGGCGATGAGCGCAGACGGCTCGGTGACAGTTTCGAGCACGATAACATTGGGCGTCGGCGCACCGCGGAACGCCTCGACCGCCGCGGCCGGCCCGCCCATCTGGATGCGCGCCTGGACCTTGTCCATGCGCCGGTCGGCCGCAACCGTCTGCATCGCGTCCGCCACCTCCCGCGTCTCGCAGAAGGCCTGCAACGTCACGCGCGGCAGCGGGGCGATGATCTCCTCGCCGCCCATGTCCGGCTCGAATCCCGGCATGTTCGCCATCATTTGCCTCCGACGGCGTCGCTGAGCTTGGTCTGCTCCTGACGATACTGTGTCGAGGGGTCCTTGCCCTCGCGCAGCTTCTTGATCGCCTCCATGCGCTTTTGCGTGTCGAGGCGGCCCTCGCCGCGCGCTCGCACCAGGTCGAGCGGGTCGGCGATCTGCGCCGCCAGATTGGCCTGGCTGGCGCAGCCCAGATTCCAATAGGGCTCGTTCATCGCACCCGTCTTGTAGCTGGAGGCGCCGAGATCGGTCGGCCATTGCCCGCAGGAATGCGGCAATCCGGCCTGCAGCGAGGCGTATGTCAGGCGGATCGGCGAGGCGAGCTCGGGATCGGCGATGCGATAGGTCCTGACCGAAAGCGCGCCGGGCGAGACCCCGGCCCGGGCGAGCGAGCGGCGGATGCCGTCGAGCGTGTCGTGGGTCGCAAGATCGCGCCCGGTTCCCGTCGGCACCTCGGCGACGAGCCCGCCCTTGCCGCTGCGGCGATAGTCCTCGCCGAAGCGGGCGACGTCGTCGGCCTGGCGCGGGTCGAGTCCGCCCCCGGCCCGGCCGACGAAGACGTCGAGCGAACGCGGCGCGTCGCGCAGCACGATCGGGTGGCGCTCACGGGTGTCGATGGGAACACCGGAGGTCGAGAGGTCACCCTTGGCGCAGGCCCCGAGCAGGAGCGCAACGCCAAGCACTGCGACGGGCAGCGCAGCCCGGCCTGCGTGGTGCGGATTGCTAGTCACGATCACGATCGCCATCCTTGTCGTGGCTCCATCCTCAATCCGCGATGAAGCCGACGCGGCCCTTGTAGGCCTGCGGAATCGGCCCGCCGCTCGTCGACCCGTAGATCTTGTTCAGACGCCCCATCAGAATGGTCTGGGCGTCATGCGCCTCGACGAAGCCGTCATCGGGGCGCTGCAGTGCGTTGGGGCCGACCGGCTTCACGATGTAGGGGGTCACCGCGATCATCAATTCGGTCTCCTCGCGCAGATAGTCGCGCGAGCGGAACAGCGTGCCGATGATCGGAATGTTCATCAGCCCGGGCAGGCCGTTGATCGCCTGGCGCGAGACGCGCTGGATCAGCCCGGCCGTCGCTAAGGTGCCGCCGGAGGGCAGTTCAACCGTGGTGTCCGACTTGCGCGTCCGGAAGCCTGGCGCATTGACCGAGCCCGTCTGGGTGCTGTCGGCGAGGCGCAGCTGGTTCTCGGCGTCGAGCTCGGTGACCTCGGTCCCGATGCGCATCGAGATCCGGCCTTCCGACATCACGATCGGCGTGAAGTTCAAGGATACGCCGATCGTCTTGTAGACGATGCTGAGATTGCAGCGCCCCGAGATGTCGCAGCTATAGCCGTTCGGGACGGGGATCTCGCCGCCGGCCGTGAATTTCGCGCTCTCGCCGGAGATCGCCGTGACCGTGGGCTCCGCGAGGATGCGAGACAGGCCCGCCCGCTCGAGCGCCCGCATCGTGATATTGGACGATTTGCCGATCCCGGCGCCGATCGCCGTCGCGGCGAGCTGCTGCGGCTGCACCGAGAACGGGTTGTCGATGGTCGGCGTGATGCTGAGATTGCCCAGCTTCCATTCGCCGGTCGAGTTGATGCCGAGCTGCTTGATCGCCTTGCGGGCGACCTCGGAGACCGTGACCTTGACCATCACCTGGTCGCGCCCGCGAATAGTCAGCGAGTTGATCACCGCGCCCTTGCTCGTCGTCTGGATCGCTCCTTGCGTGGTCGACGAACCGACGAAGGCGTTGGCGATGTCGACCGCCTGCGTCGCTTCGGACGCATTGGCGACCGTCCCGACGAGCAGGATCGAATCGCCCGCCGGCTTGACCTGGATGTCGGCGCCCGGCATCGCCGTGCGCAGCGTCTGGCGCAGCACGTTGAGGTCGCGGCCGACCTCGATCTCCAGCGCCGTGATCTGCCTGCCTTCGGCATCCATCACGAACATCGAGGTCGAGCCGTCGGCCATGCCGATGACGAAGAGCTTGCGGGCCGAGCGGACCACGGCGTTCGCCACCTTGGGATTGGCGACGAAGACCTCCTTGGCGTCGCGCGGCAGTTCGACGATCAGCGAGCGCCCGATCGAGAGGTCGAGCCGGCGCGAGATCGCATGCTCGCTGGCCCCGACATTCAGCACCGGCGCGGCACCCTTGCTCTGCGCCAGCGCCGGCATGATGGGGAGCGGCATGGCCAGAGGCAGGATCGCCAGCGACAATGCGAGGCGGCGCTTGCGTGCAGGACGGGACAGCAGTTCTGAAATCGGCATCGGGATCATGGCTTCACCGCCTTGGTGACGACGCCGTAGCGCACAAGCGTGAGGCCGCCGTCATCGACCGGAGTGCTCTTGTCGCCGGCATCCTGCAGGCTGCGCAGCGCCAGCGAGAGGCTGCTGGTCTTCTGTGCCAGCGTCACGGCCTCGACCTGCTTGGGATCGAGCTCGAGCGTCGCCGTCTCGCCGACGACGACCTTCTCGCCGTTCTTTTCCTGGATGCTCTGGCCGATCGCCAGCACCCTGACATTGGCGATGAGGGTCTCGCTGATCGGCGGCGAGCCGTCCTTCGAGTTGCTGTCGTCCCGGGTCGTGCGGATCACGTCGACGCGGTCGTTCGGCAGGATGAAGCCGCCGGCGGTGTTGGCGCCGCGATTGTCAGTGGTGATGGCGACGGCACGTTTGCCCTGCGGCAGGATCGCCGAGAGGAAGCCGGAATCGGCCTTGAGCAGTTTCTCGCGCCGGATCGGTTCTGAGGCATAGAGCGGGGCGCGGGCGATCTGGCCGACGAACTCGGCTTCGCCGCCGGGCAGATCCTGACGGCGGATCACCTCGGTCGGCAGGCTCGCCAGCGGCCAGGCCAGCCATTTGAGATCGCCGGCGGCAAGCTTGTTGCCGAGCGGCACGTCTGCGGCCGCCACGAGCACCTCGACCGTGGGCGCGGGCATGACCTTGGTCTGCGATGGCGTGGTGACCTTGGGCGGCCGGCTGATCAGCAGGGCTGCACCGAGGCCGGCGACCACCGCAATGGCGAGAATGATGATGCGGGCGGAACTCATGGCGCAGGATCCTTGGTCGGCATGCGCCAACCCTCAGCCGGATCGTGGCCTTCGAATCGTCAACTTATGGTTAACCGGAGGTATCTTTTTGCGCGGATCGACCGTTTCGAAACAGGATCCGAACGCTCAGGCCCCAATCGCGGCGCGCCAAATCGCAGTATCGGGCAGAACCACGAGCGCGGACGCGGCGAGCGCGATGCCATAGGGCACACCCTGCTTGACGTCGTGCAGCCGCTGCGCCCAGGCCCAGCCGCTCGCCAGAGCGGGCAGCGGCGCGGCACGCAGCTTAAGGATCAATGCCGTCAGCAGTCCACCGCCGAGCGATGCGATGAAAAGATAGGGGAGCAATTGATCGAAGCCAATCCAAAGGGCCGTCACCGCGGCAAGCTTGGCATCGCCACCACCGATCCAGCCGGCGGCGAACATCGCGAAGCAGACGGCGAGCACCACCCCCCCGGCCGCGAGATGCCAACCGGCGGCTGTCCAGCCGATGCCTGTTAAAGCCGCGCACAATCCGAAGGCGACGAGCAGCGCCAAGCAAAGCCAGTTCGGGATCGTCATCGTCGTGAGATCGCTCGCCGCCGCGTAGGCCATCGCAGCCGGGAAGACGATAAGGACGGCGATCAGCGACAGGGACATGGCATCCATCCGGATGAGTAACATCAGGGATTATAGGCGCCGGATATCACCAGAACCTTATGCGGCAGCTGGCGACCGAAGCACGATAGAACGCCCCGGACGATGTCCGGGGCGTCTGTTTCCGTATCGTGGCGGGGTATCAGCCGCCGAGGCCCTTCAGAACGTCCTTGAACTTGGCGTCGAGCGCCGGGCCGATGGCGGTCCAGGTGCCGATGCAGACGACGGCGATCAGGGCGGCGATCAGGCCGTATTCGATGGCGGTCGCGCCGGACTCGTCCTTGGCGAAGCGCGCAAACAGGTTCTTCATGGGGTAGCTCCTTTGCACCACGTTTGACTGCTGCCTTCGCTCTAGATGGCTTCGGTCAGCGACAGGAGTGACATTACGGCGCCCATCTTGCCGATCAGTTAAAGCGATCCAATAACTCGCCGAATTTTACAGGTCTTCACTCCATGGTTAACGGGCTTTTAGGGCGCTGCGTCAGTTAATGAGAGGTATAAACCCTTCGATACTTAAAATAAAACTCGCTGTGCCGATCAGACAAATGCCACATGACGCTTCGTTAGCGTGCGCGCGCCGGCACCACAAAGCGTTCTTCATTGTGGGCGATCAGGCTTCCCGCACCGAAGCGGGAGCCCGATTGGCTCGGGAAATCGCCATCTTAGCAATCCATTCATCATTTTCGGCTTTCCTCGTCGCGTTCGAAACCTTGAGACGCGTGCGAGGTCCATTGTGATGCCGGGATCGCGGCTCTTCCAATCCTTCCAGAGGCTGGCCCTTGCCGGACTCGTAGCGGCTGCCGGCTCGAGCCTTTCGGCCGATGTCGTGCGCGCGCAGGCCCGGCTTGTTCCAGCGCCGGCCCCGGAAACGGGGGGTGAAACCGGCGATGCAAGAATCGAAGCGGTCCAGGTGACGGTCGATCACGCCAAGGTGCTGCGACTGCCCGAGAAGGCCCAGACGGTGATCGTCGGCAATCCGGCCATCGCCGACGTCACCGTCCAGCGCAACGGCGTGATGGTCGTGACCGGCAAGAGCTATGGCGTCACCAATCTGATCGCGCTCGATGCAACCGGTGCGCTGCTGGCCGAGTCCACTGTCCGGGTCGGCGCCGCCAGCGATTCGATCCTGACCGTGCAGCGCGGTCTCGAACGCGAGAGCTATTCGTGCACGCCCGCTTGCCAGCCTAGTGCGCAGCTCGGCGATTCCAAGAATTTCTTCGAGAGCACCACCGGTCAGAGCGGCGCCCGCAATGCCGCGGCGACGGGCGGGGAGAAGAAGTAGGCTCTCTCCCGCGCCCGCCCCGAAGGCCCGTCAGATCGTCTGGTTGTAGGCGCCGACTTCGGGGTTCTCGCGCAGCACACCGTCGATCGCCTTGAACATCTCGCGCATGCGCGCTTCCGAGACCGGGCTCTCGCAGACCACGACCAGCTCCGGCTTGTTCGAGGAGGCGCGGATCAGGCCCCAGGTGCCGTCCTCGTTGACGACGCGCACGCCGTTGACCGTGATGACGTCGACGATCGGCTGCCCGGCGATCTTGTCGCCCGCCGCCTGCATCGCCTGGATGCGCTTGGTGATCTTGTCGCTGACGCCATATTTGACCTCGTCAGCGCATTTGGCCGCCATGGTCGGCGTACCCCAGGTCTTCGGCACCGCGGCGTAGAGCTCGGCCATCGACTTGCCGGGGTTGCGGTCGAGCATGTCGATCACCGCGATGGCGGTGACGACGCCGTCGTCATAGCCGCGCCCGACCGGGGCGTTGAAGAAGAAGTGGCCTGACTTCTCGAAGCCGGCGAGGGCGTTGAGGTCGCGGACGCGGCGCTTGATATAGGAGTGGCCGGTCTTCCAGTAGTCGGTCTTGACGCCGAGCCTCTGCAATTCCGGATCGGTCGAGAACAGGCCGGTCGACTTGACGTCGACGACGAACTGCGCGCCCGGATTGAGCTTGCCGAGGTCGCGCGCCAGCATCACCCCGATCTTGTCGGCGAAGATCTCCTCGCCATGATTGTCGACGACGCCGCAGCGGTCGCCGTCCCCGTCGAAGCCGAGCGCGACATCGGCGCCATGCTCCCTCACGGCATCGGCCATGGCGTGCAGCATCTTCATGTCTTCGGGATTCGGATTGTAGCGCGGGAAAGTGTGGTCGAGCTCGGCATCCATCGGGATGACCTCGCAGCCGAGCGCTTCGAGGATCTGGGGCGCGAAAGCGCCGGCCGTGCCGTTGCCGCAGGCCGCGATGACCTTGAGCTTGCGGGTGATCTTCGGGCGGTTGGTCAGGTCGGCGATGTAGCGCGCCGGGAAATCCGGCACGAACTGGTAGGAGCCGCCGCCCGGCAGGTCGAAATCGCCGGCTAGAACGATGTCGCGCAACTGCCCCATCTCGTCGGGGCCGAAGGTGACCGGGCGCTGCGCGCCCATCTTGATGCCGGTCCAGCCATTGTCGTTGTGCGAGGCGGTGACCATGGCGACGCAAGGCACGTCGAGCTCGAACTGGGCGAAATAGGCCATGGGCGACATGCAGAGGCCGATATCGTGGACCTTGCAGCCGGCCGCCATCAGCCCGGTGACCAGCGCCATCTTGATCGAGGAGGAATAGCCGCGGAAATCATGCCCGGTGACGATCTCCGGCTTGACCCCCATGCGCCGGATCAGCGTGCCCAGCCCCATGCCGACGGCCTGGACGCCCATCAGGTTGAGCTCTTTCCCGAAGAACCAGCGCGCGTCGTATTCGCGAAAGCCGGTTGGCTTCACCATCGGCAGCGATTCGTAGTCGAACGTGTTGGGGAAGAGCTCGGGCAGGGGCTTCGGAAACATCGGGCCATCCATCTTCGAGGAGCGCCGGCCGTGAGGCCTGCGCGGAACCATGCAGCTGACGCGTGCGGAACGGACACGCCACAGGCTACATGAATGCAGCCTGAGCATGACAGGGCAAGGACGCAAGGCGGGCATAGCTCATCGGTATGAGGTTGGAAACCGACGGCCGGCTGTTTAGCCGCGCAGGATCATCCGACCGCTCTGGACCTCGTAGCTGCGCAGCCTGCGCAGGAAGGAGGTGCCGAGCAGGCTGATCGACAGGGCGCCAGCCGGCAGCACGATGGCGTCGACATCGCGCACCAGGATGTCGCCGAGCCGCACCTCGCGCAGCTTGGTCCTAGCCCCCTGAACCATACCATTGGCGGTGCTCAGCCCGACCGAATAGGCGGCACGATCCGGCCTGATCCCGAGCGCGCGGGCATCGGCATCGGTCAACACGACAAAGCTCGCGCCGGTATCGACCATCATCCTGACCCGATAATTGTCGATCGACGGATAGACGACATATTGGCCGTGATAGTCGGCGTGCACCGCGAGCACGCGATCGGCATTCGCTGGCGCCTGCTCGTTCGTGCCGGCATTGGCTATAGCCGGCCGCTTGCTGGCCATCCGGTCGAGCGTGCCGGCAGAGCCGAGAGCGATCAATGCGGCAAGCCCGCCAAAGCCCAGAAACAACAAGGCTGGCCGCGCCATGATCGGCCCCTCCCTCGCACACTGCCGGCAAGGCTGCCGAAAAGGTGCTGACCAACCGTAAATCGGCTTGCCGAAACGGTCGCTCGGCGTGCATTTGCGAACGGCAGAGCGATTCCAGGCTTACCTCGCGGTCAATGAAACCGCAGGCGTTTTACAGGAAACTCTTGCCGACCAGCGCCTCGATCGCCGCGCGCCGCGGCACGCTCGGCTGGGCGCCGGCAATCGTGCAAGCGAGCGAGCCGGCGGCAAGCCCGCGCTGGAGCGCGCCCGAGAAGCCGAAGCCGGCCTGCAGCGCCGCGGCGAAGGCGCCGACGAAACTGTCGCCGGCCGCGACGGTGTCGACCGCCTCGACGACTGGTGCCTCGAGCCGGCGCCGAACGCCGCCATGCCAGCCGACCGCTCCGGCGGCGCCCAGCGTGACGATGCTGGCGATGCCGCGCTCGGCGTCGACCCGCTGCGCAATGGCATCGGGTTCGGTCTCGGCCCAGCCGAGCGAGCCGGCCAGGATCTGCGCCTCGTGCTCGTTGACGATCAGGATGTCGGTGAGCGCAAGCAGGTCGGGCGCCGGCTCCCCGGCCGGAGCGAGATTGAGGATCACCCGGCCGCCGCCAGCGCGCATTGCCCGCGCGGCCCGCAGGCACTCGCCCTCCGGCACCTCGCGCTGGAGCAGCAGCAGATCACCTTCGCCGGGCTTCAGGGCCTCGACCGCATCGGCCCTTGCCAGCGCATTGGCGCCGGCCGCGACGACGATCTGGTTATGGCCGGCGGCATCGACGGCGATGAAGGCTGCGCCAGTGGGTGCCCCGACGCGGGCGACATGCGAGAGATCGACGCCATCCTCGGCCAACAGCCCGAGCGCGATCTCGGCGAAGCCGTCGCGGCCGACCGCCCCGACCAGTGTCACCCCGGCGCCGGCCCGCCTCGCTGCCAGCGCCTGGTTGGCGCCCTTGCCGCCGGGATGCAGCGCGTAGCCCGGGCCAAGCACGGTCTCGCCGGCGCCGGGCAGGCGTTCGACCGGCGTGACCAGATCGACATTGAGCGAGCCGAAGACGACGATCATGCCTGAAGGCCCCGCGCGAGGCGGGTCACAGCGGCGACGAAGGCGTCCTCTGGCGTGGTCAGGCCATGGTCCAGGCCGGCGGCGGCGAGCGCGCGGCCATAGCTTTGCGCCAGTACGCCATCGGCGACGAGATGCAGGTTGTCCAGACTGCCGAACAGGGCGCGGGCGCCTTCGATTTCCTGCGCGACCAGCAAGGCGGACAGATAGGGGCCGACCGCTCCGCCTGCCATGCGACCGCCCAGAACATCGCTGCGGGCATGAAAGGCGGCGTTGAGGAAGCCTCCCGGCCGCTGCGCCGCGGCCAGCCCGCGCCTGATGCCCTCGGTCGTGTCGTCGCCGCTCGGCTCAGTGGCGAGGCGAGACAGGATCGAATGCTCGCGCAGCAGGCCGTAGATCTCACCGGTCATGAAGCTGGCGAAACGGGTGATGCGGCCGCCCTCGACCTGCGCCCATTTCGAATGCGTGCCGGGCAGGCAGGCGATGCCGTCGGTCAACCCGAGGCCGACGATCAGCGTCTCCTCGCCGCGCATCACGTCGAAGGCGCCCTCGTCGCAGGAGAGGCCGGGCAGGATGGTGGCGCGCGTGCCGTCGCCGAGCGTGACGGCAAGGCCCGCGGCTGCGATCTCGTCCGGGCTCGCCGGGCAGGCGACATAGGGCGCCTCGACCCAGCCATTGCGGCTGCCGACCATGCCGGCGAGCAGCACCGAGGCGTCGGGCCGCGCCTCGCGGAACTCGCCGGCGATCTCGGCAAAGGCGGCCGGAAAGCCGCCCGGTGGCACTGACTGGATGCCGCGATCGGCGACGCGCCTGCCCAGCACCGCGCCGTCCTCGCCGACGAGGAAAGCGCGGGCTCGCGTCGTGCCCCAGTCGAGCGCGATCAGGGGTGTGGGCATGGCAGGCTCCGGAATTGCATGGCTTGTCCGGCGTTCCGGCCGAGGCGAAGCGAAGAGGCGTGGAATCTCCCCGGCCAGCGCGGCCCGGTCAAGCCCGGCCGGCCCTTGACGATGGGGCCTGCGGGCGCAATCGAGGCAGGGGAGCGAACGCAACCGTCCGGTGCCGCAAAGCGCCAGCCGGGGGCCATTCCTCCGGTTGCCGTGAAGGACACTGCCATGCTCACGCTCTCATCCGGCGGCTATATCGCCCGGATCGCCCCCGACGCCGGCGGGACGATCGCCGCGCTCGATTGGCAGAAGCCGGACGGGACCACGCTGCCGCTACTGCATGCGCCCGCCGGCGTCGCGCCACAAACCGAGACGCCGAACAAGTTCGGGGCCTGGGCGATGCTGCCCTTCGCCAACCGCGCCTTCGACAGCCTGGTCGACGACGGTCATACCCGCTTCACCGTGCCGTCCAACAATCCTGCCGGCACGATCCACGGCTTCGGCTGGCAGTCCGCCTGGCAGGTCGAGGAACAGTCCGCCGGTCATACCGTGCTGGTGCACCGCCGGACGAACGGCCCGGATCCCTATCGCTACCTGGCGCGGCAGGACATCCGGCTGGGCGAGGACGGTATGACCGTGACGCTTGCATTGACCAACGAGGCCGACCAGGCCCTACCGTTCGGCATGGGCCTGCATCCCTGGTTTCCCTGCGCCGCCGATACGCGTCTGCGGATGACGGCGACCGGCGCGCTGATCTTCGACAACCAGTTCCGGGCTACCGGCACGCAGACTTTCGCAGATGGCGGCCCCTATGCCGACAATCCGGTCTTCGCCACCGGAGCGGAGAGCGCCTGGAGCTTTCTGGGCTGGGACGGCACCGCCCGGATCGAGACACCCTCGACCGGCCTCGCCATCACGCTGAGCGCGAGCGAGAACCTGCGCTATCCCATGGTCTGGGCCCCGGCCGGCGTCGATTTCCTCTGCGCCGAGCCGCAGAGCCACGCCGCGGGAGCGCCGAGCGAAAGGATCGTGCGCGAGGCCTCGCCGCTCGCCCGGCTGCAACCGGGCGAGACGCTGGCAGGCTGGGTGCGGATCGCCGCCGAGGCGATCTGAACCTCGAAGCTAGCGCCAGCCCGGCCCCGACAACGGCTGGAAGCCGATCGCGCCGGCCGGCATGGCCGGTCTGAGCAGCATCTGCTCGCGTGCTTCGCCCCAGGCGGGGCCCTGGCGCTGCTGCTTGGCGGTCAGCACGGCCTTCTGCGTCTTGATCTTGGCCTTGGCGATCTTGTGCTTGCTGCCCGAGGACGCCTTGGCAAAGCGCGAGAGATTGTCGGTCGCGGCGCCGTTCAGCGCGATGCGGGTGCCGCCAGCACCGTGCTTCTTGACCAGAGCGAAGAGCTTGGCGGCGTTGGCCGGGTGCAGGCGGATGCAGCCATGCGAGGCCGGGCGGCCGAGCGCGCCAACGGCTGTCGTGCCATGGATGGCGTAGCCGCCGCGGAAGAACACCGAATAGGGCATCGCCCCACCATATTTGCGCGAGTACCAGCTGCGCTCGAGCCGCGTCGGGCGATAGACGCCGTTGGGCGAGCGGAAGCCCTTACGGCCGGACGAGATCGCCCAGTTGTAGGTTTCACCGTCGCTGGTGGCGACGCTCATGCGCTGGTTGGCGATATCGACGCGGACATCGAGCTTGGCCTGCGCCGACGCAAGGCCGGCAAACGACGCGCATAGAAAGGCGAGAATGCCGAGAAGGCGGGACATGACGCGACTCCTGAACGACGCAACCTGAAGAAAACGGCTCTTTGGTCGCTGTCGCTCGGGCGCGTGCGCCATGCGAAGCCAGCCCCGGCCTTGCCGTAAAGGAATCCCGAGGGGCGGGCGCTTGTAAAGCGCAAACCGTTCAAATGGTTTCCAATCCCGCGCTTGTGAAAACGCTCGGCGCTAGTCGAAGAACACGATCCAGGCGAGCAGCGCCACGATCAGCCAGAGCGCCCAGTTGCCCCAGCGGTTGCGCGCCGCCTCCGCCCGGCCGATCGCCTGGATGCTGGCCTCGTCGAGCGCAAAGCCGTGGCGCGACGACTCTTCCAGCTGACCGAGCACGCGCTCGGCCCGGCCGACTGTCTCCGGCAGGTTGGCAAGGCTCCCGACGAGGCTGCGCACGCTGCGGCCGGCATCCTCGATGCGCCCGATCGGGCCGAGATTGCGCGTCAGCCAGTCGCGCACCACCGGCTCGGCCGTGGTCCACATGTCCAGATGCGGATCGAGCGTGCGGGCGACGCCCTCGACCACGACCATGGTCTTCTGCAGCATGACGAGCTCGGTGCGCGTCGCCATGTCGAACAGACCGGTAATCTCGAACAGCAGCGTCAGCACCTTCGCCATCGAGATCTCGTCGGCGCGCTTGTCGTGGATCGGCTCGCCGACGGCCCGGATCGCCTGGGCGAAGTCGTCGACCGAATGGTGCGGCGGCACATAGCCGGCCTCGAAATGCACCTCGGCGACGCGGCGATAGTCGCGGGTGATGAAGCCGAACAGGATCTCGGCGAGGAAGCGCCGCTCCTTGTGGCCGAGCCGGCCCATGATGCCGCCATCGACCGCCACAAGGCGCCCCTGCGCATCGACGAACAGGTTCCCCGGATGCATGTCGGCATGGAAGAAGCCGTCTCGGATCGCGTGCCTGAGGAAGGACTGGATGACGTTGCGGCCGAGGGCGACCGTGTCGTGCCCCGCCGCGCGCAGCGCTTCGACATCCGAGAGGCGGATGCCGTCGATCCATTCGTCGACCAGGATTTCGCGGGCGGTCAGCTGCCAATCCGGCACCGGCACGCGGAAATCGGCATCCTCCCTGGTGTTCTCGGCGAATTCGGAGAGCGCCGCCGCCTCCAGGCGCAGGTCCATCTCCATGGTGACCGAGCGCGCCAGGGTCTCGACGATGGCGACGAAACGCAGGCGGCGCGCCTCGGGCGAACGGCGTTCGGCGAGCTGCGCGCCGAAGCGCATGGCCGCGAGGTCGCGGTGGAAGCGGTCGCGGATGCCGGGCCGAAGGATTTTGACGGCGACCTCGCTGCCATCCTTGCGGCGGGCGCGATGGACCTGCGCGATCGAGGCGGCCGCGACCGGCTCGCCGAATTCGGCGAAGATCGCCTCGACCGGCTCGCCATGGGCGGCCTCGATCGCGGCGCGTGCCTGCGCCATCGGAAAGGGCGCCATCCGGTCCTGCAGCGCCGAGAGGTCCTCGGCGATCTTCATGCCGACGACGTCGGGCCGGGTCGCCAGGAACTGGCCGAACTTGACATAGGACGGGCCGAGGCGGGTCAGCGCCGCGGCAAGGCGGGTGGCGGAGGAGCCGGCGCCGCGCCGCTCGATCAGGCGGCCGAGCGCGATCAGCGCCCGCGCCGCCGGCGGCAGCACGGAAGGGTCGACGAGCGCGAGCGCGCCCTCGCGCGCCAGCACGAAGCCGACCCGCGCCGAGCGGGCGAGATGGGCAAGCGCGGAGATCATGCGGCGGCAGCGCCCGTCACAGCTTCCAGCCGGAATGCAGCGCCACGACCCCGCCGGTCATCGGCGTGAACGAGGCGCGGCGGAAGCCGGCGTCCGCGATCATGTTGGCGAAGATCTGCGGGCGCGGGAACTTGCGGATCGACTCGACCAGGTACTGGTAGGGCTCGGATTCGCCCGTCACCATCCTGCCCATCGGCGGGATGACGTTGAACGAATAGGCCTCGTAGATCTTGTCGAGGACAGGCACGTCGACATGGCTGAACTCGAGGCAGAGGAAACGGCCGCCGCGCTTCAGCACGCGATAGGCCTCGGCGAGCGCCTTCTCGATGCGCGGCACGTTCCTGATGCCGAAGGCGATCGTATAGGCATCGAAGCTGTTGTCCGGCAGCGCCAGCTCCTCGGCATTGCCCTGGACGAAGCGGATGCGCTGATCCTCCGGAAAGCGCTTGTTCGCGCGCTCGCGGCCGACGGCCAGCATCTCGGCGTTGATGTCGAGCACGGTGACCTCGGTCTGCGGCCCACCCTCCTCCAGCACCTTGAAGGCGACGTCGCCAGTGCCGCCGGCAACGTCGAGATGATGAAAGGCCCGGTCGCGCGGCGGCTTCAGCGCCGTCAGCAGCGCCTCCTTCCAGGCGCGGTGCAGCCCGGCCGACATCAGGTCGTTCATCAGGTCGTAGCGGCCGGCGACCTTGTGGAAGACGTCGTCGACCTTGGCCTGCTTCTCGCCGAGCGGCACGTTCTCGAAGCCGAAATGGGTGGTGTCGGAGGCTGCTGTCACGGTTGGGCCGCTCTTGTGTTCGGGTGAGGCGATGAATAGCGAAAGCGTCGGGCCTTGTCGCGGGCCCTCTCGACGCATGCTGAAGAGCCGATGCCATGCCTGAACTTCCCGAGGTCGAAACCGTCCGGCGCGGGCTCGAGCCCGCCATGCTCGGCGAGCGCTTCGCACGCGTCGAGCAGAACCGGCCCGATCTGCGCTTTCCCCTGCCCGAGCGCTTCGCCGAGCGCCTGACCGGCCGGCGCATCGAAGCCCTGTCGCGGCGAGCGAAATACCTGATCGCCGATCTCGACGACGGCCAGGCGCTGGTCATGCATCTGGGCATGAGCGGGCGCTTCATCGTCGAGGCGCCGGGGACGCCGCCGACAGAGCCCGGCGCCTATTACAACGAGATCGGGCGGCACCTCGTCCACGATCATGTCGTCTTCCATCTCGGCTCGGGCGCCCGCGTCACCTATAACGATGTGCGCCGCTTCGGCTTCATGGATCTTTTGCCCCGCGCCGGCCTTGAGACTTGCAGACACTTCGCCGGAATGGGCATCGAGCCGCTCGGCAACGAGCTCTCCGGCGACTTGCTGGCCAAGCTGTTCTCGGGGAAGGTCGCACCGCTCAAGGCTGCCCTGCTGGACCAGCGCCTGATCGCCGGCCTCGGCAATATCTATGTCTGCGAGGCGCTGTTCCGCGCCGGCCTGCATCCCGAAGCCGAGGCAGGCTCGCTAGCGACGCCGACCGGCAAGCCACGCGAGAAGGCGCATCTGCTGGCGCAGATCATCCGCGACGTCCTGGAGGAGGCCGTCGCTGCCGGCGGCTCGACCTTGCGCGATTTCGCCCATGCCGATGGCTCGCTCGGCTATTTCCAGCATCGCTTCAAGGTCTATGACCGCGAGGGCGAGCTTTGCATCACGCCGGGCTGCGGGCATCTGGTGAAGCGGGTGGTGCAGTCCGGTCGCTCGACCTTCTATTGCAAGAGCTGCCAGAAGCGGGGCTGAGGATCATGCCGGACACGCCTCGGCCGCCCGGCCGGATCATCCTGCTCAACGGCGCCTCCAGCAGCGGCAAATCCTCGCTGGCGCGCGCCGTCCAGGCCCGGATCGAGGAGCCGTTCTGGCACATCTCGATCGACCATCTGCGCGATTCCGGCGTGCTGCCGACCGCGCGCATCCGCAGGGGCGAATTCCAGTGGTCCACAATGCGCGACGCCTTCTTCGAGGGCTTCGAGCAGTCGCTGCTGGCCTATGTCCGCTGCGGCAACAACCTGATTGTCGAGCACATCATGGAGAGCCGCGCCTGGCTGCTGCGGCTGGTTCGCCTGCTCGAAGGGCAGGATGTTTTCTTCGTTGGCCTGCATTGCGATCTCGCCGAATTGGAACGCCGCGAGATCGCGCGCGGCGATCGGCGCATCGGCGATGCGCGTCACGACTTCCACCAGATCCACAGCTATTGCCGCTACGATGCGGAGCTGGATTCCGTAGTCCCACCAGAGGTCAATGCCGACAGGCTGATCGCCGCCTGGCGTTCGCGCGCGACGCCCTCGGCCTTTCAACGCCTGCTCGCCGAGGCCGGGCCGGCCGCCTGATCAGGCGTTTTCGATGAAGCGCGCGAGGTTCTCCAGCGTCGAGCGCAGACCGGCATCGTGATCGGCCTTGCCGATGCCGGCGGGAACGTTTTCGCACAGGATCGTCACCTCGGTGCCATCACGCACCTCCTTGAAGCGCCAGCTCATCGTCATCGTGCCGGCGAAGGCCGGATCGTCCGAGACGAAGCCGACCTCCCAGACGATGCGCTGGCCCGGATCGAGCGCGACGAAGCGGCCTTCGATGATATCGCTGTCGGCGCTGGCCTTGCCGGGCGCGCCGGACGGATCGTCATAGGTCAGGATCATGCGATAGCTGCCGCCCGGACGCGGCTCGAAGCGCTCGATCTTCGCCCGCATCCCATTCGGTGGCAGCCAGCGCGACAGCACGGCCGGATCGGCAAAGGCATTGTAGATCACGCCGGGCGAAGCCTTGACGAGGCGCGAGGCGGTATCGGTTCGGGTCTTGTCGGCCATGCGCGCCTCCTATTCGACAGCTGCGAACCATCAACGCGCGAACGGCCTCTGGGTGGCGAAAATTCGTGCCATCAATTGTCGTGGTCATTCAGCCCTATGCGCACCTTGCACGGGCGCGCATGGACTTCCCCCCGCGCCGCCCGCTAATGCTGCCGCGACAAGATCATCCGGGAGGCCGCCATGGCTTATGAGACCATTCTCGTCGAGGTGAAGGGCAAGGTCGGCATCATCACGCTGAACCGGCCGCAGGCCCTGAACGCGTTGAACGTCCAGCTGATCGCCGACATCAACGCGGCGCTCGACGGCTTCGAGAAGGATGACGAGATCGGCTGCATCGTCATGACCGGTTCGGAGAAGGCCTTCGCCGCCGGCGCCGACATCAAGCAGATGCAGGAGCGCAGCTATCCCGGCACCTATCTCGACGACAAGTTCGCCGACTGGGACCGGATCGGCCAGCGCCGCAAGCCAATCATCGCCGCGGTCGCGGGCTTCGCGCTCGGCGGCGGCTGCGAGCTCGCCATGATGGCCGATTTCATCATCGCCGCCGACAACGCCAAGTTCGGCCAGCCCGAGATCAACCTCGCCGTCATTCCCGGCGCCGGCGGCACCCAGCGCCTGACCCATGCGATCGGCAAAGCCAAGGCGATGGACCTTTGCCTCACCGGCCGCTTCATGGACGTGACCGAGGCCGAGCGCGCCGGGCTGGTCGCCCGTATCGTCCCGCTCGCCGACCTCATGACCGAGACGCTCAAGGCGGCCGAGCAGATCGCCTCGAAGTCGCTGCCCTCGCTGCTGTCAGCGAAGGAATCGGTCAATCGCGCCTTCGAGACGACGCTGGCCGAGGGCCTGCGCTTCGAGCGCCGCGTCTTCTCGGCGCTGTTCGGCACGCACGACCAGAAGGAAGGCATGGCCGCCTTCATCGAGAAGCGGAAGCCCGAATTCAAGAACTACTGAGACCACAGGCCCCGGCAGCTCAGCGCCACGCATGGCCGGCGCCAGTTTCTTTCACTTGAAAGGCCCGCGGCGCTGCTCGACCATGGCGGCTCACTCTGAAGAGCACGCAGGATACGCCATGACCGCCGCAGCCCACTCCCTCACCGATGGCATCGCGCTGCCGAGCTATGCCGATGTCGAGGCCGCAGCGCAGCGCATCGCCGGGGTGGCGCATCGGACGCCGGCGCTCACCTCGCGCACCGCCAATGAGCGCACCGGCGCCAATCTCGTCTTCAAGGCCGAGAACCTGCAGCGCATGGGCGCCTTCAAGTTCCGCGGCGGCTACAACGCCATCGCGGCGCTGACGCCGGAGCAACGCCGGGCCGGCGTGCTGACCTATTCCTCCGGCAACCATGCCCAGGCGATCGCCTATGCCAGCAGGCTGCTCGGCGCGCCGGCGACGATCATCATGCCGCTCGATGCGCCGGCGGCGAAGGTGGCGGCGACCAAGGGCTATGGCGCCGAGGTCGTGACCTATGATCGCTATACCCAGGACCGGCTCGCGCTCGGCGACCGGCTGGCGAGCGAGCGCGGGCTGACGCTGATCCCGCCCTATGATCGCCCCGAGGTCATCGCCGGCCAGGGTACGGCGACGAAGGAACTGATCGAGGAAGCAGGCGAACTCGACGTACTGCTGGTCTGCCTCGGCGGTGGCGGGCTGCTGTCGGGCGCCTTGCTCGCGGCAAAGGCGCTCAATCCGGGCTGCAAGGTCTATGGCGTCGAGCCCGAGGCCGGCAATGACGGCCAGCAGTCGCTGCGCAAGGGCGAGATCGTCAAGATCGACGTGCCCAAGACCATCGCAGACGGCGCCCAGACCGCCTTTCTCGGCAACTACACCTTCCCGATCATCCGCGACCTGGTCGAGGACATCGTCACCGTCCCCGATGCCGCTCTCGTCGCGGCGATGCGCTTTTTCGCCGAGCGGATGAAGCTCGTGGTCGAGCCGACCGGCTGCCTTGCCGCCGCCGCCGCCTTCACCGGCGCCGTGCCCGTCGAAGGCAAGCGCGTCGGCGTCATCCTCAGCGGCGGCAATGTCGATCTCGCCAGCTTCGCGCGCTTCGTCGGCGAGGGCGCTTGAGCGAGATCGAGACGATCCTCTCACCGCAGGTGCCGGCGCCGGCGGGACATTATTCGCAGGCAGTGGCCTACAAGGACCTGGTCTTCGTCTCCGGCCAGCTCGCACCACGGCCCGATGGCAGCCCTACCGCCGGCGAGCCCTTCGCCGTGCAGGCGCGCCAGGCGCTCGACAATCTCCTCGCCGTGCTCGCTGCCGCCGGCTGCGGCCCGGCCGATGTGCTGAAGGTCACCGCCTATCTGGCCGGCGCCGCGCATTGGCCTGACTTCAACACGATCTATGCCGAGGTCTTCGGCGCGGACAAGCCAGCTCGCACCGTCGTTCCGGTTCCGGAACTGCACCATGGCTACCTCATCGAGATCGAGGCCGTGGCGGTCCGCCGCCAGACGGATTGAAAGCGGCTACGATTCCGCGTTGACGCCGGGCGCGGCAGGAACTATAGGGTCGGGCCTCGCGGCGGTCTTGCTCCGGCAGGACCGTCGCTCGCATTTTCATCGAAGGTTCGCGGTCGTGCCAGCCGGCAAATAGCCAGGCGCCTGCCGCGATGAGGACGAGGACGTTACCATGGCCAACACGACTTCGGCCAAGAAGGCCACGCGTAAGATCGCGCGGCGTACCGAGGTTAACAAGGCGCGCCGCAGCCGCATGCGCACCTTCCTGCGCAAGGTCGAGGAGGCGATCGCCTCCGGCGACAAGAGCGCCGCCGCCGAGGCGCTGAAGGCCGCGCAGCCGGAGATCATGCGGGCAGCGCAAAAGGGCGTGGTTCACAAGAACACCGCTTCGCGCAAGGTCTCGCGTCTGGCTCACCGTGTGAGCACTCTGGCTTCCTGATCGCCGTTCATCAGAGCGGATTTCTGCGCAGTTTTCGACCCGGCCGAAAGGCCGGGTTTTTCTTTGCCGGACAGCCTGGGAAAAAGGGGGCCGATGCTACGGCGCAACACTCGCTGTCAACGCCAATTCCGCAATCTTTCCACGACTTTACAGACTTGACACCAGCATCGTTTTGGAGGTCGGAAATCGTCCCGGACGGGACTTTAGGCCGCTCAAAATTCCTCTATATTTTTCATCATCTTAGTGGGCAAAGCAATTCAGTTGAGTGAATCACCGGGGCCCGGATGGGGCGGTGGACGGCCTCAAAAAAAAAAGATTCGGAGCCGGCACGAGACTCGCCCGGTAAAGAAAAACTTAACTTCCCCAACTGATTGCGAGGGACTTTCCGGTAGGTCAGACAGGGGTCGGAATGCCCCTTAGCCACGAAGCCGGCTGAGGGGGATATTGCCCCCGTTCGAGGCGGCCCTGTAAGGTCCTTTTCATCGCCGGGCGGACAGCAATGTCCAACCGGCTCTCCACAGAATTGTTGATGTTTTGACTTACAACCGGAAGGGGTTGGAAGAATGGGCTTGTTTGTCTTGAAGATTTAAAAGCGTTGAAATGACTGATGGCCGCGGCCGGATTTTCGAGCCAGGCGGCATTACCATGAAGAGCGTTGGAGTGACCTGGCTTCGCGGCATATGCCGGCGGAGAGGGAGATGCTTTTCCTAGAAACCTGACATCGCACAACCACGCATTCTTCGGTGGGCGGGTAAGTGCGCACGATCTTGAACGGGGCAATCGGGATGTTCGAACGGATGGAGATTGGCAACTTGACCGAGGCAACCACCACCACGGCGTTGACGGGACTTGTCCTGAACGAGCCTGCCGGTGTTGCCGGGATCAAGGAATGCTGGGATAGGGTTCGCCGGCGTCTGCGCGCAGAGCTCGGCGAGGATGTCTTCTCCAGCTGGTTCGCGCGCGTCGAGATCGGCGCGATCGTCGAGGGCGTCGCCCATCTCACCGTACCGACCCGCTTCCTGAAGAGCTGGCTCGAAGCCCATTACGCCGAGCGCCTGCGGTCCCACTGCATGGCCGAGCTCGATGCGCCCAACGGCGTGGCCCTTTCGGTGCGCCAGGTGGCACGCGAGAGCGCTGAGTCCAGCCAGGACCTTTCGGCGCACCGAGCCCGCCCGGCTCAAGCCCGTCCGGCGGCACCCGCCCCAGGAATTGCGGTTGTCACTCCCGCCGACCAGCCTTCCGAGCGCGATCCGATGGATGCCTGCGGCACCCTGCTCGACCGGCGCATGAGCTTCCAGAGCTTCGTCGTCGGCAAGTCGAACGCGCTCGCCTTCGCGGCAGCCGAGCGGATCTCGGCGGCCCCGGCCGGCTCGACGCCCTATAACCCGCTCTACCTTCATGCCGGCGTCGGCCTCGGCAAGACGCATCTGATCCAGGCGATCGCCCAGGATGCGCGTCAGCATGGCAAGCGCGTCGCCTATTTTACCGCCGACCGCTTCATGTACGGCTTCGTTGCCGCGCTGAAGTCGCAGACGGCGCTCGCCTTCAAGGAGAAGCTGCGCGGGATCGACCTTTTGATCGTCGACGACGTCCAGTTCATCCAGGGCCGCTCGATCCAGCAGGAGTTCGGTCACACGATCAATGCGCTGATCGACGCCGGCAAGCAGATCGTCGTCGCCGCCGACCGGCTGCCGGCCGATCTTGAGGCGCTCGACGAGCGTATCCGCTCGCGGCTCGCCGGCGGGCTCGTCGTCGAGATCGGCGAGCTCGACGAGGCGCTGCGGGTCAAGATCCTGACGACCCGGCTCGACGGGCTGAAGGCCGCTCATCCCAGCTTCCACGTCAATCCCGACGTGATCGCCTATGTCGCCAAGCTCGTCGCCACCAATGGCCGCGATCTCGACGGCGCCGCCAACCGCATTCTCGCCCATGCGACGCTGACCGGCGCTAGCGTGACGATGGAGACCGCGGAAGCGGCAATCCGCGATCTCGTGCGGACGCGCGAGCCGCGCCGGGTCAAGATCGAGGACATCCAGAAGCTGGTCGCGACCCGCTACAATGTCAGCCGTGCCGACATCCTGTCGGAGCGCCGGACCGCGGCGGTGGTCAAGCCGCGCCAGATCGCGATGTATCTCGCCAAGGCGCTGACGCCGCGCTCCCTGCCCGAGATTGGCCGCCGTTTCGGCGGGCGCGACCACACCACCGTGCTGCATGCGGTGCGCAAGATCGAGAAGGCGATCGTCGAGGACCGCCTGCTCCATGACGAGGTCGACCTGCTGAAGCGCATGCTGCAGGAATGAGCCTTCGGCGTCGCTGCCTTCGTTAACTGTGCAGGCTGGTTCACGCGCCCTTGCGCATGGGCCAGCCGTCCGGCAATGTCGCTGGCCACCTTTCTGCCTGCCGGCTCGCCGCGGGCGCCAGCATGCCAGAAGACGCCATGAAGGTTACGGTCGAACGCTCCACGCTCCTGAAGTCGCTCGGGCATGTCCATCGTGTCGTCGAGCGGCGCAACACGATCCCGATCCTGTCGAACCTGCTGCTGCGCGGCAGCGAGGACGGGCTGAAGCTGAAGGCGACAGACCTCGACATCGAGGTGGTCGAGACCGTGCCGGCCGACGTGCTCGAGTCCGGCGCGACCACGGTTCCGGCCCACACCCTCTACGACATCGTCCGCAAGCTGCCCGACGGCTCGCAGGTCTCGCTGGAGACCACCGGCGAGACCGGCCAGATGGTGCTGCGCTCGGGCCGCTCGCGCTTCACGCTGCAGACACTGCCGGAAAGCGATTTCCCGGACATCACCGCCGGCGAGATGGCACATCGCTTCGTGCTGCCGGCCGGCGAGTTCAAGCGCCTGATCGACAAGACCCAGTTCGCGATCTCGACCGAGGAGACGCGCTACTATCTCAACGGCATCTACCTGCACGCCATCGACGTCGACGGGCGCCCGGTGCTGCGCGCGGTCGCGACCGACGGCCACCGCCTCGCGCGCGTCGACACCGCCGCCCCGCAAGGCTCGCTCGGCATGCCCGGCGTGATCGTGCCGCGCAAGGCCGTGGCCGAAATCCAGAAGCTACTGGAAGACGGCGAGAGCGAGGTCCAGGTCGAGCTCTCCGCCACCAAGATCCGCGTCGCCACGGCCGAGGTCGTGCTGACCTCCAAGCTGATCGACGGCACCTTCCCCGACTACCAGCGCGTCATCCCCTCGGGGAACGACAAGCTGCTGACCGTCGACAAGGGCGATTTCGCCGCGTCGGTGGACCGCGTCTCGACGATCTCGTCCGAGCGCGGCCGCGCCGTGAAGCTCTCCATGGCCGATGGCCGGATGACGCTCTCGGTGACCAATCCCGATTCCGGCTCGGCGACCGAGGAGATCGAGGTCGACTACGATGCCGGCCCGCTCGATATCGGCTTCAACGCGCGCTACCTGATGGACATCGCCGCCCAGCTCGACGGCGACACTGCCCTGCTCAAGCTCGCCGATCCGGGCTCGCCGACGGTGATCCAGGACCGTGAAGGCGCTTCGGCCCTCTATGTGCTGATGCCGATGCGGGTCTGATCCCGCGAGCGCATCTTGACCGCGGTCGAACGCCTCACACTGCAGAATTTCCGCTCCTATCCGGCCCTTGATCTCATGATCGAGGGCCGGCTCGTTGCGCTGTGCGGCGAGAACGGCGCCGGAAAGACCAATCTGCTGGAGGCGCTCTCGCTGTTCGCGCCCGGCCGCGGCCTCAGGCGCGCCGATCTCTCAGAGATGGTGCGCCAGCCCGGCGATGGCGGCTTTGCCGTCTCGATCGGGCTCGCCGATGACGGCGCGCGGCTCGGCATCGGCCTGGAGCCGCCCGATGCCGAAGGGCGTCGGGCGCGGCTCGCCCGCATCGACGGCGCCCCGGCCGGCTCGGCCCTCGCCTTCAGCGATTATGTCAGGCTCGTCTGGCTGACGCCCGATCTCGACGGGCTGTTCAGGGGCGCCGCCGGTGATCGCCGCCGCTTTCTCGACCGGCTGGTTCTGGCGGTCGATCCCGGCCATGGTACACGCTCGAACGCGCTCGAAAAGGCGCTGCGCTCGCGCAACCGCATCCTCGACGAGAGCCCGCATCAGCAGCGCTGGCTCGACGCGGTCGAACGCGAGATCGCCGAGCTCGGCGTCGCCGTCGCGGCCGCCCGCGCCGAGACCGTAGCCCGGCTCTCCGCCATCATCGCGCAGACGGCCGACGAGACCTCGCCCTTCCCGCAGGCCGATATCGCGCTGGAGGGTGAGATCGACGCGCTGGTCGCCACCCTGCCGGCGCTCGATGCCGAGGACCGCTATCGCGAGCTGCTGCGGGAGATGCGCCCGCGCGACAAGGCGGCCGGGCGCACCCTCACCGGACCGCAAGCCTCGGACCTTGCCGTGCGCCATGCCGCCAAGGACATCCCGGCCGGACAGGGCTCGACCGGCGAGCAGAAGGCGCTGCTGATCGGGCTGGTGCTCGCCCATGCCCGCCTCGTCGCGACGATGAGCGAGCTGCCGCCGCTCGTCCTGCTCGACGAAGTCGCCGCCCATCTCGATCCGCGCCGGCGGGCGGCGCTCTACGCGACACTGGCTGAGCTCGGCTGCCAGGTCTGGATGACCGGCGCCGACCCAGCCCTGTTCGGCGATCTGCCTGATGGAGCGCAGCGTTTGCTGGTCACGCCGGGCGAGGTCCGCCCCGTCTCCTGACAGCGGCGGTGCGGCGATGCGTCAGAATCGGTGATCAGCGCCATCACGCTTGCCGATAAGACGCGGGATCGGCTTGCTGCTAGGCGGTGTGGACGGATTTTACCAAGACGAATGCTGCGGCGAGAGCGACAATGGCTGCGAAATTTCGCTTGGTCTTTTCGCAGCGTAGGGCAACGCG
>NZ_JBHSLW010000043.1:0-14752 GCF_042657265.1 Allobosea eneae
GCCACCATCGCCTCCGCGACGGCCTTCCTCTACGCAGCCGCCGCCATGGTTCTTATCCGCCGCATCGCGCGAGCGTCATGAGTTCCGGGACGGACTCTGATTGTCGCGATCCTCGTAGATATCGGGGATACGGAGCTTCGGTTTCCACATGAACGCATGGTCGGCACCTTTGAAAACCTGCCGCTGTTCGGCAATAGACTCCAGAACCGTTTCCAAGGATGAGCCGCGATAGGCATTGCCGAAGCGGTCATCGCGGATTTCAGCAACAACGGCTTGTATCCCGCGCCGGATAGAACGAAAATTCTTTATGCGCTCTTCCCACAAGAACCAATTGCGATAGGTTCCGACTGCATCGGAGCGCCAGTGTATGATCAGCTCAGCTTGCCAATTCTCGTCGACCATCTCAATTAGACCCATCGATTTTAGAGTGCTGATTCAAGATATTGTATAAAGCCGTTTTCCCGACCTTAATGCGGGCGGCGGCTTCGCGTACGGTGAGACCGGCGGCAATGTGGTGTTTCGCCTTTTCGAGCTTTTCCGGCGTGATCACGGACTGACGCCCGCCTCGCCTTCCGCGCGCGGCTGCTGCGACGAGCCCTGCCCGCGTCCGCTCTTTGATCAGGTCGCGCTCGAATTGCGCGAGTGCGCCGAACAGGTGAAAAACGAGGCGGCCCCCTGGGGTGGTCGTATCGATGTTCTCGGTCAGCGAGCGGAATCCGACGCCCTTGTCCTGGAGCTCGGCCACGGTCTCGAGCAGGTGCTTCATCGAGCGACCGAGCCGGTCGAGTTTCCAGACGATGACGGTGTCGCCTTCGCGCGCATAGGAAACTGTCTGTGCCAGGCCGGGCCGATCGGTGAGCGTACCGGAAGCGTGATCTCGAAAAACGCGCTTGCACCCAGCAGCACTCAAGGCGTCGAGCTGTAGCGACAAATCCTGGTCGCCTGTCGAAACGCGCGCATAGCCGATCGCCACCATGGTCTGTCCGTTTTCTCGATCAATCCGGACAATGTCCGTTTCCCATCGAAAAGCTAGCGATACGGACAAATTGGAACTTGGCCGTCAGACGGTCGTTTCACGGACCAGGCACAAGCCGACTCCCCGATGGCTGAGCTGCTTTCGATGGTCATAGACGCGTGCAGAATGAAGTGGCTTGTTTAGGTGCGGTTCAGACTCGAAGTTCGACAGTCTGAGCTGTCATGCAGTTTGAAGGAGTGACCGATGCTCACAAGGCGAAATGGGTTTTTAGCAATCATCGGGCTTGCGCTCGGTGGCAGCGTTCTGGCTCCCGGCCAAGCCCGGGCTTGGCACCATGGCGTTCCTCATGGCGGAGACCATGACGGCGAAGACAGACGTCATCGTGGTGGACGTGGAGAATTTATGCGGGAAGAACACGGCCGGCCGCATCACCGTCGCCGCCATTGCCGAGAAGTAGAGTACCACGACCACCACGGTCGAATCCAAATCCGGACAGTTTGCGACTGATCCGCGTAATGGGCCGGTACAGAGCTTGATCAGGATCAGTCATATTCATGATCAATAATAAATCTGAATAGTACAATATTTGTTTCGACACAACATTATTTATTGTTCAATCGGATCTTGATAACGATTCTTAGGACGGCTTTTTCGATAAACAGTATTTTTATCCCATTTATATAACGGGTTTTTCTACACTAGTCAGGCAAAAGGAATGGCGCGTCCTTCGGAATCCGCTCTATTCCGCCGGCTGTGCCGGCTCCACGGAACCCCGCGAGCGGGTTTCCGCCTTCGGTAACGATCAGTCGCGCGGGCCGGCGCCGGGCGCCGGCAGAGGTCGCGCCGCCGGCGCGATGATGTTGCGCTGAGCGGGAAGAGAGGCGCGCGGCCCTCTCTCCCCAGCAAGAGCCAAATCGGGTCTCCCCATCCTTCCGCGCCGCAAGCGGCTTGTGCAGGACCAGCCGAGGATCCGCGTGCCGCGGCCCCTCGCCCGGCGCGAAACCGCGTGGGCGATCCCCCTCCCGATTTGGCTCTTGCCCCCCCTCTCTCCCCGCTGCTCGCCGCGAAGGCAGGAGTGCAGGCGGACCTGCACCCTGCCGGGTGACGGGCCTTCGGCCTCAAACAGGAGAGACCACCATGACCACGACCACCCCCGCGACGATCGGCACGCTCGCCACCGCCTTCCAGCACATCGCCCTGACGAAGCTCGCGCCCAGCGCCGCCAATGTCCGCAAGGTCAATTTGACCGCCGGCGTGAGTGAACTGGCCGATAGCATCGAGGCGCATGGCCTGATCCAGAACCTCACCGTCAGGAAGGCGGGCAAGGGCCAGAAGTTCGAGGTCGTCGCCGGCGCGCGTCGTCTGGCGGCGCTGCGGCTCTTGGCGAAGGAGGGCCGGATCGCCAAGGACATCGACATCCCCTGCAATGTGCTGGCGGCTGAGCGCGATACTGAGATCTCCCTTGCCGAAAACACGCAGCGCGAGGCCATGCATGTCGTGGACGAGGTCTTGGCCTATCAGCGGTTGGTCGAGGACGGGTTGCCGGCGGACGCCATCGCGAGTCGCTTCGGCCAGTCTGTCGTCACCGTGCGCCAGCGCTTGAAGCTCGCCAGCCTGTCGCCGGCCATCCTGGACGAAATGCGCAGCGATGCGATCACCATCGAGCAGGCCCGTGCGCTGGCGATCAGCGACGATCACTCGGCACAGGAGGCGGCATGGTTCGGGCGCGAGGGCTGGAGCCGCAGCGCAGGCAATCTGCGCGCGGTGCTGACTGACGAGCATATCCGCAGCAGCGACAGGCTGGCGTGCTTCATCGGCATCGAAGCCTATGAGGCCGCAGGCGGTGTGGTGCTACGCGACCTGTTCTCGCAGGATCAGGCGACCTTCCTGACGAACCGGCGGTTAGTGATGGAACTGGCGGCCGAGAGGCTACAAGCGGTCGCGGATGCAGTCCGGCCGGAAGGATGGGCATGGGCGGAAATCAGCATCGAGGCCGACAGCCTGCATCAGGCGGGCTATGGTCGCATCCACCCCCGCCGCCGCGATCACACAGATGCCGAGCAGGCCGAGCTTGCCGCGTTGGGCGAGAGCTACGACGCCCTGGCCGAGCAGATCGAATCCCATGCCGAGGGCGATCCGCAGATTGCGGCCGACGAGGACCGCCTCGCCGAAATCGAACGACGCGTTGAGGCCATCAAGCATGCCGCCGATAGCTTCGTGCCGGAGGAACAGGCCTTGGCCGGCTGCCTTGTCGCGATCGGCTATGACGGCGCGCTGCAAGTGACGCGCGGCCTCGTCAAGACGGAGGACCGCTCGGCGCTGGAGCGTTTGCATCATGGCGAGCAGGGCGATCACGATGACGGCGAGGCCCCTGCCCTGCCTTCGCAGCCCGAGACGACGGAGCCGAGCGGATATTCCGCGACGCTGATCGAAGAACTGACGGCGATCCGCACGGCGGCTATGCGCGTGGAGCTGGCGCAGCGGCCGACTGTCGCGATGGCGGCGATGCTGCATCCGTTGGTGCTGGCCAGCTTCTATGGCCGGCATCAGGGCCTGCACATGCATTCGGCTGTCGAGGTCAGGGGTGAGCGCAAGGCGCTCGACCTCAGCATCAAGCAGCCCGAGGCTTGCAGGGCGCTGTCGGGCTGGACCGAGATCGTCGAGGCATGGGGCTACCGCCTCCCCGGCGATCAGGCCGATCTCTGGGGATGGCTGATCGCCCAGCCGATCGATACGCTGACCGATCTTCTTGCCGTGGTGTCGGCGGCGAACCTCAACGCGGTCACCGCGCGTCATGAAATCAGCCGTGGCCGGATGGCGCAGGCGAACCAGATCGCGCAAGCCGTCAATCTCGACATGCGTTCATGGTGGAGCCCGGAGCAGGAGTTCCTGTCGCGCCTGTCGAAATCGACCATCGCCGCGATCCTGCGCGAGGCCGAGTGTTCCGAGGATGCCGCCAAGGCGATCGAGCGCAGCCCTAAGGCAGAGGCCGTCGCTCAGGCCGAACGCGAACTGGACGGCAAGGGCTGGCTCCCCTCCCCGCTCCTGACGCCAAGCGCAGGTCAGGCCGAGGCCGCCGATCGTGAGCATGATGATGTTGGCGACGAAACGCCGATGCCGATGGCGGCCGAGTAAGCAGCCGCGCCGCCGGCGCCCCTATATCCTTTGATCAGGTCTGCCGCCCGGGTCTCATGGCTCGGGCGGTATTCGCGCGCGGGGACTGCTCCTGCGCGGGATCGACCCGCCCAGGACCAGATCAGGGGCGCCCCAAAGCCCCGCCCCTCATGCTCCCCTCCCCGCCCATAGATCCGTGTACCACAAGTAACTGGCTATCCGATAGCTAGCTACTAGATAGCGATCAGATAGCTATCCAGTAGCTAGCTTATTCCAAACAAAATTGGTAGCTATCTGTTAGCTACTGGATATCTAATCATGGAACAGGAGGACTCGAAGATGCCGACGATCGCATTCGCCAACCCAAAAGGAGGCGCAGGCAAAACCACTGCCGCTCTTCTGCTGGCTTCAGAACTGGCCGCGAAGGGTGCCACGGTTACCATAATCGATGCTGATCCAGAAAAATGGATATCCCAATGGGGGGCGTTGACTGGGAAGCCTGAGAATATCTCCATAATTGGAAATGCGACCGAAGATACGATCGTAGATCAAATAGATATTGCTTCACTTAACTCCCAGTTCGTTGTTGTCGATCTTGAGGGCACAGCTAGCCTAATGGTTGCCAATACAATTGGTATGGCCGATCTGGTAATTATTCCAATTCAGGGTTCAGCGATGGATGCGAAAGGAGGAGCAAAAACAATTCGCCTTATTAGGAATCAGGAACGGATGGCGCGTCGACAGATTGCTCACAGTGTTCTTCTTACAAGAACAAGCGCAGCAGTTACATCGCGGTCACTTCGGAATGTTCAAAAACAGTTAGCTAAAAGTGGAGTCGACGTGTTCATAACGCCGATTGTCGAGCGAGCGGCGTTTCGAGATATCTTTGATTTTGGTGGCACCCTTGCGTCGCTGGATCCTCGCAACGTCAGCAATCTTGAAAAAGCGCGCGAGAATGCACGTGAGTTTGCCGGCGAGGTAATCACAAAGCTGAAGCAGTCAACACAGGATGAGAAGGTGGCCTGACATGACCAACGAACGCCCAGATTTAGGCTTTGGTGAAGAGCTAGACGCGTTCGATCCCAAGGCCTGGGACCCGGCTGACAAGAAAAAGCGTGAACCCCGGGCACCTAAGGCAGTCACCCGGCAAGCTGCTGAAGCTACAGGTTTTCAAAGTCGTGAGCCGAAATCACCATCATCGCCCGATCGGCGCCGGCGCACGGGGCGAAACGTCCAGTTCAATCTGAAGGCTAAGCCCGAGACGATAGAGGCATTCTGCCGGATCGCCGATCGAAAGGGGTGGGGCTTAGGCGAAACGCTGGAAGAAGCAGTAATGTTACTGGAGCGAGAAATCTCCGGTACGAGTTAGGCATCTATTTTCTGGGTTGCAAGAATCAAATGACTCGCACATCGTCACTAGTGCTTTGAGGGTGATTCTAGTGTCCGCGTCGCTGCAAAAATCCGCTCCCCGTATGGCCGCCATTCGATCACGGCGCCACGAGGCCGGATTCTATGAAACCACTGTTTTCGTCCACGAGCTTGCTCGAAAGGCGATCGACAGCGCGATAGCGACCGGCCGCTTCAAATCACGCAGAGAAGCCATGGAAGCCGTCATTCATGCGGCATACATGCCAGAGGAAAGTGCAACCAACCCGCGCTAACCCCTGAAAAGCGAAAAGGCCCCAGCTTTGGCGAGCTGAAGGCCTTTTGTGACGGCTGTGAGAGCCGCCCGTAGAACGGCTTTAAATCTCTCACAGCCGGATCGTTCTGTCAACGCAAACCACATGGTTTGCGAACGGAGTTCTATGCCCTTCGCGCAGACGAGGGGGATGGGGTCCGATCGCTGACCTGTGCCTGCACGGGATGAGCTTGGAGGGAGGTTCGACGCGGCCCAGCCTTGAAGGACCGGGCCATGTTCGCAGTCGAGATGTCGAGGGTGATCGCGGAGGTGCGCACGTTGTCGCGCCTGGACGAGATCGCCCGTGATCTGTGGAGCGCCTTTGGCGCAGATGCGCTGACGGAGGCGCAGGCGCAGGCGCTGAGCGAGGCGATCGAAGCGCGCAAGCACGAGGTGAGGGGGCAGGACCGGATCGCGGTGCGCGCGCCCACCGCGGCGCTCGAGCGGGCGCTAGATGGGCAGAACAGCATCTTCCCGCCGAAGCGCCGGCCGAAATCGCCGGACCGCCAGCGCTCGATCGCGCGCCGGCGGCGGCTGGCCGCGTCGGGGCCTATGCCGCCCCAGCTCGCAGCGAAGTTCACGACGGGCCAGCTCGCGGTGATGCGGATCATCGCCGACGAGGTCGAGAGCAGGCGCGGGACCTGCGCGCTGACGATCGGCGAGATCGCAGCGCGCGCCGGCGTCTGCATCGCGCTGGCGCGCAACGCCATCCGGATCGCCGAGCGGCTGTTCCTGATCAGCACGCAGTTCCGCAAGAGGGAAGGGCGCCCGCATCTACCTTCGGTGATCCGCATCATCTCGAAGGCTTGGAACGCTTGGCTGATCATCGGCGGCAAGGTGCGCCGGCACGCAATCAACGCCGAGCGCGAAGAGGGGACCTTGCCGTTTCGAGCGCAAACGGCGGGCAGCAAGTTCTCGCGAAAGATAGGGTCTAAAAAAATAGGCCCCACGGGCACCGATCTATCCAGATCGGCTTCTTCTATAAGCAGGCGACCGCAAACGGAGACGGCGCGAAGACCCTCCGGGCGGCCTACGGCCGTCGCCTGAAGGCGATCAGCGCCGCCTCGCGGCCGACTTCAAGCTCAATTCTGCACCACCTGAGCAAACGGCAGCGCCGCAATTGGCTTTTCGAAAAAGCCAGGTGATTTCGGTCGAGTTTTTCTGATTTTCGTCGATGAGGACATGCGCGCTGCGCATGATCCCGTTCGATTTGACGATCGCGATCGGTTGCGGGGGCTCCTTGGCAAATCTGGCAATCGGGCGTATATTCTAGTCACGGTGACTAGTGGAGCGACGATGATAAAATCCGAACGACGCGAGCAGAAGATGATGGGCCTCGGCGAGCGTTGGCGCCTGCAGGATGCCAAGGCGCGGTTCAGCGAGGTCGTGAAGCGGGCGCGTGAGCATGGGCCGCAGCGCGTGACGCTGCACGGCAAGGATGCGGTCGTGATCGTCTCGGCCGAATCTTATGACCGCGAGCGGGAACGTCACACTGGGCGTCGCCTGGTCGAGGCCTTGGCCGCGTCGCCCTTGGCCGGCATCATGCTGGAGCGGCCCTTCATCTCCGGGCCGGTCCGGGACGTCGAGGTGTGAACGGTTTTCTGCTGGACACCAATGTGCTGTCAGAACTGCGGAAGCCGCAGCCCGACCAGGCGGTCGCCGACTTTGTGTCCGCCCAGCCGGAAGAGACTTTGTTCGTGTCAGAGGTGACCTTCGCCGAGATCCGCTTCGGAATCGAGCAGGCGCCCGATGCCGAGCGCCGCGCAGTGGTTTCAGACTGGCTGGCGCGCACCCTTCGTCCTCTGTTCGCCGGTCGCACGCTTCCACTCACCGAGGACGTGATCCTGCGCTGGCGGACGCTGCTGGAGGCCGGTCGCCGGCGGGGTCACAATTTCGGGCAGCTCGACCTGTTCATCGCTGCCACGGCTGCGGTCGCAAACCTGATCGTCGTCAGCCGTGACGAGACGCATTTCGTGGCGGCCGGCGTTCCAATCCTAAACCCCTGGACAGAGCGCTATACGACGGGGTCCGGCCAGGAGAAGCCGGTCGCAGACATGACGGCGTCCAATTTTCTGTCGCGACTGACGACGATCGGCTAGCGATGAGTGAGCCAGATCGTGAAAATCATGGCTCGACCGGGCTTGGGCTCCTTTCCTCACCAAGGAATATCGATGTCTGACAACAATGAAGAGCTGCTTGCGCTGACGGCGTCGATCGTGTCGGCTTATGTGACGCGCAACAATCTGCCGATGGCCGACTTACCGCGGCTGATCGCGAGTACCCATGCCGCGCTTGCCAGCCTGGCGGCCCGGCCTGCGCCCGCTATGGCAGAACCGCTGGTTCCGGCCGTGCCGATCCGCCGGTCGGTGACGCCTGACGCGATCATCTGTCTCGAGGACGGCAGGGCGTTCAAATCCCTGAAACGGCATCTGAGCGCGAGCTATGGCCTGACGCCGGACCAGTACCGTGCGAAATGGAAACTGCCGGCCGATTATCCGATGGTCGCTCCGAACTACGCGGAGGCGCGCTCGGCTTTGGCGAAATTTATTGGTCTTGGCCGCAAGGCCGGAATGCGCTAACCCAAACCGACGAATTGATCATCATAACCTCGGTACTCGGGCCTCTCGCGCGGCCTTGGTCAGATCGGTGACGGAACGAAGTTCTAACAGTCAAAATGATAGGAATCAAAGTTTGGTAAAGGTAAATTTTGCCAAAATCCGCTTTGGCTTGGCGAAATAAACGGAGACGGCGTGTTTCAGGACACCACCCATATCATGAGAAAGATTGCCGTTTCATTCGGCATACTTCTTGTTTGCCTGATATGCGCGCAGAGTGTGGTAACGGCTGTTGATCTAGCACAGCATGCAACAGAAATGCCACATAACCCCAGCTCAATAGCCGGTTTTGTTGTTTTTAATAAAGCTATTGACAGTCAGGACGATTCATCTGGCTCTGTTGCCGAAAACGCGATCCACGCTCATGTGGGGGATCAATCAGAATCTCAAACATCTATGGCATTCTCTGTTGTTTGTTGCAGAGTAGAATTGGTCTGTATCCGGGTGCCTGACGATAGTCTGGCAGACGGCGAATGTCCTGAACTGTATCGTCCGCCCAAAGCCTGAGATTATGAAGCCGCCATCGCTCTAGGCGGGCGATATGTGCTTTCGTTTTCCTCTCGGAGCTTTGCATGTTCAGCCGTACTAAGTACGGTATGAGCCTGATTTCACGGGTCTTTCTCGTAGGCATCACGGCTTTTATCGTTTTCTCCTCCATTGCAGTTGCGACTGTTGTCGCAAAACCCTTAACCCTGACCGACGCTCTTGCTCGCGCGCGGGCTGCTGGTTTCGTTGCGCCTGCTGAACGGGCTCGGTTGCAGGGCGCTTATGCAGCCGTCGGTCAGGCGGGCGTTATCCCGAATCCATCGATTGGGCTCGACATTGAAAATTTTGCGGGCTCGGGTCCCTATCGAGGGGTATCCGGCCCCGAGACGACCCTGTCGTATAGTCAAGTTATCGAGTTGGGCGGGAAGCGTGAGGCGCGAACGACCGTCGCCCTCGCCGAGCTCGACGCGACCCGAAGCAAGGGGAATGTGCGTATTCTCGATCTCCTGCGCGAGGTCGAACTTGCCTGGATCGAGGTGGCTGTCGCCTCTGCTCAGAGGCGACTTGCCGAAGACCGGCTCGCGATCAGTCGCTCGCTGCGCGAAGAAATTGGCCGTCGCGCCGAATCGGGCCGCGATCCGGCTTATGCCGTGCCGCGCGCAGAGGCGCAGGTCGGACTTGACGAAATTGCCCTTGAGCAAGCCCGGTCGATGGAGCGCATCGCTAAAGCCAGCCTCGCTGGTTTTTGGCGTGGGGGACCTGATTACACGATTGATCAGACTTGGCTCGAGCGGCCGGCTTCTCCTACGGAGCGTGCCTACAATGCTGAACTGGCACTGCTAGAATCCGAGGCCAAGGTGGCGCTCGCCCGTGTGCGATTAGAGCTGACGCGATCCATCCAGGATCCAACAATCAAGATCGGCGTCCGCCATTTCGCCGACACAAAGGACGCGGCATTGGTGGCCGGCTTCTCAATCCCTCTGCCGTTATTCGATACCAACCAAGGCAACATCGCCAAAGCGCAAGCTGATCAACTGGCCGCGGAGAACGACATCGCTAATTCGCGTCTCACGCTGCAACGTGAGTTTGCACGCTATCGCGCTCGGCTAAAGGCCAGTTCAACGGAAGCGCGGCGGATTGAGGCAGAAGTCATTCCACAAGCTGAGAGAGCCATCCAGCTCGTTCGCGACGGTTTACAACGCGGCGCGTTCAGTTTCGTTGAATTTACCGACGCTCAAAGAATTTTCAACGACGCTCGGCTGCGCAGGATTGAGGCGCTTCGGACCTTTCACAGCGACAATGCGGCGCTCGCCCGACTCACGGGTAGGCACGGCCGTTTTTCCGAGCGGAAGACACGTAAATGATAACCAATAGCAAGATCAGAATGGGCGTGTACGCTTTGGCCGTCGCTTTTTTTGGCGGAGCTATGCTCGCAGGTTGCAACGAGGTCGTCGCTCCGAAAGACGCAAAGTCCCAGGATAGAAAGATTGAGGTCGAATACGAGCGTGGACCACACAAGGGACGCATGCTTCGTGTCGGCGATCTCGCGGTGGAAATCACAATCTTCGAAGAGGGCGTGGAACCGGAGTTCCATGTTTATCCATACTGGCAGAATAAACCGCTTGACCCAACTGAGGTCAAGCTGCAGGTCACGCTGCGCCGCCTAGGTCCCCGCGTCGACACGTTCTCTTTCGAAGCAGACGGAGAATTCCTGCGCGGCAAGGGTGTGGTCAAGGAGCCGCATTCTTTTGAGGTAACAGTCGCCGCGGAAGGCCGCAGCGTTTCAAATTCCTGGACCTACGAGTCGTATGAAGGCCGTACGACGATCGCACAGGCTGCCGCTGACGCCAACGGGATCCAGGTTGAAAAGGTCGGACCGGCTAGAATCGATCGGGTTGTCGATCTTGCAGGCCGAATCGAGCTGCAAAGCCAAGGGCGTGCTGAAATTCGCGCTTGGTATTCCGGGCGTGTCATCGAACTTACGAAGACAATTGGTCAGACGGTTCAAAAAGGTGAAGTTTTGGCTCGTATCGAGGCGAGCGATACGCTGCGCACCTACCAAATAACCGCACCCATCTCCGGTATGATCGTAGAACGGAATGTTAACGTCGGTGATGTCGCTACGCAGGCGATCTATGTCATCAACGATCCGGATTCTCTCCAGGCTACCTTCTTCGCCTCGCCGCGCGACCTTGAGGCGCTTCGTGTAGGGCAACCCGTCGAAATCAGAGGTCTTGGCGAGCAAAAAACGACAGGCAAGATCAAGTTAATCATGCCACGCGCAGACCCCAGCAACCAGGCGACGATTGTTTACGCCGAATTTCAGAACGCAAATCGCTCTTGGCTTGCAGGGATGGCTGTGGAAGGCCAAGTAACCGTCACGTCCGACAATGTTCCCTTGGCCGTGCGGACCCAGGCTCTGCAGCCCTTTCGCGACTTTAGAGTCGTTTACGCGCGGGTAGGTGAAACCTACGAGGTCCGCATGCTTAAGCTTGGCCGGCAAACGGCCGAGTGGAGCGAAGTTTTGGGCGGTATCGATCCAGGAGAGACCTATGTTTCTAAAAATGCTTTCCTGATCCGCGCTGACATCGAAAAATCTGGTGCCGCGCATGACCATTGAAGAGGGCGGCATGCTCGAGCGTATCATTCATCTGTCGATCCGGCACCGTTGGCTGGTTCTCGTAACCGTCCTAATTTCATCAGCAATTGGGATTTGGAGCTTTCAACGGCTTCCTATTGACGCAGTTCCAGATATTACTAACGTCCAAGTTCAGGTCAATACGGAAGCACCAGGCTTCTCCCCGCTGGAAGTCGAACAGCGGATCACATTTCCAGTTGAAACCGTTCTCGCTGGCTTGCCTGGACTTGAATACACCCGTTCGATTTCGCGCTATGGTCTCTCTCAGGTAACAATTATTTTTCGGGATAGGACCGACATCTATTTTGCACGCCAACTTGTGAACGAGCGTCTGCAGGGCGCTCGATCCGAGTTGCCGGCCGGCCTGGAACCTAAGCTGGGACCTATCGCAACCGGCCTGGGCGAAATTTTCATGTACACGGTCGAGCCGCTTCCCGGTGCGCGCAAACCCGACGGATCACTCTGGACATCTGAGGATCTACGGACGCTGCAGGATTGGGTCATCCGCCCGCAATTGAGGAATGTCCCAGGCGTCACCGAAGTCAATACGATCGGCGGTTTTGAACGTCAGTATCACGTAACCCCCTGGCCGCCTCGGTTATCGGCTTATGGGTTGACGATGACTGATGTCCTCAACGCCCTGCAACGCAACAACGCAAACGTTGGCGCAGGATATGTTGAAAATAACGGAGAGCAGAAGCTTGTTCGAGTTATGGGTCAGGCAAGCCGGCTTGAGGACCTACGCAATATCGTCATAGAGCAGCGCGGTGGGATCCCGATCCGCATAGCCGACGTCGCAGACGTGCTCATGGGCGAAGAGCTAAGAACGGGAGCCGCGACGCAAAACGGACAGGAGGTCGTTCTAGGCACTGTCTTCATGCTGATCGGCGAGAATAGTCGGACGGTAGCACAAGCTACTTCTGCAAAGCTCGCCGAGGCCGCACGGTCGCTGCCCGCAGGGATCACGGTAAAGCCGGTCTACGATCGCACGGAACTCGTCGAGCGTACAATTGGCACGGTCGAGAAGAACCTTGCCGAGGGCGCGCTCCTCGTCGTGCTGGTGTTGTTCTTGCTGCTTGGGAACATTCGGGCCGCGCTGATAACGGCGGCGATCATTCCTTTTGCGATGCTGCTCACCATTACAGTGATGGTGCAAAGCCGCGTTTCGGGAAACCTAATGAGCCTAGGCGCGCTCGACTTCGGCTTGATCGTCGATGGCGCCGTGATCATCGTCGAGAACTGCCTTAGGCGCTTCGCGGAGGCTCAGCACCGTCTGCAGCGCCTTCTTACCCGGGAGGAGCGGTTCTCTCTAGCTGGGACTGCGGCGGCGGAGGTCATTCGACCAAGCCTATTCGGCGTCATGATCATCACCATCGTCTACGTGCCTATTTTTGCGCTCACTGGGGTCGAGGGCAAAATGTTTCACCCGATGGCGTTCACGGTTGTCGTCGCGCTGCTCGCCGCTCTCCTCTTATCGCTGACCTTTGTCCCGGCGGCCGTCGCGCTGACGATCACGGGGAAGGTAAGCGAAAAGGACAGCCTGCCGATGCGAGCCGCACTGGTGTTGTACCGACCGCTTCTCACATTGGCTGTCAAAGCACGTTGGCTCATGATTTCTGCTGCGCTGGCATTTATCGTTCTGGCCGGTGTCGCCGCTTCTCGGCTCGGTTCTGAGTTCATGCCAAATCTTGACGAGGGCGATATCGCACTGCATGCGCTACGCATACCCGGAACGGGCCTCAAACAGGCTGTTGAAATGCAGTCGATTTTAGAGGCCAAGATCAAAGCTTTCCCAGAAGTTGCGCAGGTCTTCGCCAAGATAGGCACAGCCGAAGTTGCTACTGACCCGATGCCGCCAAGCGTTGCTGATACTTTCGTGATGCTTAAACCGCGCTCTGAGTGGCCTGATCCAAGAAAGCCGAAGGGGCAGCTCGTGGCTGAGATGCAGGAAGCGCTTCAGGTCCTTCCGGGCAATAACTACGAGTTCACGCAGCCCATTCAGATGCGTTTTAACGAGTTAATCTCGGGAGTGCGGTCGGACGTCGCTGTCAAGATTTTCGGCGATGACCTCGCCGAGTTGCTGCGTCTGGGCAATGCCGTCGAAGGTGTCCTTTCCGGCATACCAGGCGCTAAAGACGGCAAAGTCGAACAGGTGACGGGTCTGCCGGTTCTTCAGATCACGCCTGATCGCAAGGCCATGGCGCGCTACGGCTTGAACATAGCAGATGTTCAAGAAGTGGTTCAAACCTCTATAGGCGGGACGGTCGCGGGAAAGATATTTGAAGGCGACAGGAGGTTTGATCTCGTCGTCAGGCTACCCGAAGCATACCGTTCACGAATTGAGGAAATTGGGCGTTTACGCATTCCAATCAATTCTACAAAAACGGAGAATAGTCCGAAATTTGTTCCTTTAGAAGAGGTGGCAAAGATTGAGACCGTTGTTGGACCTAACCAAATAAGCCGTGAGAATGGTAAGCGCCGTGTTGTTGTAACTGCAAATGTTAGAGACCGGGATTTAGGTTCTTTTGTTAATGATCTTCAAGATAAGGTGAGAGATAACGTTCAAATCCCGACCGGATATTGGATCGAATATGGGGGTACGTTCCAGCAGCTAATCTCAGCGTCCAAGCGTCTTCAATTGGTTGTCCCGATTGGCCTTCTCCTTATTTTTGGTCTGCTCTACAGCTTGTTTGGTTCGATCAGGGATGCCGCAATCGTGTTTTCAGGAGTGCCACTTGCGCTAACAGGTGGGATCGCAGCTCTGATTGTACGGGATATGCCGCTTTCAATCTCGGCAGGCGTTGGTTTTATCGCGCTGTCCGGCGTGGCTGTTTTGAACGGCGTCGTGATCATATCTTTTATCAAGTCGCTACGAGAGCAAGGGCGCGGCCTGGACGAGGCGATCCGGGAAGGCGCGCTCACTCGGTTAAGACCTGTACTGATGACGGCGCTTGTTGCCAGCCTAGGGTTCGTTCCAATGGCCCTGAATGTTGGGGCAGGCTCCGAAGTCCAACGACCGCTTGCGACAGTCGTTATCGGTGGCATCATCTCATCAACGCTGCTAACTCTTTTCGTTATTCCAGCGCTATACAGAGCCTTACACCGCGATCGCAAATCACGCGATCCGGTGGTAATTGCGTCAAACCTTCAAACTAAGGAGACATGACAATCAAAATGACTTCCTATTCAATCCAAGTGTTAATTTAAAACTGCCGGAATATGCTGTGGCACTTTGTATTTGCCTT
>NZ_JBHSLW010000044.1:0-5324 GCF_042657265.1 Allobosea eneae
TTCGCCCTCAAATCCACGCTGGAAAAACAGGCCGCATGAGGCCAGAAACGAAACCCAGGACTCTCCCTCAGACCGGAGGAGAAAAGGGTCTCAGGTCACATCGTAAAGCTCGGCTGGAATGGCCTTGAGCCCCGCGAGGAACAAGATCATGGCGTAGCCGAGATTCTGCCAGACAAAGATCAGGCCGAGCACGGGCAGGGCCGTGCTCTCCTCGCGCAGCCAGTTGATGGCGGGCAAGCCGGCGAGGCGCATCAGCTGATTGACGAGGCCGACAGTCGGATGCAGCAACGCTTCCCACGCCATCGCCATGGCGACCATTGTCGCCATGAAGGGAAGAAAATGAACCGCGCGATAGAAGGCGCGCAGGCTCCTGCCGCTCTCGATCAGCAAAGCAATAGCCAATCCGAGGAGGGCTGTGAACGGCACCGTCGTGGACACGAAAGCGAGTGTGTTGAGGAACGATTGGCGGAACGTGGTGTCTTCGAGAAGCGCGGCAAAGTTCTCTGCGCCGACGAAGTAGAGCGAGCGCGCCCCGAACTGCCAGTCCGTCGCCGCGATGACAAAGACACCTAGCGAAGGCAGGATGTACAAGGCGAGCAAAAGTGCCAGCGCAGGGCCGGCGAGGACATAGGCGGTCCAGTTGTCGCCAATGCGCAAGAAGCGGGAAGCAGACGGGGTCATGTCTCGGCCAGTACACGGGAGAGCAGGGCGTGGGGCCGTTCCCTCGGGAAGCGCAGCCTTCTGCCGTCCTGATCGAAGAGTAGCGCGGCTGCGGGATCGAAGGTCAGCCCGACGACGTCGCCGGCCCTAAGATGGCGGCCGGTTCGTGGCTCCAGGCGGGCGATCAGCTTCTCCGCGCCGTCGGCGGACTCGGCATGCACCAGCAGATCCGATCCCAGATGCTCGACGAGGCGTATGCGAGCCCTCATGGCGGTTTCAGTGTCGTCTTGGGCCAGTCCGATCGCCTCCGGCCTGACGCCGACCGTGATCCGAGCCGCCTTCGCAAGGCGATGATCGAGCGCCAGCAGGCGGCCTGCGGCGTGCAGAGATCCATCGTCCGCGACATGGGCGGCAATCAGGTTGATGCGCGGAGAGCCAATGAAGGTGGCGATGCGAATGTCCTCGGGGTCGTCGTACAGAACATGCGGTGCAGCGATCTGAATCAGTTCGCCATCGATCATCACGCCGACCCGATCCGACATGGTCATGGCTTCCGACTGGTCGTGGGTGACGTAGACGAAGGTTGCCCGCAGCTTCGCGTGCAGTTCCTTGATCTCGGTACGCATCTGGACACGCAATTTCGCGTCTAGGTTCGAGAGCGGCTCGTCCATCAGAAAGACCTTGGGACGACGTACCATTGCACGAGCGACTGCAACCCTCTGGCGTTGCCCTCCCGACAGTTGCCCCGGCTTCCGCCCGAGCAGAGGCGTGAGCTCCAGCGCGCCGGCGACGGAGCGCACATCTTGAGCGATAGCGGCGCTTACGGCGCGCGCACCGGGCAGAAAGCGCCCGATCAGAGGCAGTCGCTGTGCGGTTGTGAGACGACGCATGAGGAGCGGCACCGAGATGTTGCGCTCGACGCTCATATGCGGATAGAGCGCGTAGGACTGAAAGACCATCGCGACATCGCGCGCCTTCGGGCGCACGTACGCCATGGAGCGGCCATCGATCTCGACCGCCCCCTCATCCTGCACCTCGAGCCCCGCGATAATCCGTAGCATGGTCGATTTGCCGCAGCCGGATGGTCCGACGATCGAGACGAACTCGCCGTCGGCGATGTCGAGGGAGACGCCGCTCAGAACCGGGACAGAGCCGAAGGACTTGTGAAGGGCTCTCAGGGTGACGGTACCCATTCTATATGTCCTCACTATCCGGATCGTGGCGGGCGACTGCCCGAGCCGCGTGCGCAACACTGGCTCTTGTCATCGTTCGGCAAGCGTCTTTCGGGTGATTTCCGCCATCACGGGGAGAACTTCGCCTGCCTTGGCGCTGCGCTGCACGACGCGCCGGAGCTGCTCGACGATCAACCGGCTGGCCTTGAGGCCGTTAGGACCGGGGAAGTTGTACCAGCCCGTCATCAGCGGCAGCTGGCGGGCGGTCACGGCGTAGTTCGGATTGTCTCGCAGGAAGTCGCCGAGCGGGCCGACGCGCTCGAACAGGTCCGGATCGATCGGCATGTAACCGGTTTCGCGCACCATGATCTCTTGGGCGACAGGTCCGGTCGCGAATTTGATGTAACGCCAAGCCGCGTCCTGTTTCGCTTCGTCGTCCGTGAACATCACCAGGGCATTGCCGCCGGCCGGCAAGCGTGCGAGCTCTGAGGAGACTGGGAAGGGTCCCGTTCCGACCGAGAATGCCGAACCGACCTGCTCTCCGACATTGGCGAGATAGCTGCTTGAGGCCATCATGATGCCCAGCTTGCCAGCGACGAACGCTTGGCGGGCTTGATTATAGGACAAATCCGGCATCTTCGCTTCGTCGGCGGCTCTCGCCAGAACCTCCAGGGCGCGTCGACCGTGCTCGCCTTGGAAGTCGATATCCGTCTCGGCGGCGTTCATAAGCTTGCCGCCGAACGACTCCACCAGCGCCTGCCAATACCAGATGTCGCCGGAGTAGCGCAGCCAGAGCCCGCTCATGCCGTCGCCCAGCGCTGCTATTCTTGCCCCCAGGGCGATGATGCCGTTCCAGTCCGACGGCAGTTTGTCGGGATCGCCGCCGACTTTCCTCACCAGATCCTTGTTGAAATAGGCGATCGGCAGCGAGATGCAGAAGGGGATGGCCGTCTGTCGGCCGTAATAGCGGGCAAGCCCCAGATTGCCGTCATTGTAGCCGAGCGCAGCGACATCCGGCTCGAGTGCTAAGAACCTGTTCAGATCAATGATGTTGCCACGATCCGTGAGCGTCCGGATTGTGTCGAGGCCGAAATAGCCGACATCCGGCAACCGTCCGATCACCGCTTCGCGAAGCGCCTGTTGCAGCGCGGCCCCGTAGCTTTCCGCCGGGGGACGCAGGACGATCTCGACCTGCGGATTTCGCTGCATGAATTCTCGCGCGATCGCCTCCTGCACTGGGCGATGCATGGCGGGGCGCTGGCATTCGCCGTCTGTGATGAGATCGAGCCCGGCGCGCTCTTGCTCGTCGATCGCCAGCCTAGCGGCGTCCCGGCGCGCCATATCCAAATAGTCTGGACCGACGCGCCAGTTCGAGCCATCCAGCCGAAAAGCGCGATCACGACGATAGAGCCAATCCGGCTTTGTATAGCTTCCGACAATCTGTGTCGTAAGTGGCTTCAGCATGGTAATTCTCTCATATGGCTAAAGGTGTGCGTCATCGTGCGGGCATCCGGAGTCGGGCGTCCGATAGTTAATTCTACGTTTTTAAGATCAGTATTTTATTATAAATAGTTACCGATTCTGTGTTTTATTATTCATGCGTATTGTTGTTTTCAGTTTCTGAAATTCAGATCCAGCGCAAAGCCGGGCGCGACGCTGCAATTGTACTCCATTATTCCGAACCCCTTGATCTGTCCCCTGCTCTGTATCTGAAGAACCGCCGCATTCGAAGCCATGTCGAGATAAGATGCCTCTTCCTCCGTGGGCAGCCTCGCCGATACCTTCGTCGCGACGCGATCGAGAGTGCCAAGGCCAAGCTTCTCGAAGACGCAGGTCACGGATAGTTCCGAGCAGTAGAGCGCAACGAGGTCCGGACAGAACGCTTTCGGGTAGTACCGCGTCGACAGAACGAGCGGGACGCCGTCACCGGACATGACGCTGCTCAGGCGAGAGACCTCCGTGCCTGGAGCAATGTCGAGCATGTTTGCGACGACGGCATCGGCCAGGATCGTATCTGCCGAGAGACACCGACGCGCGACATGCACGCCGCCTCCCTCCAGCGTGTCTCGGAAGCGCGAATTGCTGTCGACGGTGTAGGTATGGCTGCGCATCGTCGCAAAACTGCCGCTTCCGTTGACGATGCGGATCAGCCCGGCCTGTGAGAGAGCGAGCAAGGCCCGACGCACGGTCGTTCGGCTGACGCGGAAGCGATTGGCGACTTCCTGCTCGGACGGCAAGCGCTCGCCGGCCGGATACCGTTTCGCCAGGATCTCCTCTTCCAAGGCGCCGCGAACGGCACGCCAGCCCTGTCCGGTCTCCGACTCAGTCACGTCAACCGTTTTCGCGGCTGCTTCGGTGCGCGGCAGGTTCACAACAGACGTTCCGCAACCAGATGCCAATGCCAACTACCAGCTTTCGAGTGATCCTCGTCCGTTAAGGAAAGCAGCTCGAAGCCGGAGAACAGAACGACCAGTTCGGCCGCGTCGCAATAGAAATGAGGATGCGATTTGTCGTCCCCGCGGTCATCGTCGTTCACGAATGTGTTCGGCGCTATCTCGGTCCCGACGTTGTAGAGTCGGTTCCGCTTGGACAGCATCGTCCCCTGGTAGACCCCGCCGGGCCGCAGAACGCGCCGAATCTCGGACACCGCGTTGCCGACGATGCGAGGATCGCCGTGATAGATCACGTTGAAGGCGAGCACGTAGTCGAACGAGGCGTCAGCAAACGGCAGTTCCATCATCGTTGCGACGCGCGCGTCGATCATCAACTCCTCCTCGGCGGCTTTACGCCGGAGTTCATCGATGCCAGACTCGGCCATGTCGGTCGCAGCCACCTGAAAGCCCGCGCGAGCGAACATCAGAGCGTGGCGTCCGACCCCGCAGCCCAGATCCAGCACGCGGCGCATCCCGAGGCTCTGCCGCAGAGTTACGGCGTAGGTGGCAACGTCAGGCGCGGGAGTTTCCCAAGCGGCTCGACTGTCCGGCGAGCTCCAGATCTGATTCCAGGCGACGTGGGCCGTAGCAGTATTCGTCATGATAATTCTTCCCGTATTCATGCGTGCATTTTCATATCTGTCGCGTTCGCCACCGGTGCCCTTCGACCCCTGAGGTCAACCTGTAGTGATAGGTTGGTAGTTTGGGCTCGTGACATCTGAATGACGCGCGTCTCGTCGCCGACGAGAGCGTGGGCGGGTGCTACGCTGCGCTGAACTGCGAGGAGGAGGTGCAGCGGCAATCGGAAAAATTCACGTGCTTGCTTTTCGATCGCTTGATGCGGTCAAGATTTGGCCAGAAAAATGGTCGAAAGACCTCAGCGGTGAGAAAAAGCAGTCCGCCAATAGACAGCAGTAGAACTACCATTGAGGTGTTTCGCTCGCGACGTCGTGCTCACCGCTAAGAGTCCGTCCCGGAACTCATGACGCTCGCGCGATGCGGCGGATAAGAACCATGGCGGCGGCTGCGTAGAGGAAGGCCGTCGCGGAGGCGATGGTGG
>NZ_JBHSLW010000045.1:0-18179 GCF_042657265.1 Allobosea eneae
TTGTCGTCACCGCGCATGCACCGATCTCCGAACCCCTTCGAAGACAATGAATCACGCCGAATGCCCTGCGGCGAGCGGGTTTTTCAACAGCCTGCTAGCGATCCCCCAGCAGCTGGTTCCTGGCCGCGTAGAGCTCTGCGGTGAAGTCCGAGACGAGCTGGGAATTGATCCCGTCCGGCGGCCGCAGGATCAGCGAGCGAAAATGGATCGCCGGCTCGAAGGGGCGCACGGCGATGCCGCTGATCATCTTGTCGGCGATGACGAAAGGGTTGACGAGGCCGATCCCGAGCCCCTGGGCCGCGAGGATGGCAATCGTCACGCCATAGGGAGTTTCGACCAGGATGCGCGGATGAATGCCCTCCTCAGCGAAGATGCGATCCATCGCGAGGCGAACCGTGTCCTCCGGCGACAGGGCGAGAAACCCTTCTTCGCCGATATCCGCGGGAGTGATGACGGCGCGGCCGGCAAGCGGGTGGTTCTCGGGCATGACGCAGACCGCGCGGGGCGTCGTGAAGACGCTGTGCAGGACACCGCTCGTGTCCACCTCGTCGGCGGCAAGCCCGATATCGAAGCTGCCCGACGCGACGAGGTCGCGCACGACGTTGGAGGTGCGGACCTGATAGCTGATCCGCACCTGCGGATGCTTGCGCGAGAACGCGGCGATGGCGCGCGGGACCAGCCCGTGGCCGAGCGCCGAGAGGCTGGCGACGCGGATGCTTCCGGCACCGACCTCCTTGATCTGTGCCGCTCTCAGCTTGAGGCGGTCGAGGCCGACCAGATTGGCCTTCACCTCGGCGTGGAAGAGCTGACCTTCACGCGTCGGTACCAGCCGGCCGCGAATCCGGTCGAACAGGCTGAAGCCGAGCTCGGCTTCGAGCTTTGCCAGGGAACGGCTGATCGCCGGCTGCGAGGTGTCGAGCAGAGCGGCCGCGGCCCCGGCCCCTCCGCTGAGCATGATCGCGTTGAAGACGTCGATATCGCGCAGGTTCATCGGCAGTCCATATCAAAATCGAATGGACTCTATCGTCATGGCCATAGATGGCAATGGGTTGACTGGTTACGAAAATGGTATGACCCGAGCCGACGACACCTCCCATATTCACCCACCACTGCGCTCGCAGGAGCCCTTCCAGACGGTCGCGATGCCCGTCGAGCGCGCCTCGACCATCGTGTTCCGCGACCTCGAAGCCTTCGAGCGACGGGCCGAACGCGTCTATGACGGCTTCAGCTACGGGCTGTACGGCACGCCTACCAGCCGCCAGCTCGAGGACCACATCGCGCAGTTGGAAGGCGGCGTGCGCGCCCTTGTCGTGCCGTCGGGCATGGCGGCGCTGACCTTGGCCACGATGGCGGTGTGCCAGGGCGGCGACCGGGTCCTCGTGCCGGAGACCCTCTATGGTCCGGCGCGGGACATGGTCCTGCGCTTTCTCGGGCCGCTGGGGATCGAGACGACCTCCTATGATCCCCGGCTCGATGCCGAAATCGCACCGCTGCTCGACACGAGGACGCGACTGGTCTGGGTGGAATCGCCGGGTTCGGCGACCTTCGAGGTCCAGGATGTCCCCGCGATCGTCGCGGCGGCGCACAGGGCCGGCGCGCTCGTTGCCGCCGATAACACCTGGGCATCGCACCTGCTGTTCAAGCCGCTGGCGCATGGCGTCGACATCAGCATGCAGGCGCTCTCGAAACATGCCGGCGGCCATGGCGACCTGCTGCTCGGTTCGCTCGCGGTCCGCGACGAAGCCCTGTTCCGGCGGCTGAAGGATACCGCGCGTTTCCTCGGCTACGGCGTCTCGCCCGAGGATTGCGTGCTCTGCGAGCGCGGCCTGATGACCATGCCGGTGCGCATGCGCCATGCCGCCGTGACGGCGCAGGCGGTGATGTCCTGGCTCGCCGGCCGGGACGAGGTCTCGCGCATCCTGCATCCGAGCCAACCGGACCACCCCGGCCACCCGGTTTGGAAGCGCGACTTTGCCGGCTCGGCCGCCGTGTTCTCGCTCGTGCTTCGGCCGGAGCTGGCGCCGCTGCAAGCGGAGGCGCTGCACCGCATGCGCCTGTTCCGGCTGGGGGCGAGCTGGGGCGGCGTGCATTCGCTGATCGCGGTCAGCGATCCTCGCAAAGGCCGGACGAGCCTGGACTGGCTGCCGTCCGGTCCGGTCTGGCGGCTCTCGATCGGGCTCGAGGCCCTCGAGGACCTCCTTGCCGATCTGGAGACAGCCTTCGCGTCCTTCGCGGAGGCAACGCGGTCACAGCCCGGCCACACCAGTGGCCGGGCCGCGGAGTGACGACAATCAACCCAACAACAAGGGAACGGAGGGAACCATGACACGGTTGATGGCACTTGCCGGGGCGGTCTTTGCCGCCGTCGGCCTGACGGCAGGGATCGGCGATGCTGCCGCGCAAAGCGTCGTGAACAAGATCAAGCAGCGCGGCTATCTCAGCTGCGGCGCCAGCCAGGGCGTGCCCGGGCTCTCGCGGCCGGACGAGAAGGGCTATTATCGCGGCTTCGATTCCGACATCTGCCGGACCTTCGCCGCGGCCATCCTCGGCGACAAGGACAAGATCCGCTTCGTCCCGCTCAATGCCGGCCAGCGTTTCCCGGCCTTGCAGACCGGCGAGATCGACGTCCTCTCCCGCACCTCGACCATCACCTATTCGCGCGATGCGGTGGTTCGCTTCGTCTGGATCACGCTCTACGACACCGACGGCGTGCTCGTCCGCAAGGCCGACAGGATCACGAGCCCGAAGCAGCTCGACGGCAAGACCGTCTGCCTGCAGAGCGGCGGCAGCCTGACCGAGAAGGCGATCGAGGAGACCGAGGAAGAGCACAACATCTCGATGAAGAAGGTCTACTTCGACTCGACGATCCAAGCCCGCGATGCCTTCTTCGGCGGCCGCTGCGATTCCTATGTCACCGATGGAACCGCCGCGGCGGGACAACGTGCGTCGGTCGCGAAGAACCCTGACGATTACGACATCCTCCGGGTCGGCCATGCGGCGGAACCAAACGGCGTCGCCGTCGCACGGGGCGACGACCAGCTGTTCGACGTCGTCCGTTGGACCGTCAATGCGCTGCTCTGGGCCGAGCTTCACGGCATCACCGCGAAGAATGTCGACGAGAAGCTGAAGGCCGGCAATTCCGAGATCAAGCGCGTCCTCGGCCAGGAACCCGGCTTCGGCAAGCCGTTCGGGCTCGACGACAAGTGGGTCTACAACGTCATCAAGCAGATGGGGAATTACGCCGAGATCTGGGACGCCAATCTCGGCAAGGCCAGCCCCCTCAAGGTCGAGCGCGGCATGAACGCGCTCTGGAAGAATGGCGGTCTCAACTACCCGTTCCCCTGGGACTAGCAGATGCGCCGCTCGGCCTGCCCTGCGGGCCGAGCGCTTTCTATCAATCGTCCGGAGGCGGCTTCACCGATCAGGTTGCGACGACCTGATCGGATCCGGCTCGATCCGAGGCCGGGACCGCGACGCGCACGCCCCGCTTCAATGACCGTCGTGGAACCGGGAGGATGGCATGCTCAGCGACGCCAGAACCAGATCGATCTTCATTCAAAGCGCGCTGGTGGCGGCGGTTGTCGGGTTTGCGACGCTTCTCATCACCACGACCTTCGCGAACCTGCAGGCTCGCGGCATTCCGATCGGCTTCGATTTCCTGACGATGCCGTCGAGGATCGTCATCTCCGAGGCGATCCTCTCCTACAAGTCGCGCGACCCCTATTACTGGGCGATCGTGGTCGGCCTCGCGAACACGATCTTCATCTCGGCGCTCGTCATCCTCTTCTCTTCGGTCCTCGGCCTGATCGTCGGCGTCACCCGGCTGAGCAGCAATCCGCTCGCTGCCGGCACCTGCCGCGTCTGGGTCGAGATCGCCCGCAATTCGCCGCCGATCGTCCTTCTGATCTTCCTCTACTCGCTGTGGTGGAAGGTGCTTCCGCCGGTCGGGGAGGCGCTCAATCCGCTGCCCGGCGTCTTCGCCTCGATGCGCGGCTTCGTCGTCCCGGCCGCCAGCCTCGAACTGGATGCCACGGGGCTCGTCCTGGTCGGCGCCGCTCTGCTGCTGGGACTCGCCGCCTGGCTTGCAGGTCCGCTGCGACGGTTCCGTTCCGGAATCGCCTGGGGCGCCGCCGCAGCGCTGCTGCTCGGCCTCTGGCTTGCCGAAATCGCGGTCTCGGTCGAATGGCCGGTCTTCACCGGCTCGAATTTCCGTGGCGGGCTGGAGCTGACGCCCGAGCTAAGCACGATCCTGATCGGCCTGACGATCTACACGACCGGCTTCATCGCCGAGATCGTGCGGGGCGGCATCCTGTCGGTCGGCAGCGGGCAGTGGGATGCCGGCCGCTCGCTCGGCCTGTCGCGAGCCAAGATCCTGCGCCTGATCGTGGTACCGCAGATGCTGCGCGTGGTCGTGCCTCCGCTCAACAGCCAGTACATCAACGTCGTCAAGAATTCGACGCTTGCGATCGCCGTCGGCTATCCGGATTTCTTTGCGGTGATGAACACCATCATCAGCAAGTCCAGCCATTCGATCGAGGGCGTCTTCATCATCCTGGGGGTCTATCTCGCCCTCAACCTGACCCTGTCGAGCGCGGCCAACTGGTACAACCGCCGCATCGCGATCGTGGAACGCTAAGCCCATGAAGACGATTTCGCTCCCTCTGCCCGAGGCGCCCGCACCGACGAGAGCCTGGCTCGCGCCGACACGCGCCACCTTGCGCCGGAGCGCCGGGCTGCTCTTCGGCTCGCCGCTGAACGCCGCTTTGACGCTGGTCTTCGACACCCTGCTCGTCGTCACCGTGCCGCCCATGTTGAGCTGGCTCGTGCTCGATGCGGTGTTGTTCAACCCGGACCCTGCCGCTTGCCGGGCGACGTCGGGCGCCTGCTGGAGCTTCATCTACGTCAAATCGGGCCAGCTGCTGTTCGGCATCTATCCGATCGACGAACGTTGGCGGCCCGCTCTGGTCAGCCTCCTGATCCTGGCACTGCTCGGCTGGTCGGTCAGGCCGGCGAGCTGGACACCGCGGCTGCTCGGGCTCTGGGTCGTGGCGCTCACGCTGATCGTATGGCTGATGGGCGGCGGCTTCGGGCTCGCCGAAGTCCCGACCGCGTCCTGGGGCGGCCTGCCTGTCACGCTGATCCTGACCGTCGTCGCGATCGGCATCGCCTTCCCGGTCGGCATCCTGCTGGCGCTGGCGCGCCGCTCGACCATGCCGGCCGTCAGGATCGGGGCGGTGGTCAGCATCGAGGCCGTGCGCGGACTGCCGCTGCTCTCGATCCTCTTCGTCGCCTCGATCATGCTGCCGCTGTTCCTGCCCGACGCACTTCTACCCGACAAGTTCGTAAGGGCGCTCGTCGCCCTGACGATCTTTGCGGCGGCCTATCTCGCAGAGGTCATCCGCGGCGGCCTGCAGGCCATCCCGAAAGGCCAGTACGAGGCGGCCGCTGCGCTCGGCCTGCCGTTCTGGCGCACCCAGTATCTGGTCATCCTGCCGCAGGCGATCAGGGTGGTGATCCCGGCCCTGGCGAACACCATCATCGTGATGATCAAGAACACCAGCCTCGTGCTCGTGGTCGGGCTCTTCGATCTGATCAGCTCGGGCAAGGCGGCCCTCGCCGACCCGGCCTGGCCGTCGCCGGCGGCCGAGACCTTCCTCTTCATCGGTGCGATCTTCTTCGCCCTGTCCTTCTCATTCGCCCGCTTCGCCGATTTCCTCGAGCGTCGCGGCCCGGCCTCCCGCTAGGAACGAGATCATGACCATGGCCATGGCAGAAACCACGACCGGCGCCGCGCGCCCCGCCGCCCTGAAGCCGACCTCGCTCAATACCGAGATCGCCGTCGAGATGATCGGCGTCAACAAGTGGTATGGCGAGTTCCATGTGCTGCGCGACATCAACCTGAAGGTCGGGCGCGGCGAGAAACTGGTGATCTGCGGCCCGTCGGGCTCGGGCAAGTCGACGATGATCCGCTGCATCAACCGGCTGGAGGAGCATCAGAAGGGCCAGATCATCGTCGACGGCACGGAGCTCACCAACGACCTCAAGAAGATCGACGAGATCCGCCGCGATGTCGGCATGGTCTTCCAGCACTTCAACCTGTTCCCGCATCTGACGATCCTGGAGAACCTGACGCTGGCGCCGATCTGGGTGCGCAAGATGCCGAAGAAGGACGCCGAGGAGATCGCGATGCACTATCTCACCCGCGTCAAGATCCCGGAGCAGGCGGCCAAGTATCCGGGCCAGCTCTCGGGCGGCCAGCAGCAGCGCGTCGCCATCGCCCGCTCGCTCTGCATGAGCCCGAAGATCATGCTGTTCGACGAGCCGACCTCGGCGCTCGATCCCGAGATGGTCAAGGAGGTGCTCGACACCATGGTCAGCCTCGCCGACGAGGGCATGACCATGCTCTGCGTCACCCACGAGATGGGTTTCGCGCGCCAGGTCGCCGACCGGGTGATCTTCATGGATGCCGGCCAGATCGTCGAGATGAACGAGCCCAACGAGTTCTTCAAGAACCCGCAGCACGAGCGCACCAAGCTCTTCCTCAGCCAGATCCTGCACTGAGGGAAGGGTATTCCCCGCCTTGCAGCGAGCAGGCTCTTGGCTTCGATCGCGATGGTTTCGGATGGGCCTTCCAATAGACGTTCATCCGCTCCTGCCCCGAAGGAGCCGAACGCTGCGCAAGACGAGCTTGCCTGCTCTCGAATGCAAGGACGCTCCATCGTCCGCTCACAGCTAACTGTCCCGCGCGCCGAAGAGTTGCGAGATCGCCAGCAGCAGCGAGGTGATCACGATCATGATCGTCGAGATCGCGGCGATGGTCGGATCGATCTGGTCGCGCAAGGCCATGAACATCATGCGCGTCAGCGTCGAGTTGTCGCCGCCGGAGATGAACAGCGCGATCACCACCTCGTCGAAGGAGGTCAGGAAAGACAGTACCGTCGAGGTGACGATGGCGAAGCGGATCTGCGGCACCGTCACCTGCAGGAAGGCCTGGGTGCGCGTCGCGCCGAGGCTGCGGGCGACGCGTTCCTGGTCGAGGTCAAAGCTCTTCAGGGCCGAACCGACGATCATCATGACGATCGGAACCGCCAGCATGGTGTGCGCCAGCACGATTCCGAGGAGCGAATTCACCATCTTGAGCTGCACGAAGGCGTAGAACAGCGCGATACCCGCGAGGATGACCGGAACGATGGTCGGCGTCAGCAGGGCGAGTATGGCAAGTCCGGAGAAGCGGATTCGCGAGACGTGCAGGCCGTAGGCGGCAAGCACGCCGAGCGGCGTCGCCAGCAGCGCCGTCAGGAAGCCCGCCTTGAACGAGGTCGCCGTCGCCGCCATCCAGCCCGAGGAGGAGAAATAGGCCTCGTACCAGCGCAGCGACCATTGCCGCGGCGGGAACTCGAGATATTGCGAATGGGAGAAGGACATCGGGATGACGATCAGCGTCGGTACGGCGAGGAAGGCCAGCGCCAGGACGCCGAGCGCATAGAGCCAGAGCCGCGCGCGATGGGTGATCTGCGTGTCGCTTGCGGGACGGTCGAGCCAGCTCATCGTCAGTGCCCTGATCCGAAGAGCCCGGCGCCGCGCGACAGTTTCGCAGCCGCTACGAGTACGACGAGCGTGATCGCCAGCAGCACCACGCCGAGCGCGCTCGCGGCGCCCCAGTTGAAGAACAGCTCGATGTCGTTGGCGATGCGGTTCGAGACCATCGTGACCTTGCCGCCACCGAGCATGGCCGGCGTCACGTAGAAGCCGAGGCAGAGCACGAAGACGAGCGCGGCGCCGGCGGCGAGCCCGGGCAGCGACAACGGGAAGAACACCGTCCAGAAGCCGTGCACCGGCGTCGAGCCGAGGCTCGAGGCGGCCCGCAGCAGATTGCCGTCGATGGCGCGCATCGTGCCGTAGAGCGGCAGCACCAGAAAGGGCAGCATGATGTGGACCATGCCGATCAGCGTCCCGCCGGCATTGTGGACGAGCTGCAGCGGCTCGTTCCAGAGCCCGAGTTTGATACCCCAGGTGTTGACCAGCCCACTGCGCTGCAGAAGCACGAGCCAGGCATAGGTGCGCACCAGGAGCGAGGTCCAGAACGGCAGCAGCACCGCGATCATGCAGAGATTGGCAGCCCGCCGCGGCAGCTGCGACAGGAAATACGCGAGCGGATAGCCGATCAGGATGCAGATGACGGTCGTCGCCAGGCTGATCTCGAAGGTCGTCCGGAAGGTTCGGCCATAGGATGGCTCGGCCAGCATGCGCCGGTAGTGCTCGAGACTGAGCGCGCCGGCATCGTCGCGGAAGGACAGGCCGAACAGCCAGGCCATCGGGATCAGCATGGCGACGATGACCAGCAGCAGCGCCGGTGCCGCGAGGCCGGCGAGGCCGAGGCGCTCGCGCCACTGGTCGCGGCGCAGCGCCGCCTTGTGGAAATCCCCGGCCGGACCGGCGGCGGCCACGCTGTCGGCGCTCACCGTGCCTCTCCGTCGTCGTCGGCCAGCAGCACGGTATCCTCGACCGCGACGCCGATCCGCGCGGCGGCGCCGATCGGCGGCGCCGCAGCTGCCCCTCCCCGCGTCGCGAGCCTGAGCGCGACGGGACTGCCATCGCCGAGCGCGGCCTGCACCAGCAGCGTATCGCCCTGATAGATCGCGCCCGTCACCCGGGCATCGAAGCAATTCATGCCCTCGCCTTCACCGGCAGCAAGCAGATGCAGCCGCTCCGGCCGCAGCACCATGGTGCACTGCCCCCGCGCGACCGGCAGCAGGCGCGCGCGGATAACCGAGCCGGCCGCACGGCAGACGCCGTCGGCGACCTCGGCCCGGATGAAGGAGGATTCGCCAATGAACTCGGCGACGAAGCGACTGCCCGGCTCGTCGTAAATCGCGCGGGGCGTGTCGATGCGCGCGATCCGCCCGCGGTTCAAGACCGCGATCCGGTCCGACATGGTCAGCGCCTCGCGCTGGTCGTGCGTGACGTAGACGGTGGTGGTGCCGAGACGCTCATGGAGTTGGCGCAGCTCGATCTGCATGCGCTCGCGCAACTGCTTGTCGAGCGCTGAAAGCGGCTCGTCCATCAGGATGATGCGCGGCTCGAACACGATCGCCCGGGCCAGTGCGACGCGCTGGCGCTGGCCGCCGGAGAGCTGGTCGATCCGCCGGCTGCCGAAGCCGCCGAGCTGGACCGTCTCGAGCGCCGCCTCGACCCGGCGCGCGATCTCGGCGGCGGCGACCCGGCGCAGCCGCAGCGGGAAGCCGACATTGCGGGCGACGTCCATATGCGGGAACAGCGCATAGTTCTGGAACACCATGCCGATTTCGCGCTTGTGCGGCGCGAGCCTGACGACTTCGCGCTCGCCGAAGCGGATGCTGCCCTGGTCCGGCCGCAGGAAGCCGGCAATCGCCATCAGCAGCGTCGTCTTTCCCGAGCCCGAAGGCCCGAGCAGGGTCAGGAACTCGCCCGGCCGGACATCGAGGTCGATCTCGTCGAGCACCGAGACTGCGCCGTAAGCCTTGCTCAGGCGGCGGACCGTGATCGGCAGCGCCGTCGCGGCTCCCCCCGCCGCAACGGCCGCAAGCGGCGGCCGCTCCTGGTCGCCGGTCGGCCTCATTCGGTCAGCATGTTCTGGTAAGCGGCCGAGGCCTGGGCTTCGAACTTGATGTACCAGTCGAGATCGATCGGCAGCTGCTTGGCGGCATTGTCGGGATGCGACGGCAAGGTCTTGGCATAGGCCGCGTCGATCGCGCCGCCCTCATAGGCCTTCTTGTTGGTCGGCCCGTAGGTGATGTATTTGGTGAACTCGGCCTGATATTGCGGCTTGCTGATCTCGGCGAGGAACTTCATCGCCAGATCCCTGTTCGGCGCGCCCTTCGGGATCGCGAAGCAGTCATAGTCGGCGAGGCCCTGGTTGAAGGTGTAGGCGACCTTGGCGCCGTCCTTGGCGGCGACGTCGAAGCGGCCGTTCCAGCCGGTGATCATGTCGACCTCGCCGTCCTTCATCAGCTGGGCGTGCTGCGCGCCGGAGCTCCACCAGACCGCGATATGCGGCTTCAGCTCACGGATCTTCTTGATCGCGCGCTCGATGCCGCCGGGTTGCGAGAGCACCTCGTAAACCTTGTCGGCCGGAACACCGTCGGCCATCAGCGCCGGCTCCAGCGCGCCCGCGACGCCCTTGCGATAGGAGCGCTTGCCCGGAAATTTCTTGACGTCCCAGAAGTCCGCCCAGCTCTGCGGGCCCTTGTCGCCATAGGTCTTGGTGTTCCAGGCGAGGACGGTCGAGAAGACGTCGCCGCCGACGCAATAGTCCTGAGCCGTACCGGGCAGGAAGCTGGAGGTGTCGATGACCTTGTAATCGAGCTTCTCGAGAATGCCTTCGGCGCCCGCCCGCGCCGCGCTGCCGGAGCCGCTGGCGACGACGTCCCAGGTCACGGCGCCGGCCTTCACCTTCAGGCGCAGGTCGGCGATGCTGCTATAGGTTTCTTCCTTGATCTTGATGCCGAGCGCCTTGGCGGCGGGCTGGAAGAGCGCCTTGCTCTGCCCGTCCTGATAGGATCCGCCGAAGGAGACGACGGTCAGTTCCTGCGCCAGGGCAGGCGCGGCACTCAGCAACCCCATGACGAGGGCAAGGGCCGTTGTTGACTTCACGATCGGCTGGCGCGGCATGTCAGTTCTCCTGATCTGGACGGTGCTTTTCCATCGGTGGCGTCGGCGCGGGCGGCCTTGTCGGCCGGCCTTCGCAGTTCTCCCCGCCTGCAGAGTTTGACGGAATTGGTCTGGCGATAAGGTCCACTCTGAGAATTCGGGGTGACCAATCGGAAGGTTCAGCGCGCCAGGCGATCGCGCCAGCGGTAGTAGAGAACCGACGGGGCGAGGAACCAGGGATTGCCGGTGTAGAAGGGCCGGGTCTGGAACGGCAGCTGGTCGAAGGCGGTCGCGCCTTTGGCGAGGCCGAGCACCTGCTGGCCGAGCCGCATGCCGAGATAGCTCGCCATCCCCACCCCAGAGCCGCAGAAGGATCTGCCGAACGCCGCTCTTTGGACTGCGCTCGCGCTCACGGGCATGAAGCCGGACGATGCGCTCTTTGCCGAGCTGAGCAAGCGCTATGCCGGGCTCAAGGACGCGTTGCCACCGGGCCAGCGCGCGCTCGTCGAGCAGGTCGCGAAGGATATCGGGATTCAGTGAGGCGGTCCGGCGGCCTCCCTCGGACGGACCTCCATTTCCCCGCCCAGCGCCGTTCCCGCTGCCATCGAACACGTTCGTGCCCGGTCGTCATGGACGCTTGTGCCGGCCTGACCTGAGGACGTGCTTTTAGGACGAGCAGAACGCCTCACTCACCTTGCAGCGGCTCTCACCGTCCTGCTCGCACTCCGTCAATGCTGCACGGCGTGCGGCCGCGAGCGAACCGCGCCAATATGTCCACCAACGGCCGTTGCCCGTGGTCACGAGGGCGGCGCAGGCGTTGGAGAACCAGAGCCGCACCCGGCAGCCCGGAAGCCCTCCGGCCATGCAGGATCGCATCGCCGCGGCCTCCGCGCGGCCGCGAGATTCGTAATCATAGGATGTTCCCCATCGCAGGGAGCCCTTGTCGCTGTCGGAGATCGCGATGGCGCCATAGCCGCCACCGGACCGGCCGGGACCGCTGCCGGGCGCCGCTCCAAAGGGCGAGAGGCCGTCATTCGATCCGGCACAGGCCTTGTAGCAATCATTGTACATGCCGTTGCACATCATCGAGCACTGATTGTTCTGGGCCGCGGCCGGGAAGGCCAGCAGCAGCGCCGCAGCGACGGCCGCGCTCGCAAGACGAAAGCGGGTGATCAATGACATCGCGATACCCCCTGTGAAAACTTGAAAAACCAAGCGATCGGCCGGCGCGGAGATTTCGCGTCGAACGGGGAAAGAGGCCGTCAAGGCCCGAAGAAATCCGCCGCGGCGTCCGCGACCTGTCGTTCCGGATGCGCCCGGCAATAGGCGATGATCCCAGCGGCGATCCCGTCCGGGCCCGCGAAGCGCCGGTGAGGCTCCCCGGTGCCCGACTGGACGCGGCCGGTGAGGTAGCCGAAGCTCCATTGCAGGGCGGCGCGCCCCTGCGGCAGACGCGCCTTGGCGGGGGAGTCCAGCACGCGGCAGGACAGGCCGCCCGCGCCGTTCAGGCGCGGCACCGCGCTCTTGGCTGGCGCCGTCGCGCAGAGGAGGCACAACGCCAGTCCGGCTCGCGCCAACGACCGGCCGAGCGAAAAATGTCCTGGTGTGGTGATCGACATTGGTCCCCCCGGGTCGATCGAAGACGTTCGCCTTCACTGTCGCCTTCAGTCCGGCATCTGTCGATTGCTTCCGGTTGCCGGGCCTTGCCGTTGGCGAGCCGCCTCAGCGGGCGCAGGCAAAGAGCATGGCGGCGTCAAAGAGGATGCGGCCACCCCCTTCCTCGCGAATCCTGTCTCACGGCGAACCGCAACCCTGCGCAAGCAGGCGCAATCGTCGCCGAGCGATCAAAGCTGTATGTTCGGAAAACAGATCAGAGGTCGCCACCGGCCCACCCGGTACAGGACATCATCAGCGCGAAGGAGAACGTCATGGATCTTCAGCAGAACCCCGGGGCCGAGCCCCCCGCCGCGCAGAAGGAAATCGGCTGGACCGGGAACCTGCTGTTCATCGTCTGCGGCGCGATCTCGATGGCGGCGGGCCTCTGGATCGCCAGGGCGGCGACCGACTTCCTCTTCCCGGAGCCGTGGCAGAAGCCCGGCGCCCGCTATCATCCCTCCGTCGCGTGGCTCGTGCGGGATTTTCCGGAGCCGCGGCCGCCACAGAACCACTGGGACATCGTGCAGGATGCCGGCTTCGCCGCGTCCTGGCTCGCTCATGAGCTCGCAGCGACCGTCGCAAGCTTGGTGATGGCCTGGCCGGGCATCGTCTTCGGCTGTCTCATGCTCTTCACCGGCTTCCTATGTTTCTTCGTGATGTGGAGGCTCTTTGTGGAGCGGATCTACGATGGGCGGTGGCCGGCCGGCAGAGCATCGCGACCGGCACCTTAGATCTAAGGCGTCTGGCCGCCTTGTCCGGCGCGCCTCGCCGGCGGCAACTGGGCGAGGATGAGCCGGCGCAGTTCGTCCGCGGACAGCGCATCGGCCTCGTCGCGTCTTTCACCGCCGATGAAGAGGACGGGCTGAGCCTTCAGCCCCGTCGCCAGCATGATGTCATCGTGCTGACGTTGCAGCGCCGCCCGGACCGCACCGTTCCGAAGGCATGAGTCGATGTCGACGGATGGGATGTCCCCCTCGCTGAGGACTTCGGCGAAGGCCCGTCTTCGCTCCGCTTCTTCGGGGACGCTCCCCCACCGGACGGCGGCGGCTACGAGCTTCCGAAACCGAGCGAAACGCGTCTCGGGGGCGGCGCAGACCGCAAGAAGCGAGGCCTCGACGCTCGCGTCGCCGGGAGCCCTGAGCGGCACGACCGAGAGATGTGCGTCGCCGCTCGCCAGGAAGGGTTCGACGACCTGCATCAGCTTCTCCAGACCGCAGCTGGCGCAGGACGGAGATATCGCGAGCGTCAGAGACACGGGGGCATCCGGACGCCCGGCCGTGATGGCGAGCGAAGGATCGAGCACCCGCTCCAACGTCCGCTCAGTCGCGATCCGGTCGAGTTCACCGCGCGCATCGAGCCCGATCCACGGTTCCGGCGTCGCTCGGGCGACATCGCGTAGCAGAGCCTCGGCCTTGGCCGGATCGCGCAGGGCGGGATCGCCATAGAGATAGAGCCGGGCGAGCGTGAAGCCGGCTTGAAGGTTCTGCGCGACCTCAGGCCTCTGGAGGAGCGCCATCGCCTCCTTCTGCTGGGGGCTGACGATCTCGCGTCCGTCGGCGCCGGTTCGGCCATCCGCGAGGAGGAGGCCCAGCCTCAGGATCGGCTCAGGCTGGCCAGCTTTCGCCGCCGCACGCAGCATTTCGAGCGCCCGCTGCGGGTTTCGCCCATCGCCCAGATAATAATCCGCGAGATCGAGTGTCGCAGGCTCGAATCCGGCCCTTGCCGCCTCGTCCGCGAGCGCAAGCGTGTCCGGCCCGATGCCGTGCTCGCGCCCGATGCGCTGGCGAGCCTGCCAGTAGCGGCCGGCGATATCGCCGCGTGACGCCAGAAGGCCGAGCAGGCGCGTGCGCTCCTCGGGCTCGAGCCGATAGGCCGGATCGGTTTCCGCACGCCGCACGATAACCGCGATGGCGGGCCGAAACCCGGCAGCGACCGCTTGCTGCAGCCAGGCACGTTCCCGTTCCGGCGAAAACAGAGCCGGCGAAAGACCGTTGCCGCCGAAATTCTGCGCAGCGTAATAGGCGACCTCGCCGGTGCTGTCCTCTGCCGCCGCCTTGCGAAAGGCCGCCTCCACCTCGTCCAGCGCCTCGGACGGAATGCCTCCGATGCCGCCGCTGCGGAGCGTCGCCTCCGAGACCGGCGCGAGAATGGCCGCGACGAGGACACCCTTCGCCTCGGCGTCCCGCAGCGACCGGACGATAGCCGCCGGGCCGGCTTCGGCCGTGTAGCGCAAGGGCGCGATCAGCATCGGCGCGATCACACCGAGCGGAAGATCGGTCTGCGCCGCCCTTTCGGCGAGAGCATAGGCCTCTCGCTCTCTCGTTTCCCGCGCTTGTCCATGGAGGGCGTCGGCATCCTGCGAGGCCCAGCCCGCGGCCAACAGGACAGCCTTTGGATCGCCATTACGGAGACCGGTCGCGACCTGCTCTTTGCCATCGGCTTGAGCGGCCGCCTTTTCGACCAGCATGCGGGGGATTGATTGACACCAGTCGCGGCGCGTCAGTCCATAGCGGTCGGCCGGCCCGTCCCAGGGCCGCGCGCAGGTCAGGTCATAGGCGGCCTTATCCAGCAGGCCTGCGCGCAGCAGCCAGGTGGTGCGCGTCTCGGGATAGGCGGTCCACCACAGCGCGGCCGCCGCAACCATGGCAAGTGCGGCGACGCCGGCGGCGAGGCGCTCAACGGCCTGCCGCCGCGAGAGCCGGAACGGGGGGCGCTTGCTCCAGTCGCGTAGCCGCTGCTCGTCCGCCTCCGTCAGGGACAAAGGCGGCATGAAGCCTTCGCGATAGACCGCGACCGTCTGCTCGTCCTTCGTCCAAAGGCCGACCTTGGTGGCGACGTCGTCGATCATGTCCTGCAGGCGGCGGCCGGGGACGAGCAGTCCGGGCAACTCCTCGGACAAAGCCAGCGCGAAGGGGCTGTGGTCGCCCCACCCGTCGGCGGCGCGCGCCCGGGCCGCCGTCGAGAAGACGAGCTGCGAGGGGCGCGGCAGCTTGGCGCGCGCGAGCCCGGCCGTGACGCCCGCAGCATCCGCGGACATGTCTGCCACGACCTCGTCGCGGCAGGCGTCGATCGCGACGATGGTGGCGCGGCGCGGTCGGCGGGCAAGCTGCGCCACCGCGACGTCGAGCGGCAGCGACCGGGTCGCGAGATAATGCGGCGCCGGGATGCGCGCATCGATCGGCAGCAGGAAGTTGCTGCCCTCGTGCTGCACGCCATGTCCCGCGAAATAGAGTAGCGCGATCGCGTTCGCACCTGCGGCGTCGAGCTCTTCTCCGAAGGCGATCACCGCGTCCTGCATCGCCGCCAGCGTGGCGTTCTCGACGCGCCGCACGGAGAAGCCCATCCCTTCGAGCGTCCAGCCCAGCAGGCGCACATCCCGCACCGGATTGGCGAGCGCGGCCGAGGCATAGGCGGCATTGCCGATCAACAGGGCGAAGCGCTGCTCCGGGCCAGACTTGGAAGGTCCGTCGACCCGCGGGGTTGCGGTGTTCGAAACCGGTATCGCATCGGCTTCGCCCGCGCTCGCCGGGGAGGTGCCGGCGTCGCCCGACAGATCGAACCAGCGGCTGCGCATCGGCGACGCTCCGTCAGACGGTCACGATGTACTCGGCGCTCGACACCGTCACGAGGTGCGCATTGCGCCGCTGCAGGCGTCGCAGATTGGTCAGGAACCGGGCGGTCTCCTCCTCGTCGAGCGCGCCCGGCTCCGCATCCACCCCTCGCGGATCGAGCAGTCTGCGACTGTCGGTATCCCAGAGCAGCGCCGTGGTCGCCAGGAACCGTCCGGGCTTGGGCTGCACGGGCGCCGCTTCAGGCATCAGCAGCAGCTTTCCCTCGACAAGGCGTGGGCGAGACGGGGACGGCAACCACAGGATCGTTTCGGCCCAGCTCAGTTCCCAGCATCTGTGCCCGATCGGGCGCGTGTCGCGCGCAAGCAGCGTAAAGGCCATGGCGGGCTCGCGGTCGATGCCTTGCACCGCGATGCGGCCCTTGTGCCGGCCCGCCTCGAAGACCACGGGTCCGTCGCCGCCGGACGGCAAAAAGCCGTCGAAGCTGCGATCAGACGCGAATTTCTCGATGACGAGCCGCACCGGTCCCTGCGGATTGCCCCCCGGCGCCAAGTCGCCGAGCAGCGCGTCCTGCGCGCGGTCGAGCGTTTCGCCGTCCTCGATCCGTGCTGCCGACTGGATGCGGCGGATGAAGTCGTAGAGCGGGAGTGTGAACTCGGATGGAGCCAGCGGCTCCGTCAATCCGGGCAGCCCACGCGCCCGCAGGCTGACGTCGAGACGCTTGTTGACGATCTCGGCGAGTTCGGTGGCGGTATCGAGGGAGAAGCCGTAATCGCCGTAAAGCAGCTTCGAAAATTTCGGCGCGCTGCTCTCCCATTTCGTCTCGCCGAACAGCCGAAAAGCAATCTCCGCCTCGGGCATCGGCATGCCGACGAGCTCCCGAAAAGCGCGCCATTTCAGATACAGGCCCGGAGTCGTCGCCATATGGTCCAACCACCTGCGATGCGGTTCAGCTTCATCATGATGCTGTGCCGCAGCCGCGAAGACAATTGCGGTGCGGAATGTCTGGTATCCAGCAAGCTCCCAATGTCGGCTCCTGTGAAGGGTTTCGGATGGCGGCCCGTGCGAGCGGGTTCGGACCGGGCTGAGGGCCGGCGTCCGAAAGCCTCCAGGGGAGGAAGCCGCGGCCCGAGGCCGTGGGCTATGGGGATTTCGCGGCGCCGCCTGGTCTGCGGGTTAGTGCGAGGCGCGGGTCGGCGGCGCAATGCTCCAACCGGGATGCCCGGAAGCCTGAAGTTTGGTGCGTCTGGGCGGGATCCGCGATCGCAGCAAGGTCCATTTCCGCGATCGGGCCGAACGGGATCGGCCGCTCTCTGGCCGAGATCGGCGCGGGTCTGTCCGGGTATCGCAAGGGCTTCATCGTCATGAGGTATCGATCCTGACGGCGAGGATGGTGCGCGGGGCCGAGCCCGGCGCGAAGCGCTCGACGAGGATCATGCGACCGCCGCAGCAGGGGCAAGGTGGCCTCCGCTCATCGACCGGATCAGATCGTTCGGCCGAGATCTCTGCTTCACGATCTGCCGTCGTCGTGGCCGGCGTTGCCGCTGCGATGATCTGCCTGATGCGGGCGATGGTCTCGGCGCGGCGGCTGGAGGCGAGCAGGCCGTAGTGGCGGATGCGGTGGAAGCCGTCGGGCAGGACGTGGAGCAGGAAGCGGCGGATGAACTCGGGGGCCGTCAGCGTCATGGTCTTGCGCGAGATCTTCCCGGCCGAGTGGGCGCGATAGTCCTTCCAGCGGAACGTGACCCCGTGCCGATCCATGGCAATGATGCGGCTGTTGGCGATGGCGACGCGGTGGGTGTAGCGGGCGAGATAGGCAAGCACCGCCTCAGGGCCTCCAAAGGGGCGCTTGGCGTAAACGACCCAGTCGGCCCGGCGCAGTGGTGCCAGCATGGCGGCGAAGGCGTCGGGTCTGGCCAGATCGGTGAGATCACCATGGAAGGCGAGCCTCCCGGCCGCATGCAGGGCGGATAGGCCTTCGAGGAAGAGTCTGCGGAACAGGCGCGAGAGCACGCGCACGGGCAGGAAGAAGCCGGGCCGGCATGAGATCCAGCGAGCGCCGTCCGGCGAGAGGCCGCCGCCGGGCGCGATGATGTGGAGATGGGGATGATGGGTCATCGCCGATCCCCATGTGTGCAGGACGCTGGTGAAGCCGATGCGGACGCCGAGATGCCGGGGATCGATGGCGATGGTGGCGAGCGTCTCGGCCGCGGCCCTGAACAACAGGCTGCAGATTCCGACGCGACCGGCCGGGTAATCCAATAATTAACCGGCCACTGTTCCGAGAATTAACCGGTCGGGATTCCGAGAATTATCCGGCCAGGG
>NZ_JBHSLW010000046.1:0-1361 GCF_042657265.1 Allobosea eneae
GGTCGTGTCCCTGATGGTGGTGTAGCTCCCGAGGGCCACCACGCTGCCGGCTTGGCCGGGCTGGTCAGGCGGCCACGGCTGGCAGGCTGACGATGGGATCATCGCTGATCGGCGCGATGCTTTCCAGCGTGATGTAGCGGGCGCGCTGAACGGCCCATTCGTCATTCTGTTCGAGCAGGATGGCGCCGACGAGCCTTGTGATGGCGGCCTCGTTGGGAAAGATGCCGACGACCTGGGTGCGGCGCTTGATCTCGCCGTTGAGACGCTCCAGCGGATTCGTCGAATGCAGCTTGGCGCGGTGCTGCGTCGGGAAGGTCATGTAAGCCAGCACGTCGGTTTCGGCCGTGTCCATCAGGGCGGCGAGCTTGGGGACGGTCGGCCTGAGCTGATCGGCGACCCTGCGCCATTGCTGGCTGGCAGCTGTGGCGTCGTCCTGGGCGAAGGCGGTGGCGATGAAGGCGCAGACAACGCGCCGCCCGCTGCGGCCGGCATGGGCCAGGGCATTGCGCATGAAGTGAACCCGGCAGCGCTGCCAGGTCGCGGTGAAGACCTTCGAGACCGCCGCCTTGATGCCCTCATGGCTGTCGGAGACGACGAGCTTCACGCCGCGCAGGCCACGCCGCGCCAGCTTGCGCAGGAAGGCCGTCCAGAAGGTCTCGGCTTCGGACGGGCCGATATCCATGCCCAGGACCTCGCGGCGGCCGTCGCTGTTGACGCCGACGGCGACGATCACTGCCACCGAGACGATCCGGCCGGCCTGGCGCACCTTCACATAGGTCGCGTCGATCCAGAGATAAGGCCAGTCGCCTTCAATGGGGCGGTCGAGGAAGGCCTGCACGCGCGCGTCGATCTCCTCGCAGAGCCGCGACACCTGGCTCTTGGAGATGCCGCTCATGCCCATCGCCTTGACCAGGTGGTCGACCGAGCGGGTCGAGATGCCCTGGATGTAGGCCTCCTGGATCACCGCCGTCAGCGCCTTCTCCGCCATGCGGCGCGGTTCAAGAAAGCCCGGAAAGTAGGAGCCCTTGCGCAGCTTGGGGATGCGCAGCTCGACCGTGCCGGCGCGTGTCTCCCAGTCCCGGTCGCGATAGCCGTTGCGCTGCGCCAGCCGATCAGCGCTCTTCTCGCCGAAGCCGGCACCGGTCAGGCCGCCGACCTCCAGCTCCATCAGACGCTGGGCGGCAAAGCCGATCATCTCGCGCAGAAGATCGGCGTCAGGGCTCTTCTCCAGCAGCCCGCGCAGGTTCATCATCTCGTCGGTCATCGGGGATCTCTCGGTTCAGGGTTTGCGTTCCCAACCCAAACCTAACCGGCAATCGCCGATGACCACCCTCAGCTACACCACGCCATGGGACACGACC
>NZ_JBHSLW010000047.1:0-28532 GCF_042657265.1 Allobosea eneae
CAGACCCTCGAACGCATCGCCAATCGCTGGCCCATCTCTCAGATCGACCAGCTCATGCCTTGGAACTTCAAGAACTGAACGGTTCCAGCTACGCGCTTACATTAGTTGCGTGAACAGCCCCCTTACGTCTCGACTCGGTTCGTTTCCCCGGGTTAATTTATTGAGCCTGATCAAAAGTCGAGGCTCTATGACGATGCCTGGGAGAAAGCCTGCCGATACGACCGATAGGTGGCTAAATAGTGTGCTTGCATTGCGGCTTCGGCAGATTGAGCGCTCTTTTCCCAGCTATGCGGCCTTTGCCGAGAAGTCCGGGATTTCGCGTCGGACGTTAGCGCTGCTGCGCAATGGAAAAGGGAATCCAAGCTTCGCGACATTGCTCACCCTGGCGGCTTCGTATGAGGTTTCTGTTTGGAGCCTCCTTGGCATTCGTGACGAAACCGTCAGCAGCGGGGCGCAGTCATACGGCCTCTCGGCCGACGAGATCGATCAGCTCTTGTCCCACGAATATTCGGACGAGCGCTTCGACGACGATCAAGCCCCCCAGCAGTCGCAGCGTTCTGTTTCGAAGGCTGAACCGCCTGACGAATAGATCAGCCCCGGGTGAGAGCGCTGCCCGACCGGCGCTCCGCCATCCGCGATCCAACGACGATGTCGGTATCCATAGGTTGCGGGACGATGCCCGCCAGCCCCGCATTTCCCGCGGGCGCAGCAGATCCTGCAACCAGGCTGGGACTCGTGCCGGGGTTGGGAAAGTCGCCGGGACTAACACAGGCTGCAGACTGGGCTCCGCTGCACGCCTTCGCCATCAGGCTCGGCGTATTGAGCAATTTCTGATGAGCGGCCCCGACGCCACGCGCCCACCCGGCCTGCTCGCCCGGCCGGGGTGAGCCGTTGTAGTTGGCCGAAAGGCAGGCATAGTCCATCCCGCATGTGTCGTAGGCGGTTTTCAGGACCTTCATGCCGCCATTGATATTCTGCTCGTTGATGTCGCGATCGTAGCCGTAGAATCGGCCAGTCCGCTTCGTGAGTTGCATCGGCCCTTTGACGCCGGTATCCGAGCCGGCGCAGGAATTGAACCCGACCGCTTCATGATAGCTGACGGCCAGAGCAAGCTCGGGCGGAACACCCATGTTCTGCGCGGATGCGTAGACCATCGAGACGTTGTTCTTCTGCCGATCCATCGCCGTCGCGATGTCGCCGCCGGATTGCGAGGTGAATCCATTCGGACAGAGGGATGCCAGAGGCGTGTTATTCTTGAGCATCTCATCCCCTTGAGGACAGGTACTCGCGAAAGACACGGTCGCGAGCAGTGTCAGTGCCGCGGTCACGAGAGGCCGATGCATCTCACTCTCCGCAGAACTGGAATTGCTTGCCGGACATCGTGAAGGATGTCTGCGATTGCACCGTGACCGTCGCTTCGACGACCGTCCGGTCCGGGTCGGTGTCGATCTCCTTGGGATCGGGCCGATTGGCCCCCTGTGCCTCAATGCAGGTGTTGCGAACGCGCGACCCGTCGAGCGGATCGGTTCGGCACATCTGATAGTGGCCCGAGAAATTGCGTCCATCGAAGGTCATGGTCCCGGCGCCTCCGAGAGCACTGCAGGAAGCCGGCCGCTGGACATAGGAGCCCGGGCGCAACTCGTGGATGTCGAGGGCGTATGAAGCAGCGCCCAGGCCGATGCTGAGCGCGAATGCGATGCTGGTCGTCATGGCGAACCTCCGAGAACCTGAGGCCACGGCCCGGCCGCGGAGCGGCGCAGCGGTCAAGGCCGCGCGCAGCGCGCCCGCAGGGTTGCCTTGACCGCAACGCGACGAGCCGCGGCACAGTGGATCCTCAGGTTCGGTTCGGCTCGACGACGATCGCATATGAACCTCCTCAGGATCGGGGAATGGGCACGCGGAACTGGCATTCGTCCGCGGCTTGGCCCTGGAAGACGATGCCGGCGCGGATCGTGCGGCTCTCGATGTCGTAGGCGGCGAGCGCCGCGTTGCGCACCATGTCGGGCGCGGAGCCGCCCTGGCTGGCCGCATATTCGATGAAGCAGCCTCTGCCGGCATCGGCAACGCGCGACTGCCCGTTCTCGTAGATCGCGAGCCGCATCGGGCAGCTCTTCAGGGTCGCGTGGGCCACGTCCCTGCGCAGGGTCGTGCAGGCTGTGACCGTATGCAGCACCGACAGGACGACCACCCGTTCCGGGCTCCGGATCACGACATGACTCTCGGCAGCTGGGGCGTTCGCCACCAGGAAGCGCCTGTCGCCCTTGGCCTTGTAGGCATCATTGTTACGCCTGAGCTCGTCGGCCCAGAGCGAAGCATAGGGGAGGGCGGTTTCGCCCGGAAGCTGGAGATCGGCATAGACGACCGGCCGCCATTTGCCGGGCTCCGTCAACGGCAACTGCGCCAGACCCGGAGGCGACGAGAACAATGCGGCACCCAGCGCCATAGTCGATCGCGCGAGCATGGCCTTCCTCACAATTCGTCTTTGCTTAATATATTGAGCTATCAGTTGTCGAGCCGGAATGAGGGGCTGGTCGGTGAGCGGAGGTCACTGGCCTCGCCGCGAGCCGTTCGAACCCGATGCGGTCATGGCCTAGGCGGGCGTCTCGATGGCGAAAGGGACTGGGGATCAGTAGCGATCCCGCCAGGGTAGCCAACCGGAACTCTTGGGCGGGGAGGGCTCGTTCTCGACCCATGGCACCGGCTTGTAGCCGGGCCGGGGATCCTGAACCCGCCAGGCGCCTTGCCAGTAGTAGAAATTGAGCGGAACGCGCGCCAGGATCGCGCCATCGGCGCCGATCAGATCGGAGGCGCAGACGACGACGGGGCCGCGATAGGTCTGAACGCGGCCGGTCACGCCGTCCAGGGCCCCCGGCCGACAAGCGAACAGGCGCACGCGATGGGCGAGGGCGTCAGGGAGATCGGCTGACACGGCGATGGTCCTGACGCCCTCTTTCGTGACGAGCGTTCGGATCGGCACCGTTCCCCAGCGCGAGAGCCGTAGCGCGGCATTGGCCTGGTTCTGCGTCGGATAGCCGGTGCGCGCGGTCATGACAGGTGGGAACCGCTCGTAGCCGGAGCCGTATTCCTGTCCACCGCGATCGACCTGTTCCGGGGTAAGGTAGGCGCTGGTAGCCGGCGACGAGACCTGCGCATCGCTAGTCGGCTGCGAGGCACAGCCCGCCAGCGTAACGGCTGCGGCCGCGGTCCCAATCTGCAAAAAGTAGCGGCGCATGATGGTCGGATCCGTCATGGTTTGGTCGGAGGGCTGGCTTGCTGCCGAAACGTCCACGGCATCTGAAACGAACTCGCCCAAATGCCGCGATAGGCGGCCCGCGCATCCTTCTCGAGCTGGGCGTAGGTCGGGATCAGCCGGTCCTCGGGGGAGGGGAGGGTGATCGCGTGGCCGAGCTTCAGCATCTCGGCGGCCAGATCCGGAATCTCGCCGGTCGCACACCGCCCAAGCTTCAGGGACTCGCTCTGCCGGATGGGCGTGCAGGCCACCCACCGGTTGAGGGTGACGTTGACGAGCCAGGCGGTTGCGACGATCCCGCAGGGCCAGGTCTGCTTGCCGAGAGCGGCCGTTTGGTTAGATTCGCAGGCGTCGACGCCATAGAGGCGATAGAGCTGCCTGGTTTCAACGTCGCGGAAGGTCGTGCTCGTCACGACTTCGACGCGCATAGGAACCGTCGCGGTTGTCGACTGCGGCGAGTAGAGGTCCGGCGACTGCGGCGCCGCAGTCGCGCTCGGTGGTGCCGACGGAGTTTGCGCGACGGACGTTCCCGTCGCGAGGAGAAGCGGGACAAGGCGACCGGACAGAAAGCGAAGCCATCGCCTCATCCAAGCTGATCTCCGTTTCCGGCGCGCGGGCATCTCGCGCCATTCGCGGTTTGCGCTGACACCGAACGCGCCACCGTTCCTGGCAGGACAGGTGCGAAGCGCCGCTGACAACCAGCGGCAGATGCATGCTCGCGCCCCGGTTGGACCGAAGACATTGCATAAAGCATTCGGCAGCGTTAGATCAATATATTAAGCGAGACAGGCAACAGGGTCTGCCGAGCAGGAGGGAGATCGAACGGTGGGGAGCGAGACGAAAGCCTCCCGCAACTCCGTCAAACTGCGAGCGATATCAGATGGATAAGCGCTGGCACCCGCACACCTATAATGAGATGAACCAGCAGGGATTCCGGTCCGGGGACGCTCCGAGCTTCGACGGAATCCTCGGATTTCTGCTGCTGCTCTTTCTGTTCGCCAGCGGCATGGGCATCGCCGCCGACACCGTCGAGCGCTGGATACCGGGCCTTGGATATGCCTTCGCTTTCGCCGTGTTGGGACTCATCGCCTTGGCGCTCCTGCGCCGAGGCATTCGCCTTGTGAAGACGTTGATCATGGGGTTCATTGATCGAAATTAGGCGACGAAGGCAGCAAGCCCGCGACCGCTTCGCGCGTTACCAACGCGCCGCGCGGCAACCCGCCTTCTCGGCCTCCGCCGGCGTGCAGAACCATCGCTTTCGATCCGACCCGTTCATGTGCACGGCGTCGTAAAAGCGCTGACCTGGTTGGTGGTAGATGCAGGAGCCATCCGCCCTGAAGTTTCCCTTGATCGCACACGCCCCCGCGGGGGCCCCGGCCTCCGAGACCGAATTGAGGAGGATCTTCTGCGCACCGGCCGGAACGCTGACGGCACCATGGATCACGGTGTTGGTACTGCGGGATCGCCAGTCCCACGGGGCGATGAAGGCGCCGCTCCAGAGCCCGCGTCGGGCGGCGCGAGCTGCTTTCTCGTCTTCAACATAAGCGGAGGAATAGCGGATGAAGGCGAGCGCCCACCCTTGTGCGACCATCCAGCGTCCGACGTCCTGTCCTTCGATCTGGCAGCGCGCGACGTGTCGGCCGTACTGGTCGACGTCGACGCTCGTGCAGGACCATGACCGCTGGGTGCCGAATGACGACAGTGCATTGCGGGCACTGAGGCCGCAGGTGGAGCGCTGGGCCGCTGCATCAAGGCAGAGCTGCTCCATCTCCGGCGCGTCGATCCCAAAAATTCGGATGCGCTGGTGGGCGATCTCGACGGTGTCGCCGTCGAGGATTTTTGGGACGCCCCGGATCTCGGCAGCCGCTGCGATCGACGTCAGGAGGAGACTGACGATCACCGTGATCACGGGCTTGGAGAAGGTCATCGGTTGGCCTCGGACATCGGTTTGTGAAGCGCTTCAAGCGAGATCGCGCAACGCCGCAGAGGGAGGAAAGCTGTGCTGACGCGATTCGCGATCGATCCACGATTGGGGATCATCGTGGCGACAATCCTGATCCTCGCCTTCGGTGGTTTCCGGCTGATCGCGAACTGGGACGAGGCGACGCTGTGGCGAGACCCGGGTCTGTTCGCCACGCTATTCATCGGTGGGCTCTCCGGCCTGGCGCTTGCCCTCGGCTTCCTCATGCACCGACGTGCCGAAACGCTCACAGGGGACGACGGGAACCGGCCCATCATCGAGCTGGAGGCGGAGCGGGGAGGGGAGCGCCCGAAGTAGCACCAGCACCTTCGCGAATCTGCCGGAGGATGATGGCGTTCGGGTCCGGTATATCGGGAAACTGCCAGAGGCCGAGGCGCTCCTTCCGGGCGACGGCCTGGGCGACCAGGTAGGGCTCGTGGACCGCTGCTCCCGCCGGGTTTACGGCGGCAAACGCCCATCCGCTGGAGATCAGCGCCGTGCCGAGATCGATCCGTGAGCCGGCGCCCGCGCCCTGGCCGGGTTGCGCGACGCAAATCACGAAGCGCGTCTTCGAGGCGGCCTGCCACCCTGCCGAATAGCAGAGCGGATTAAGGTCGCGGACGAGCGAGACGAGCATCGTCAGGCTCGCCTCGCCGCAATCGATCCGGGCACCGCTGGGATTGGTGAAGTGGGTGCCGCGCAGGCAGGCCTGGACGCCGTAGAGTCGATGGGTTTCGCCGGCATAGGTCCAGGTGTCGCCGGTCGTGAAGACCGCGCCTTTCGGGACCGCGAACCAGGGATTGGGCTTCGCGGGCTCTTGCGCAGGGGCGTTGCCGGCGATGGAGACGGCGAGCGCAAGGGCGACGCTACGGATCACGGCGCAGGAGAGTTGCGAAGCGGCACGCGCGTCGTGCCGTCTTGGCCCAGGATGTCGGTGGATTCGCCCGCCTTGTCGGGGTGCGCCGACATGTTGGCCTCCGGACATTGCGGCCAGGAACGGCGGCTCGCCGCAAGGGCGAGGGCCTTCTGGACCGGCGGAACGCAGTAGGGCACCGACGCCCATCCTTGCGGATTCAGCATGCAAAGAAGCACGGTACAGCCGAAGGTATCGGCCCGGGCGGGCGCAGGCGAAATCGCCGTGAGCGTCGGCAGAATTGCGAGCGTCGCGAACAGATTCCAGCGCTTCATGTGATCGCTCCGTGATTTTTGGTTGCCTGCATCTCGCTCAATATATTAAGCGTAGAGCATGATGCGGAGCAAACCGAAATGAGCGCCCGACGCAGAACGGCGCTGGCAGGGATCACGCTTCTCGCTGCCGCAAGTGCCTCTTCGGCGCAGCAATCGGACGCAAACAGCCCTGTCCCGGCCAAGCGCCAGGAGCGTCTTCCGGCGCCGGCCGAGCGCCCCGCGGTCAGGTCTGCCTCGGTCGATCCGGAAGGGCGGATCGTCCCGGGAGGCGCCGGCTCGGCCGAGCCCGTGCAGCGGATCGGGGAGGGCGCCCGCGCTGATCCGGATGTCGCGAAAACCATAGCATCGCCCTGCGCGGAGCGCGTTGCTCTCAGCCGGGAGGAGGCAAGACGTCTGGTCGAGACAACGGCGCGCGAAGAGCAGTTCATGCCCGAGTTCGTGCTGGCGGTCGCGCAGGCCGAAAGCCAGTTCAATTCGGCGAGCCTCTCAGGGAAGGGCGCCTATGGGCTGATGCAGCTCATGCCGGCGACCGCCCAGGCCTACGGCGTCGACATCTGCGATCCGAAAGACAATGTGCGCGGCGGCATCGCCTTCCTGCGTGAACTGACCGCGAAATACCGCAATCCGGTCTATGTGCTTGCCGCCTACAACGCCGGCGAGCCGGCCGTCCTCGAGGCGGGTGGTGTACCGCCGATCAACGAGACCGTCGGCTTCGTCGCGGCGGTGCTGAACGACTTCTATCAGTGGCCCGCCCTTAACAGCCGGACCGACGCCTTCGGGCCCGCACCCAGGCGCGGACGCAACGAGTCCACCGGCGAACCCACCGGAAGCCTGCCGAGAACGACCCCGCCGGCCCGGGCCGGCGCGCGCCGTCAGGCCGAGGGTTGGCAGGGCGGCTTCGTCCAGAATTTCGACTGAAGGAGAGCAAGACCATGAGGCTTGAGGGCTGGATCGGACGGACCGCGTTGGCAGGCGCCGTGGTTATGACCCTGGCAGCGCCGGCTCTGGCACAGAGCGGCGGCGGTCAGCTTCAGCCTGTCCAGAGCACCCTGCAGACACTCGTCAACACGTTGACCGGGCCGATCTCGACATCGCTCGCGGTGCTCGCCGTCATCGCCTGCGGACTCATGGCCTTCGTCGGACGCCTGACCTGGGGTTTTGCCGGATCCGTCATCTTCGGCATCGTGCTCGTCTTCGGATCGGCCCAGATCGTCCAGTTCTTCCAATCGGCCGTCGGCAGGTGATCGCATGGCCGAGGATGTCGACCAGCCGTTGATCACCCCACTGGTGAAGGGACTGACCCGGCCGCCGAGCCTACTTGGCGTGCCCTATCAGTTTTTCATGCTGATCGGCGTGGTTTCAGCCGTCATCTTCCTCGTGACGAAAAACCTCCTGATGCTGCTGACCATCCTGCCGCTCTACGCGATCGGCCGGATCATGATCGTACGCGATCCGGCGATCTTCGAGATCATGCTGATCCGCGGTCGCAAGGTCCCGCCCCGAAGCACGGGGTTCTGGGGCGCCACGAGCTACAGGGTGTAGCGATGGTGATTGCGCGCGCACTGCGTGACGAACTGAGCTTTGGAGCGGTGTCGCGGCGCGAAAACCCGGTCGCCGCGCATATTCCCTATTCGCGGCACGTCTCGGATGAGGCCATCCGCACGGATGACGGCATGCTGATGTCGTTCCTGCACCTTTCCGGCTTCTGCTTCGAGACGGCCGATATCAGCGAGGTCAATTCACGACTGCTCGGCTGCAACGATCTCCTGCGGGCGCTGGGCTCGTCGCGCTACGCGCTCTACACCCATATCGTCCGGCGCGAGGTGAAGCCTTCGATCGCCTCGACCTTCGACAACGATTTCTGCCGCGAGCTCGACGAACGTTACACCGCCGGCCTGCGCCAGCGGCGGATGTTCGTGAACGACATCTATCTCACCGTCGTCCGGCGAGAACTCCAGGGCAGTGTCGGCACGGTCGATGTCGTGTTGCGCAAGCTGTTCGGGCGCCACGACGCGGACGGCCGCTCGCTCAGTGAGGAGCAAGCCGTCAACGAATTGTCCGACGTGATGACGGCCATGCGCGAGACCCTGCAGGCCTACGGCGCTCGGGTCCTGCGGGTCGTCGAGCGCGGCGGCGTCTGGCATTCGGAGCCGCTGGAATTCCTCGTCCAGCTTGTGAATGGCGGCATGCCGCGCCCGATGGCGCTGCCGCGCATGAAGCTCGCTGATGCCCTGTCGATGAAACGACTGTTCTTCGGCCGCAACGCCGTCGAGATCCGCGGCGCCTCGCCGGACGAAACCCGCTTCGGGGCGATGCTATCCGTCAGCGAATATCCGGCGCTGACCGGCCCGGGGATGCTCAACCCGATGCTGCGGGTGCCGCACGAGTTCATCGTCACGCAGTCCTTCGCCATCATCGACAAGCCGATCGCGATGACGCAGATCGACCGCGTCGGCCGGCAGATCGAGATGTCGGACGAGGCCGGCTCCGTCATTGCCGAGCACATCTCGGATGCACGCGACGAGCTTCTCTCGTCGGAATCGATCTACGGCCACCACCATCTCAGCGTGCTCTGCCTCGGCCGCGACATGGACGAGGTGACGAAATGCGTCACCGATTGCGGCACGGCGCTGACGGATGTCTCGGCGATCTGGGTGCGCGAGGACCTGAACTGCGAGCCGGCCTTCTGGGCGCAGCTTCCCGGCAATGCCTCCTATATCGCGCGCTCCTCCATGATCTCATCGAAGAACATGGCCGGGTTCTCCTCGCTCCATAACTATCCAAGCGGACAGGCGAGCGGGACGCATTGGGGCACGCCGATCTCGGTTCTCGAGACGACATCACAGACCGCATATTTCTTCAACTTCCACGTCCGTGATCTCGGTAATTTCACGGTCACGGGGCCGTCAGGCTCGGGCAAGACCGTGTTCCTTGGCTTCATCTCAGCCCAGGCCCAGCGCGTGCGGCCGCGGCCGAAGCTGGTGCTGGTCGACAAGGACCGCGGCCTGGAGATCTTCGTGCGCGCGCTCGGCGGGCAATACGAGGTCCTGCGTGCCGGCGAGCCGACCGGATTCAATCCATTGCGGCTCTCCGACAATGGTTCGAACCGCGAATTCCTGTTCCAGCTCTTCAGCTTCATGCTCCGACGCGCCGACGGCATCGGTCATTCGACCCGCGAGGAGCAGGTGATCCGCAACGCGATCACGCAAGTCCTGACGGCGCCGCCTGAAGGGCGGACGCTCGACGAGTTCGCCGAGCTGCTGCGCGGCGCGATGCGGGCCGGCGACGACGATCTCTATGCCAGGCTGCAGCCCTGGATCCGCGAGGACCAGCGCGGATGGCTGTTCAACAATACCGAGGACACGTTCTCGATGGCGTCGATCTTCGGCTTCGACATGACCAGCGTGCTCGACGATCCCGTCAACCGCACGGCGGCGCTGATGTACATCTTCCACCGGCTCGACGAGCTGCTGGACGGCCAGCCGGTGATGATCTTCCTCGACGAGGGCTGGCGGCTCCTCGATGACGAGGTCTTCAGTTACTTCATCAAGGACAAGCTGAAGACCATCCGCAAGCAGAACGGGGTCATCGGCTTCGGCACGCAATCGGCAGCCGATATCGTGAACTCCAAGCTCGCGCACACGCTCATCGAGCAATCGGCAACGAACATCTTCTTCCCGAACCCGAAGGCCGACGAGGCATCCTATGGCGGCGCCTTCCGCCTCTCGGCCCGCGAGGTGCGCTGGATCCGGACGACGCCAGCGGAATCGCGTTCCTTCCTGATCAAGCATGACCAGGACAGCGTGATCGCGCGCCTCAATCTCCGGGGCATGCCGGAGCTGATCAAGGTGCTGTCGGGCCGCACCGAGACGGTCGCCGAGCTCGACGCGCTGCGCGCCCGCGTCGGTGACGATCCGCAGGCCTGGCTGCCGGTCTTCATGGGAAGGGACTGATCATGCGGCTCCAGACATTCGCCTTCATGCTGCTGGCAACGGGGATCGCGGGCCCTACCCTTGCTGCGGTGCCCGTGAATGACGGGGCAATCCTCGACCGGCGCACGGACGAGTCCACCAAGAAGGTCGAGATCAAGCTCATCACCGGCAAGACCCAGACATTTACGCAGGGCATCAACTGCTCCGTGACCAAGCCGAAGAAGGACAATGCGGTCAAAAGCCCGACACAGAAGCCCGATGCGGGCCGCGGCGCGGCAACCCTCGATCAGGCCGATCCGACCATCAAGACGTCGCCGGCTTTCGCCAAGCCGACGACGACCGGGTCCACGAGCACTGGGGCACAGCCGGCGACCGACTGGACGGCCGGGCCGCGCGCTGATCGCGAAGGCACGGGCCAGGTCATCGGCGGCATGGAGACGGTGCAGGCCTCGCTTCAGCCGAACCGCCAGGTCTTCGAACGCATGGGCCGCGAGGTCGGCTCGGACGGTACCCTGATGGAGGCCATGGACCGCAACAGCGCGATCCGCACGCAGACCGGGCTCACCTTCAACGAGACCATCCACGGCGTGACGTTTCTCACGCAAGCCTTCAACCTGCCCAATCTCGCCACTGCCTCGATGACCAGTCAGGGCACACGCGGCTTTACCCTGCCGACATCGGCCCGTGGACAGGCTAGGCCGCCACAGACGATCAATCTATGTCCGGCCGGGATGACAGGGGAGGGGACCGCCGCAAGCCCCTGCGTAGCCGCGGGCTGCTCGACGACGCCCTACGGGACGACGCCGGCGTCGGGCTGCGTCGCCCGCCGCGACAACGACACGGCGGGGAATGTCTCCTTTGCGATCGAACGCGAAGCCGCGCGGGCGAATGCCGCGCAACAGCCGCTGTCGAGCGATGAGCTCATGGCCGCGGTCCGACAGTACCAATCTCGCTGAAGGGAGCGATCGTGATGCGCAAGTCCATCCAGACCCTGTGTGTGAGCGTCGCGGCCGTGCTTTTCGCTGCCGCCGCCTCGGCCCAGACGCCGGTGATCGACAACGCGAACCTGCGCAAGGCGCAGGAGATCGCGACGACGACCAATAGCATCCTCGCTGCCGACCGGCAGATCATGCAGTTCACGCAGAAGACGCTTGCCGCCGTGACCGGCGACCGTACCAGTCAGGCGGGGCAGCTCTCCCAGATAGCGCTCGGTGGCGGCAGCTTCTCGATGGGCGGCGCGCCCTCCCTTGGCAGCGTGATCTCAGGGGGATCGCTGTCCTTTGCCGGGATGGGCGGCGGCTCGCAGAACGTCGTCTCGGGCCTCATCAACGGCCTGCAGCTCGTGAAGACGATCTCCGGCCTGATCAACGGCCAGACCAGCCCCATGGACAAGAGCTATTCGCAGCTCGTCAATACGGCCGGCACCATCACGGGCCTCGTCGACTCCACGCAATCGGGTGTGCAGACCCGCAGCGGCGCCTTCAAGCAGGGGGCGGGCATGATCGGACAGGCACAGGACCTCAAGGGCAGCGTCGACCAGAACAGCCAGATCATGGTGCAAACCGGCATCACCGTGAACGAGCTGATCGGCGCGGTGAACACGGCGACGGCCGCGGCCAACCAGCCCAACATCGACCGCATGACCATGATCTCGCAGGCAACCCGCGCGCTCGAGTACAAGGCGGGGCGATGAGGGGAGGGCGCCTCATCGCGGCCGGCGTCCTGACCGCGCTCATCGGCGGGTGCGCGGTGAAGCCGCTCAAGGCGCCGTGCTCGCGCGACGAAGGCCCGCCGATCGTGCCGATGGCGTTTTCATCGCTCGGAGCCGTGTCTTCCGCCGCCTCCGACGAATGCGGTCCGATGCAGCCCGTCAACGCGGTTCCGGCGCGTTAGCACGGAGCCGCGGCGCATGAATTTCAACATCACGACGCTGCTCTCGACCGTCGACCGCTTCGGCAACAATTTCGTCGCCCAGGCCTATCAGAATCTCGCCTCCGCCCTGACGGGTGGTGGACAGGTCGGCGTCGCAGGGCTGCTCCTGACGCTCTATGTAATCGTCTGGGCCTACGGCATCTGGTCGGGAACCGCGCAGGGCAATCCAGCCGAGATCACGTTCCGGCTGCTGCGCGCCTTCGCGATCTATGCGCTGGCGACAAGCTGGAACGATTTTCAGAGCTTCGCCTATCAGATGCTGAACGAGGGTCCCTCAGCCATCGGCAACGCGATGCTGACGAGCGTGAGCGCCAACGTCACCGGGACCTCGGCCGGGCTCAACTCGGTCAACGGCGTGCAGACCGGGCTCCAGAACATGTGGGACTCGCTCGCGGGCTCGACGACCAGCTTCATCAAGAATCTCGGCGTGCTCAATTTCGGCGGCTATGTTCTCGGCGCGGTCATCCTGATTTTCGGAGCACTGCTGGTCGGCTACGCCCTGTTCCTGATCATTCTCGCCAAGATCTTCCTCTGGCTGCTGCTGGCACTCGCCCCGATCTTCATCGTCCTCCTGCTGTTCGGCTACACGAGCCGGTTCTTTTCGGGCTGGGCGTCCTCGATCGTGCAATATGTTTGCGTGCAGATCCTCGTCTATGGCTTCTGCGCCTTCTTCATCTCGATCAGCCAGAGCTATTTCGACGCGGTCAACCAGGCGAACGCGAAGGTGGCGACGAGCTTCACCGAAGCTGCGCCCCTCGTGGTCATCTGCGTGATCGGCATCTTGCTGCTCTCGCAGATCACGATGGTTGCCGCCTCGATCGCCGGCGGCATCGCGGTCCAGTCGCCCCGCTTTGGCGGCATGTACTCGCGGATCGGTGCCTTTGGCGCCGCCATGGGCGGCAGCGCGATCGGGAGAAAGCTGCTCGATCGAACGGGTTGGACCACGCCCGGAGAGCGCAATGCGGGGCGGGCACGCGCGCGTCTCCAGTACACGCAACGGGAGTTCGAGCAGAGCGCTGACTACAAGCGCCTGGCGAAGAAACTCACAGAAACCGCATAGCGGTCAGGGACAGGCATGACGGACATGGTGAGTGAGGCGGCGGGAGCCGCCCAGGGCAGGACGCCGCCCTTGCCGTATTACACCGACGCAGCGATCTGGGAAAACGACATCGCCCGCCGCAACCGCTGGTCCCGCTCGATCGCCTGGACGATCGCGCTCATCATGTCGGTGATCGCGGTCGCTGCCCTTGGAGCCCTGGTCTTAGCGCTGCCGCTCAAGACCTATGAGCCCTATATGGTCGTGGTCGACCGCTCGACGGGCTTCGTCGAGGTGAAGCGGCCGATGGCCGAAGGACCGCTGCAGCAGGATGAGGCGATCGCGACCTTCGATCTCGTGCGTTATGTGAAGGCGCGCGAGACCTATGATCCGAAGGCGCTCAAGGACAATTTCGACCTGGCTCAGCTCCTCTCATTGGGCGACGCCTCGCGCGAGCTCGTCGAGCTCTATAGCCCCGCCAATCCGCAGAACCCGATCAAGATCCTCGGCTCGAACACGATCGTCGCGGTCAACGTCAAATCGGTCACCTTCCCGAACCAGCGCACCGCGCTCGTCAGATTCTCGACCGAGGAGAAATCCCAGACGAACATCGTCACCCGGCACTGGGTGTCGCTGATCCGCTTCCGCTACACCGCGGCGCCCGCCCGCAACGAATATCGTTTCCAGAACCCGCTCGGCTTCCAGGTCCTCGAATACCGGCGCGACCAGGAGACGGTTTCGCCCGAAGGGGGCAGGCCATGACAATCCTCGCGCGCATCAGTGCGCTTGCGGTTCTCATCATACAGGCCGTCGCCTTCGCCCTCCCGGCCGCAGCGGAACTCAGTCCACGTGCGGGCCCCCGCGACAGCCGCATCCGCTATGTCTGGTATCACAAGGATGAGGTCGTCTCGGTGCAGGCGTCCTATGGCGCCTCGACCATGATCACCTTTGCCGAGGACGAACGGATCGAGACCCTCGGCGCCGGCGACGCGCTGGCCTGGCGCATCGAGCCCAACAAGAAGGGCAACGTCCTCTTCGTGAAGCCCGTCGAGAAGGAGGCCCACGCCAATCTCAACGTGCTCACCAACAAGCGCTCCTACGTCTTCATCCTGAAGGGCGAGTTCCGGCCGGTCGCGCAGCAGGTCTATTCGATCGTCTTCCGCTATCCCGATGAGGAGGGCGACAACGCCGCCATGATGGCCCAGGCGCACGAACGCGCCGCGCAGCCCAATCTCCGCAACCTGCGGGCGGAGAATGTGAACTCAGCCTATGGCTACAAGGGCGCCTCCGCCAACAAACCGCTCGTCATCTTCGACGATGGCGTGAAAACCTTCTTCCGCTTCGATCCGGCGCGCGAGACGCCCGCGATCTATGTCGTCGACGCCGAGCGCAACGAGAGCCTGATCAATTTCAGGAGGGAGGGCGAATATCTCGTCGTCGATCGGGTCAATTACCAGTGGACGCTGCGCAACGGCGATGACGCGATCTGCATCTTCAACATGCGCCTCAACAATGTGAACGAGCCGACGGGTCTGGAACCTCATGCGCCACAGCGCATCGGTGGCCCGAAGCCGCGCCCGGCGAGGACCCGCAATGCCATCTCCTAACGAGTACCGGGCTCTGGCTGAAGAGGCCGCCGGCAGCGTGGTCGCGGCACGCGCCTCGCGGGTCGGAATCTTCCTGAAGGTTGTGGTTCCGGCCGGCGCCGCCTTGGTCGCCGGCTGGATGATCTACAGCGCGATGCGTGCGTCCGACCGCCCCTCGATCACGAGTCCGGACACGGAGGACTTTCGGACCACCCAGTATCCGGGCCCGTCGATCGACACGCCGCGGCCGCAACTCGACAACGGCACCATCACCGTGCCGCCGGCGCCGGAGCCTCCACCCCCGCCTCCGGCACAACCGCCGACGACGATCGAAGCCCCTCCACCACCGCCGCCGCTTCAGCCGCCCATCCAACAGAGCGCCATGCCCGACGACAGTGAAGCGCGTCGGCTGGCCGAGGAGGAGCGGTTGCGGCTGGCGGAGGAAGAGCGGAAGAAATGGGAGCGCCTGCGCGCCGGCCAGCTCGTCGCCGATAGCGGCGGCACAGCAGGAGAAGCGAGGGGCGCCAATCGCAACGGCAGCGGGGCGGTCGCCGCCGACAATACCGAAGACGATCCGAACCGACGCTTCCTGGCCCGAACCGGGCAGGCAGGCGTCGAGGTCTCGGAGGCGACGAAAAACCCGCGCATCGACGCTTTGGTCGCTCAGGGGACCATGATCAAGGGCGTGCTTGAGACGGCGATCCAGAGCGATCTCGCGGGCATGGTGCGCGCCGTCGTCTCCGAGAATGTCTGGTCGTTCGATGGCCGCCGCATTCTCATTCCGGCCGGTTCGCGCCTGATCGGCGAATATCGCAGCGGCCTGAGTACCGGCCAGACCCGCGTGTTCATCGTCTGGACGCGGATGCTGCGAAGCGACGGCGTCTCCGTGCAGCTCGGCTCGATGGGGACCGACGAACTCGGCCGGACCGGCATGACCGGCATCGTCGACAAGCACTGGGTCGAGAAGTTCGGCTCGGCCATCCTGCTCAGCCTCGTCGGCGGCGCGACGCAGTTCATCGCCAATCTCGGGCAGGACAACCAGTCCGGCCAGAACCAGTACAGCACCATCGATCCGACCACCGGGCAGCCGGTGCTCGTGCAGGGCCAGCCGAACCAGAATGCACTCTACGCGCGGCAGATCGGCGCGCAGCAGGTTTCAATGACCTTGAATCGGATCGCCGAAGAGGCGCTGCGCGACTCCATCAACATCCCGCCGACGATCCATGTCGACCAGGGCTCGCGCATCATGGTCTTCGTCCGGCGCGATCTCGATTTCTCGGCCTTCTATCCGGACCCGGTGAAGGAGGCCTTGCGGGAGATCCGGCATGAGCGGGCCCGTGCACGCCTTGTGAAATAAATCTGTATTATAGGAATATGTTCCATAATTCCCATTATGCGAATCGCGGCCGAGACCGATGAGCGATACGACCCGGACCGTCTTTCTGAGCCGAGCGCTGGAGCCGATCAGTCGCTGGCTCGATGACGACACAGTCGTCGAGATCTGCGCCAATCGGCCCGGCGAAGTCTGGGTCGAAGTCGCCGGCGGCACCGAAATGGAGCGCCATGCCGTGCCGGAGCTCAGCCGCGCCGCGCTACGCCATCTGATGGAACGAGTCGCCGCCTTCAGTGGCCAGTCCGTCAACGAGGAGCATCCCCTACTTTCGGCCGCCCTGCCGGACGGCGAGCGCTTCCAGGGCGTGCTGCCGCCCGCGACGACCAATGGCGGCGCCTTCGCCATTCGCAAGCAGGTCGTGAAGGACATGCGTCTCCAGGAATACCGCAAGCGCGGCTCGTTCGAGGCGATCGATATCGGCGATCCGAACGCATTGAGCGCGACGGATATCCGGCTCTGCGAGCATCTCGACGCCGGCGAGATCGAGAGCTTCATCCGGCTCGCCGTGGCCGAGCGCTATTCGATCCTGCTCTCCGGCGGGACGTCGTCGGGCAAGACGACCTTCCTGAACGCGATCCTGCACGAGGTGCCGCCGGAGGAGAGGATCATCACGATCGAGGACACGCGCGAGGTAAAACCGGTCCAGCCAAACTATCTCCCGCTCGTCGCCTCGAAAGGCGACCAGGGTCAGGCGCGGGTGACGATCGAGAGCCTGCTGCAGGCCGCCATGCGACTGCGGCCGGATCGCATCTTCCTCGGCGAGATTCGCGGCGCCGAAGCCTATTCCTTCCTGCGCGCCGTCAATACCGGTCATCCCGGATCGATCACCACCATCCATGCCGATAGTCCGCATGGCGCCTTCGAGCAACTCGCCCTGATGGTCATGCAGGCGGGCCTGGGGCTCCGGAAATCGGAGATTGTCGATTACATCCGATCGGTCCTGCCGATTGTCATCCAGCAGACTCGTCGCGGCGGCTGGCGCGGCACCTCCGCGATCTTCTTCAACCGCATGGCCGATTGGCAGGCGGCCAGAAAGGGCCCCGGCGATGTCGCGCGTCTACGCGTTTAGGCTGCTGATCGCCCTGCTTGCGCTGATCGCGGCCTTCCTCCTGACCAGCCTCGCCTACGAGCTCGTCGTCACAGCGCGCTGGAATCCTGCCTTGGCCGGCGAGGGCAAATCGCGTTGGGCGCTCCTTCAGTACCAGAACAGCCGCCGCGATCCCGGTGCCCTGCTCGTCGCCTGGGAGCATTTTTCGCAGCGGTTCGCCTATCCGGGCACGCGCGAGGAGACCATCTTGCGCGGGCTGGTCGCCGTTGGCGTAACGCTCGCGCTTGCCGCAGGCATCGCCCTTTTCGCTGTCGTCATGCGCAAGCCGACCCATCACGGCAATGCCCGCTTCGGCAGTCTGATCGATGCCGGCCGGAAGGGACTTCTGGCCAGGCAAGGTCTGATCCTCGGCCGGCTGAGCGGCGCGACGATCACCTCGGACGATCCCTCGCATGTTCTCGTCGTCGGCCCGACCCGGTCGGGCAAGGGCGTCAGTTTCGTCATCCCAAACGGCTATAGCTGGCGTGGTTCCTCGGTCTGGTTCGACCCGAAGCGCGAGATATTCGAGGCCATCGGCGCCCATCGCCAGGCGCTCGGCGACAAGGTGTTCATGTTCTCGCCGGGAGAGCGCGATACGCATCGCTTCAATCCGCTCGACTTCATCCGTCGCGATGCGCACATGGCAACGGACGCGGCCGTGGTCGCGTCCTTCATCGTTCCGGAGGGAACCGGATCCTCGGAGATCTGGGCGCGCACCGGCCGCCAGCTCCTCACCGCCCTGATCGGCTATGTCGTCGCGAGCCCGCGCTATGACGGTCAGCGCCATCTTCGCGCGGTTACGAACCTGACCGCGACGGGCGTGGAATTCCTGCGCGTGCTGACCAATATCCGCGACGACGAGCAGGAGTTTCTACCGAGCTGGGTCGTCCAGGGTCTCAACCAGTTTATCGCGCTCGAGAAGGAAACCCGCAACTCGGCCTACTTCAACCTGACCGCCGCGCTGAATCCCTGGACCAACGATCTCGTCGCGGCCGCGACCGCGAGCACCGATTTCGACATCGCGCAGCTCCGCAAGGATCCGACAGCCATCTTCATCGGCTGCTCGGTCGCGCAGCTCGACATCTTCCGGCCGATCATCAAGATCCTGATCCAGCAGATCCACGATGTGCTGATGACCGCGATGCCGAGCGAGGGCGAGCCGCATCAGGTCCTGATCGTGATCGATGAGTTCCGCCAGCTCGGCAAGATGGAGTCGCTGGTCTCCAAGCTTACGATCAATGCCGGCTATGGTTTCCGCATGGTTCTGATCCTCCAGGACCTCGCGCAGCTCGACGAGCTCTATGGCCGGGCGACGCGGCAAACCACCGTCTCGGCCTGCCAAGTCAAGCTCTTCATCCGCATGAACGATCTGGAGACCTCGGAATACGTCTCGAAGATGCTCGGCTCCACCACGATCGAGGTGCGGACCCCGATCATTCGCGCCGGCAAAGGCATCTTCGCCATCCGCGACAAGAGCGTCAGCTATCAGGAGCGCGCGCTACGTACCGCCGAGGAATTGCGCCAGATGCCGTCCGACCGCGCGATCGTACTCGTGCCGAATGCGCCGGGCTTCGTGATCGGGAAGCTGAGGTATTTCCGCGACGCGCCGTTCAAGGCGATCTATCGACGGTTCCGCGACCGGCGCCTGAAAGTCCCGCCCCTCCCCGCCTGGGAGGCGCAGCCGCTCACATCGCTGGCGGAAGTTAAGGCTAAGGTTGCTCGGGAAACCGCCCCGGTGGCCTCCCAACCGCAGATCGATCTCGTCGAGCCCGAGGTACTGCCTCCCGTACGATCCAACCTCGCCCCCGCCGCGCTCTCCCCGCCGGACCTCGATGGACCAGGCGCTATTATCGAGGAGACGCCGCATCCGCCGGAACAGGGAGCAACGCCAGTTCCGAAGCGCCTCGCTGAGAATGATGACGACGATATCGTCGAGCTCAGACCCGGTCATCCGACAGAAGCGGCTCCGCTCCCGAAAGTCGCGAAGAGCGGGGAGCGAACGGCAGAGCCCACACCCTCCCCTTCCCGGTTGCTTGCACTGCCGCTGCGTCCGGGCGCCAGGAACGTCAGCATTTCCGCCTTGATCCAGGCGAATGCCGATAGAACCGCCACCGAGCAGCTCGAGCTGATGTCGACCGAAATGCAGGCCGATCTGAGTGCTGAGGCCCAAGCGGCGATCGACCACGTCAGGCGTCAAATCAAGGATCACGGCGAGGGTCGCAGCGGCTCCTGACGCTTCCTTGGCCGTCCATCGACGGGGTTCGAGCGAACAGATGCCGGTGGTGTCGGTACCTGACCCACCGTCCAACGTTCTCGGGGTTTCTACTTTCAGAATTACCCGAGGCCGGGAACCGATGCGCTAACCCGTGCGATAACGGTGATGTGGAGCATATTCAGGATCGCCTGCAGCGACCCGAGGCGGGGCAGATCAAGGGCGGGGCTGTCGGCCTCAAGCTTCAATGTCGCTGCACGGTCGTAGACCGCTATGCACTGCTTGTTGGTGATGCGGGACATATAGATGATCCCGTCGAAGTCGGTACGATCGTAGAGTTGCTGACTGAACCGCCGCCCCGCCAGTTGCGCCTTGGCCCTCACGGCGTCGGTCGAGACGCCGAGAAGGCTTGCCCCCTCGTGCCGAAGGTCGAGCAGGAATAGCGGCGCGGAATTCCGGATTGCCGCTACCGAATAGAGATCGAATTCCTCCTGCAAGATCTCGCGTTTCGTCTTGCGCTCAAAGCGGTCGCGGACGATCGTTTCCGCGACCGCCGTCATCGGATCTTGGGCGAGGTAGAGCAGACGGAACTTGTCCTTCGGGCTTGAGAACCGCGTCTTGCCGAAGCCCATGCCCAAAGGTGTAGCGGCGTGCGCGCGGCCGACGATCCTTACATAGCCGGTGACGTCTTCCCGCACGGCGAGACGTTGCAGAACAACTCTGTCGAGCGTCATTGCGCATCGAAATAGGCGCGGGCCACGTCGACGACCTCGTCGACGCGATCCTGCTTCAGGACATCGATCGGTTTCCGTCCTGAAAGAGCGGCATTCGGCCTGCTGAGCCAGAACCAGGCGATCCGGGAATTTCCGGCAAGGGCACTGATCGCAGCGAGGCCTCTGGCAGGACGCCCGTCGACAAATTGCTCGACCGGATAGACGTGATTCCTCGTCCCCTTCAGCAGGGCGACAACCTCGCCGGCGTGATGCCAATGATTGAGCGTCGAGCGCGGGACGCCATAGTCGCGGCTGAGCTCGGTCGCGCCGGCAACCGGGCCGGCCCAGTCCTCCAGCCTTCGGGCGACGGCGATGTCACTCAGCAAGCGCTCGCCCTCTTCACCCGAGACGATCTCACCGAGCCCCTCACCTGTCGATGGGGCGACGTTCTCCGGCAGGTCGAGTTCGATCTTGCCGACGAACGGCTCGTCGCTGAAGGCCTTGACCAGCCTGCGGATGCCGCGCGCGAGCTCCCCCTGGCGCTTACCGAGTTCACGACGCGCTTCGACAGGAAGATCCACGACAGCGGCAGCCGCAGCTCCGGCGATGCGAGCCGAGAGAGCAAGAGACCCGGCCTCAAAGGCCTTGTCGCTACGCAGCGCATCCTTCACCTTGCTCGCAACGCGGGCCGCCACATTCGCCTGCCCTGCCCCGTTTCGTTGCATCTGGGAACTGGCCATGGATCACACTCCAACACTGTGTGACCAATATAGCTGAGCGGCCGTCGTTTGTCCAATATGTCCAATTTGTGCTATACGATCGAGATGTCCACGGCGACGACTGCGGCGGCATTAGCGGGGCCCGGTTTCGGAGACGCACGATCCAAGGCGTCCCGACGCGCCCGAAAGAGCCATCACATGCGTTGGCTCGGCGGTTTCTGCTTCTCGGCCTCCTCGCCCTCTATCGGCCGAGTGTTGATGCCGATGTCCTGCTGGCGCTTCAGCTCCTGCAAGCGTTCGCCCTGAGCGAGATTAGGATCGAGCCGTTGGTTTGGGTTCTGCGCGAGCGCGCGTGCCGCCTCGGCCGCGGCCTGCGCCTCCCGGCGTTCGCGTGCCGCAATCGTCTCGGCATGGCGCGTGGCGGCGCGATCCTGGGCGACCTCCCGCAGGGAGGCAGGATCGATTGCGCCGGAACTCTCCTCCCGGTTCTGCTCCGCGATCGCCCGGTCGTGTATGGCCTCTGCCCGTTCGGCCTCGCGCTGTTCAGCCGCTTCGATCTCCCGGGCGCGGGCGATCAACGCGTCGGCATGCGGCCCGAGGAGATGGCGCACCTCATCCTCGGACATGTGCGTTCGCCCGCTCTCCTGATTGGCCTTGAGGTCAGTCTGGATTGCCAGCTTCTCCATGGTCGCGGCGGTCCGGCGTAGGAACTCCATCTTCGTCGCGCCGTCCATGATGCCAGCGGCAAGTGCTACGGCCTCGCTGATGTCCTTCAGGTTTTCTCGCATCTCGGCGGCGGTCGCGTCAGCCATGTTCGATGCCTTTCGGTACTGGTTGAGCGAGACCAGGATCTTACCTGAAGCGAGGCTCTGCGTCAGCCGCGCAATATATTGAGCTACAGTCGGGTGATCCGGCTGCGCCTGCGCGACCGCCTGCCAGTCCCGCAGCCCCTCGCCCGTTGCGGCGAGCTGCCGTTTCGTTTCCGGTAACCCAACAGGATTGATCCTGGCGCGCTGGATCCGTTGCCGCGCATTCTCGACGACATGCGGATTGGCCTTCGCATAGGCCTGGTCCTGAGCCTCCCGCCCCGCCCGCGGCCGCTCAGCGACGTCGACGATGGACTTGTCGCGCGGGCCATAGCTCTGCGACGACGCGCGGTAGGCGGCGGAGGTGGCGACGATCTTGAGACCTTGCTGCTGAGCTTGGGCCGCATAGAGCTCGCGCCAGGCCCGTAGATCGGCCGGGCCCGGCCTCAATCTCTGCCCGTCCTCGCCCTTGACTGCAACGATGACATGGACGTGCATATGCCCATCGACTTCCTTGTCGTCATGAAGGGCGAAGGCAAATTTGTGCTCGGCGAACTGCTCGTGGAGAAACCCGCGTGCCGCCCGAACCAGCGCCTCCTTGTCCTCGCCGGCCTTCGCCGACAGGATCATGTGCATCGTATCGCGTGGCGAGAAGGAACGGAGCGCCTTGCCCCACGCCTGGGCCGCGGCGCGTACCTGCGGCTCAGTCGCGATCGCCTCGCCACCACCGCCTCGCGCCGCGCCATCATGGGTCAGACGCGAGAGGTGGTAGACGACACCAGCCTTGCCGTGGCTCGCCTTGCCAACTGGGACCACATCGACTGCCTCCGCTGGGATGCCGATCGCGGCGCCGACACGATCAGCGATCATCTGTCGGGTGGGGGCGCTGAACCGGCGATCTCCTTGGACCCGGGCATCGGAGAGATGAAAACGGTGACGCACCTGCTCATCACCGTCGTCGCCGCGCACAACGTTGTGCCCGGCCATCGTCGCGACGATGCGGGCTGAAGCCGTGCCATCGTCACGCCGATCGATCCTGTAGGCATAACGATGACCTGCGAACGCTGCCTCGACCGCCGCGACAAGGCGCTCCGGGTTCGTCTCCCCCGCCACGGTCAGCCGGAACGTCGCGACATCATCGCTCTCGCGCCGTTTGTCGAAATCGCGCGCCCAGGTCTTCATTTCAGCAGCGACCGCCTCCTGCGTCGCGAGAATTCTGCCGTCATGTGTTTCCAGCGCAGCCTGGTCCCGCTGGATGTACTGGCCGATCGCCGTGGCCCGCGCGACGCCGTGACCGTAGGAGATGACCTTCAGCACGGCCGGCTGATAACCGGCCGCGAGCAGCCCGGCCGGGGTCACGGCCCCGGCGCTAGGCACGAGCCGCCGTGAGGCCCTCGCACCGGCAACTCCCCGAGCAGCTTTGCCGTGCGGCGGGTCCTCCACATCGAAGCGCGACGCGATGGGACGCGCAGGCGAACCGTCGCCCACCGGCAGGCCCTGGGACCGCCGCGCCGCCAAAAACGGGCGCAGGGCGGAATAGCCTTCCCCTGCCCTGGACTGGCGGCGTGCGCGATGCTCCGCCTCCGCTGCAAGGCGCGCGCGCATCCGCATCGCCATGCCATCCAAGACGGCCTGATCGAGGCTCACGCCTCGATCTCCGGCAGATGCGCGGCCCGACGGAGCTTCAGACCATGCGCCACGGTCATCGTCGTCAGCTCATGATCGATTGCCCTCACCCGCTCGTCCAGGATTTCCCATATCGGCAGCGCCGCTTCCATCGGGGTAGCGCGGCCGGCATGGATCGCATGAACGAGCTGCGACAGGTTCCGGCCTACCATCCGGACCTGGGACGCGAGCGCGGCGACCGTGCGGGAGTTCTCAGCCGACAGCGCTGGACCGACATCGAGGCTCGCTTGAATCAGACGCCGAAGGGTCTCTGAACGGCTCAGGCCAAAGGCCCGGGACGCTTCGTCGAGGCACGCGCTCACCTCGGGCGTGAGATCGATACGGGCTCTTTTGCGGTCGTCGGATCGGGTCTTGGTCGCGGACATGAAAGCTCCCTTGGAAGGGAAACGCGCCGGCGCAGCCGGCCCAGGTCGCCGCAGCGCGGCCTGCCGATCAATTTGGACCCAAATTGAGTATCTTGTCAATTAAACTCCAAACACAACCTAACAATGCACCCATCAATACATTCAACAATCTGCCGATAACTTCATTCTATCATTCGATTTGCTAGCCATCGGGTCAACTTCTCATTCTCCTATTCTCTCATTCGCATTGCCGTTCATCGTGTCATTCGCCCATCGCGTCATGCTCCCACCCCCTCAGCCGGAACTGAAACGACGTGACTTTTCGGATCTCTGCTTTATATATTGAGCGAATGACGTCATTGCAGAATGGTGGAATGACTCAAGTTCTTTGAAGGAAAAGCGCCAGGTGAGCGAACCTGACAGCGAAGCCCTACAGGTCACGATCGCCTCGCCCAAAGGTGGGGCGGGGAAGACCATGACCACGATCCTGCTCGCCGGCGAGTTCGCTGCCGCCGGACACAAGGTCCTTGTCGTCGATACCGATCCGCAGGAATCCGCCTCGCGCTGGTACAGGAACAGCAAGAAGGTCGGATTCGCGCTCCGCCATATCGACTTGATCTCGGTGACCGATGTCACCGCTCTCGGCGAGACGTTGAAGAGCGCGCGGCACTACTCCCTCATTCTCGTCGATATCCAGGGGACAGCGAGCGCGGCCATGGGCGCCGCCGTTGCCTATGCCGACTTCGTGGTTATCCCAACCCGCCCCCATGTCTTCGATGTCGACAGCTCACTGGCACTGATCCGGCAAATCGAGCTGCTGGGAGGCAGGCACCGGACGATTCCGTATGGCGTGCTGATGAACGGCGTGTCGGGTATCGACAAGAACACAATGGCCTTCAGGACGGCACTCGCGCAATTGACCAAAGCCGAGGTGCAAATGTTCGACAGCTATCTGTCGCAGCGCCCCACCTTCGGCGCGATCGCGACGGCAGGCACTCTTTACGAAGTCGACGGCGAGACCAGACCCATCAAAGACGCGCGGGATCAGACGAACGCCGTTGCGGCGGAAATCATCAATCGGTTGGGGAGTGCGCGCTGATGGCCGGGGAGGCCGACAAGACGGTGTCCGCTGCCGGCAGCCGGCTGCCGTCGTTACCAAAGAAGCGGAGTTCCGGCCCGTTCCAAAGGCTCGAGGAGCTGACAGAGGTCGGCGATCCTCCGCAGGATCTTCGGCTTCAGGCGCAACGCGATCCGCGCAGCTTCGATACCGGTGGGATGACTATCGATCCCGCCAAGGATGCGAGCGCCGACACCACACCGCCGACCGACGTAGCTCATCACCCCGAGCAACCAACGGCACCCACATCATCGGCCCCGGTCGAGAAGCCCGAGCACATGGTGCTGCAAACGACGGTGCCCATCGAGAAGGCGCAGGCGTTCAAGATGCACTGCATCAGAAACCGGACCACGGTTCGCGAAGAGCTGCGTCGGCTCGTTGACCAGGTGGTCTCCACCCAGCCGGCCGAACGCTGAGCTGTTAATCGACAGCACTGTCATTGCCTCTCGTCGACCGGCAACGGCTGGCCTCCGCACGGGTTGCCGCACCGGTCCAGCCAGTCGAAACTTCGATGGCGAACAAGGAGGACGTGGATGCGCCGGTACGAGATCGCGGGCACCATCACGGCGGAAGATGATCCTGCCCTGCCGGACGCGATCGCGGCAGCCTATCGCGATCGCATCCGCCCGCTGTGTCTATGCCGGCAGCCCGGCATTCCAATGTATGTCGCCGCGATGGGCGAGCAGCATGTGATCAAGCGCATGCCGCTCAGCGGCGGCCAGCACGATCCAGCCTGCGACTCCTATGAGCCGCCCACTGATTTGTCGGGTCTCGGCCCGCTGATGGGCAGTGCGATCCGGCTCGATCCCGAGAGTGGGATGGCGGCGTTGCGACTGGAGTTCAGCCTGACGCGGACCGGCAGCCGTGCAGCGCCGACGCCAGGCGCATCGGAGACGACGTCGGTGAAGAGCGAGGCGCGTCGGCTATCGCTCCGCGCGCTGCTACATCTGCTCTGGAACGAGGCCGGCTTGACGAAATGGACTTCCGCATGGGCCGGCAGGCGCCACTGGTGGAACATCCGCTGGCATCTGATCGAGGCGGCGAAGACGATGCTGGTGAAGGGCGCGCCGCTGAGCGAGGTGCTGTTGGTGCCGGAACCCTTCCGCGCGGAGCAGAAGGACGCGATCGAGCAACGACGGGCCACTGCGTTGAGCGTGATCCAGCAGCAGAAGACTGGCCCACGGAAGCTCATGGTGCTGGTGGGCGAGGTCAAGGAATTCCAGGCGGCGCGCGGCAGCCACCGGCTGATCGTCAAGCACCTGCCAGGCTTCCCGTTCCTGCTCGACGATCGTGCCTGGGTTCGCGTGCAGGCGCGCTTCGAAGCGGAACTCGCACTATGGGCGGCGAACGATACCTCGCATCTGATCGCGGTCACGACTTTCGGACTCAATGCCGCTGGTCTCGCGATCGTCGAGGAGATCGCGCTGATGGTCGTGGCGGAGAACTGGATCCCTTACGAATCCGCCCAGGAACTGCGTCTGGTCGAGGCATTGGCCAAGACGCGCGAGCAAAGCATCAAGGGCCTGCGCTTCGCCTCGCCCGCCGACCAGCCGATCGTGGCGGCACTGCTGCTGCAGCACCGGCCACGCCCGCTTGCCCTCTTCGTCGTACCGGCGAGCGCGGATGACGCCTATGAGGATGCGCTCGATGAGATGATCGCGTCGCGCCCCGAGATGGATAGCTGGATCTGGCACACGGGCCGCGGCGAAATGCCGGCGCTACCCGTCCGGTAGACATATCGCCCCAACAACGAGCCGAGGGCGATACACCGGGTGGCCGGAGAGGTTCTGAAAGGGGGGACCGGCTCAATGAGCCGGCCCGCGCTCGTGCGGATCGAATTCGTAAAGCGGCTCAAGGTCGTCGTCTGCGTCGATCTCCTCGCTCGGCAGGGCGCCGTACTGGTCGCCGGACTTGAAGAGCGTGACCGGAACCATGAGGGTGCGGGCGAGGTGGAAGGCGTGGTCTCGTGCGAGGCTGAGATCGGACATCGTCGTGAGGCTCCATCCGGAGCGGGGGAATTCCCGCTCGATGGCTCCTCGAAGGGCCGGCCCCGGTCGCGATCACCGCGCGGGCTTAAGCCAAGCGGCGGCACGCTTCGCGTAGCCGACCCTTCATGGGTTGATCGTGGAAGATCCGGGGATGGACCAGGACGCCATCACGAGAGAGCGGGATTGCGCCGCCTCGGCCGAAGCCGCCGACGCCATGACCCTGATCCTCGAACGATACTTCGTGCACACAGCTCCCCCTCAGCCGGCGCGCGCTCGACCGATCCGGTGGTGCGGCCCGAAACCCGCCAGCGTAAACCGAGGCGCCCCTTGACGTGGTCACGATGCGCCCGCCCTATGCCGGTCGCGCCGCAATCGGGCGCGTAAACACAGATTCGACGACGAACCACCCAGGAGCGCCCGCGATGGCCACCACCGCTGACATTGCCGACAAGATCGCCACGGAGCACAAGCTGACGAAGGCGCAAGCCAAGGCCATCGTCGATAGCGTCTTAAAGTCGATTACTGATGCGGCGGCGAGCGGTGCTGAGACGAATCTGGCCGGGTTCGGGAAGTTCAAAGTGAAGGACCTGCCGGAGCGCGAAGCCCGTAATCCCTCGACCGGCGCGACGATCAAGGTCGCCGCTTCGAAGAAGCTGACCTTCACGCCGGCGAAGGCCGTGAAGGACGCGCTCAACGGCTGAAGCTCCTCGATCGCAACCAACAACACTGCCGTCGTCGACATGCGAAGAGGAGGCTCACGCCTCCTCGGTCTCGCGCCGCCGGTCCGCCTCGGCGAGCAGTTGGTCGAGACGTGCCTGCGTCTCGGCGCGCTCCGTGCGGGTGAGGATGCATTCCGCAAGCTCCGCGCGCAGCTCGGCGATGTCCGCGTAGATGTCGAAAGCGCTGTTCATGTGAACCTCCAATGTCTCGATGACGGGAGGCCGCCATCGGTCGTTGGAGGTCCGGGGCAAGGATTGCGTCAGCAACCGGCGGAGCCGGCGGGTGGGGGAGCCGATTTCGTTGTCGCGCAGCGGCGGCGAAATTGGGGGCACCGCCCGTCCTTGCGGCGGCCCGACTGACGGTACACTCCTAGCCCCAGAGAGAAAGACGGCCTGGCTCCACGGTGCCGCGCGCTCCCGGAAACGCGGGCTCCCGGCTCTGAGAACCTGCTCGACAGGATGCCGCGCCACGCCGGCAGCAACCGGGAGTGCCCCCCGGCCCCATGCCTCGCGGACGATGGTCGAACCGACATGGAAATGGCCCCGCCGTGTGGCGGGGCCGGGGTTTCGGGAGCTCAGTCCCGGTTCGGCCGGGACCAGATCAGCTGGAGGCCTTGCTCGCCTTCGACCTCGACCAGGGTGGCGTAGATCGGGGCCGGGAAGCTCGGGTCGTCGAGCTTGACCGAGAGGTAGTCGCGGCCGCTCTGCTCGGAGTGCTTCTGCCAGGCCGCACCCAGTTCCGTCTTATGCGGTGCACCGCATAACGTGGATTATGCGTAGCGCGGGATTATGCGGAGTCGTTGGCTGGCAGCCGCGGTTTTGCGGGGTTTTGTCGCCGTGCCGCTCCGCATAATGGCGGACCGT
>NZ_JBHSLW010000048.1:0-15463 GCF_042657265.1 Allobosea eneae
GCGCGTCGCCACACGCTACGACAAGAGCAAGGAATCTTACCTCGGATTCGTCGCCATTGCCGCAGTCAAACTCTGGCTACCCTTTGTCCACGAAGCCTAGCCCTTATTCGTCTTCGAGGGGCCTATTGTGGCGCCGTGGAAGTTGGCGTTTATTCTTGAATCCGCGAAGTCATCAATTCGCAATTTTCTCGATTTGTAGACCGAAACCCGGAAGCCGGCAGTCGTTTTCAGACCGGACAGCATTCGATGGGGAGACGTCCAATGTTGAAGAAGATCAGCGTGATCGCCGCAGTTTCATTCGCTCTTGCGGGTTGCGCGACCACTCCGGTAGTCACCAGCCAGACGGTCATCGTCGCCGGCGTCGGGCCGGTGGAGATCGAGCGGGTCGATGTCGAGGTCGCCGCGGTCGATCCCGCCAAGCGCCTGGTGGTCGTCAGGCAGGGCCGCCAGACCTGGCCCGTCGCCGTGCCGCCGGTATTCGGGGACTTGCAGAACCTGCGCCCGGGCGACAGGGTCGAGGTTCGCCGCGTCGAAGGCGTGATCCTCGACGTCAAGCGGGCCCGGAAAGGCGCCAAGCCGGCGATCATCTACACCGAGGCCTCGGCCGGCTCCTCCTTCCAGAATCTGCCGGAGCGCTTCGTCGCGCGGTCGCTGACGGTGACGGCGCGATTCGAGAGTTTCGATCCGGCGACGAACGTCGTCAGCTATGTCGGCCCGGCCGGGCCTCGGACCCATGTCGTCGCGGATCCCGACATCCAGAACGAGCTGGGTCGCCTGAAGCGCGGCGACATGGTCGAGCTGAGCTTCGCCGAAGCCTTCCTGCTCCAGAAAACCTGACCGCGTTCGCACGCAGCCCTTGCGGGTGTGACTGCGAGGCGCAGCCTCCTCCTCGACAGGGAGATGGGGGTTGCGCCTGCAGCGGCAGTGGATGGTGCAAAAAGCGCGGCTCGAACCTAGCCGGCTCGATGGTCGCCGAATTGTCGCATAAATCGCCCAATGCTGCCGGTTCACGCTGAGCGGAGCCGGCATGGACTATTTCAGGCGCTTCACCTTCCTGTTCGCGACGCCGAACTTCGATGCCGAGGATCTCGAAGGCATCCGCTTCAACCAGATCATCGAGGAGATCGAGCGCTCGGGCTTCGAGGTGGTCAAGGCGCGCAAGCTCGAGGATGCCGAGATCGCGGTCCAGACCGATGCCGCCATCGGCTGCATGGTGGTCGACTGGGGCAAGAAGGGGCTGGAAGGCAAGACCGCCGCGCTGATCAACCTGATGCGCCGGCGCGGCCTCGACTTTCCGATCATCCTGCTGATCCGGCGCAAGCGCTTCGAGGACGTGCCGGTCGAGGTGCTCGATTTCATCGACGGCTATATCTTCCTCTCGGAGGAGACGCCGCCCTTCATCGCCAAGAGCCTGATCAGCCGTCTCAAGCAATATGCCGAGACGCTGAAGACGCCGTTCTTCGGCGCCCTCGTCGACTATGCCGAGGAAGGCAACCATCTCTGGACCTGTCCCGGCCACAATGGCGGCGTGTTCTACAGCCGCAGCCCGATCGGGCGGGTGTTCATGGAGCATCTCGGCGAGGCGGTCTTCCGCGACGACCTCGACAACTCCGTGCTCGATCTCGGCGACCTCCTCACCCATGAGGGGCCCGCCCTGAAGGCGCAAAAGGAAGCGGCGCAGATCTTCGGGGCCGAGAAGACCTATTTCGTCCTGAACGGCACCTCGACCTCGAACAAGGTCGCGCTCGCGGCCCTGGTCACCGATGGCGACCTCGTCCTGTTCGACCGCAACAACCACAAGGCCGCCCATCACGGCGCGCTGCTGATCGCCGGCGGCATACCGGTCTACATCCCGACCGCGCGCAATGCCTGGGGCCTGATCGGCCCAATGCGCTGGGAGAGCTTCGACGAGGAGGCGCTGCGCGAGCGCATTCGCACCAATCCGCTGGTCAAGGATGTCGAGGCCTGGACAAAGCCGCGCCCGTTCCGCGTCGCCGTGGTCGAGCAGTGCACCTATGACGGCACGATCCACTCGGCCCAGATGATCCTCGATAAGATCGGCCACCTCTGCGAGTACATCCTCTTCGACGAGGCCTGGGCCGGCTTCATGAAATTCCACCCGCTCTATGCCGGGCGCTTCGCCATGGGGCTGACGGGCTTGGGGCCGGACTCGCCCGGCATCATCGCGACGCAATCGACCCACAAGCAGCTCGCCAGCTTCAGCCAGGCCTCGCAGATCCACATCAAGGACCGACACATCAAGGGCCAGAAGCGGCGGGTCGAGCACCGGCGCTTCAACGAGAGCTTCATGCAATACGCCTCGACCTCGCCGTTCTATCCGCTCTTCGCCTCGCTCGATGTCGGTGCGCAGATGATGAAGGGTCGTTCCGGCGAAGTGCTCTGGGACGACACGATCCGGCTCGGCATCGAATTGCGCAAGAAGATCCGGGCCGTGCGCCGCGAATTCGAGGAGAAGGAGACCAGGCCCGATCGGCGCTGGTTCTTCGAGCCATTCGTGCCGGACCGGGTCAGCATCGCCGACGCCTCGCGCGAAGGCGCCGTCCATGACGTCGCCTGGGAAATGGTCGCGACCGATCAGCTCGCCAGCAATCCCAACTATTGGCAGCTGGCGCCGGATGCGGGCTGGCACGGTTTTTCCGGGATGGAGCCGGGCTTTGCCATAACCGACCCCAACAAGCTGACCCTGCTGACGCCCGGCTTCGACCGCGAGACCGGCGCCTATGCCGAGCATGGCATCCCGGCGCCGGTCGTCGCCCAGTTCCTGCGCGAGAACCGGATCGTCGCCGAGAAGAACGACCTCAACTCGCTGCTCTTCCTGCTCACGCCGGGCGTCGAGGCGAGCAAGGCCGGCACGCTGATCAGCGGGCTCGTCGCCTTCAAGAAGCTGCACGACGACAACGCTCTGCTGGAAGAGGCGATCCCCGAATTCTACCGGCGCCGGCCCGGACGCTATGCCGGCGTGCGCCTGCGCGACCTTTGCGGAGAGATGCACCGCTTCTTCCGCGACCACGATGTCAGCGGCCTGCAGAACCGGCAGTTCTCGTCCGAGCATCTGCCGGAGATGGCGATGTCGCCGCATGATGCGGCGCGCTGCCTGACGCGCAACGATGTCGACTATCTGCCGATCGACGCCATCGCCGGCCGGATCGCGACGACGCCCTTCGTCGTCTACCCGCCGGGCATCGCCACCATCGTCCCCGGCGAGCGGCTGACCGAACGGGCCAAGCCGATGATCGACTATCTCAAGATGTTCGAGGCCTGCTTCAACGCCTTCCCCGGCTTCGAGGTCGAGATCCAGGGCGTCTATCGCGAGTTCGATGCCGAAGGGCGGGTGCGGCTCCATACTTATGTCGTCAGCGAGCAGGCGCAGGGCTAAGGGTCGCGACGGCATATGGAGAGCGACCTACCGATCATCATCCGTCCCTCCCGCGACGACGATGTCGAGCCGATGCTGGCGATCTATCGCCGGCATATCCGCCATGGCATCGAGGCCGGCGTCGAGGACACCGGCACGCCGCAGCCGGACGATCTCAAGGACCGGCGCAAGAACCTGCGCAGCCGCAAGCTGCCGCATCTGGTCGCGACCCGCGGCGGCGAGGTCGTCGGCTATGCCTATGTCGTGCTGTTTCGCAAACGGCCGGCCTATCGCTTCACCGTGAAGCACTCAATCTACGTCCATCACCATCATCTCGGCCGCGGCATCGGACGGCTCTTGATGCAGGCGCTGATCGACGCCTGCGCCGCTGCCGGCTTTCGCCAGATGATTGGCTATATCGACGCCGAGAACGGCGCCTCGCTCGCCCTGCATGAGCGCTTCGGCTTCGCCCGCGTGGGGCTGTTGCCGGGTGTCGCCTATCGCCACGGCAAATGGTCCGACAGCGTCATGGTGCAGAGATCGCTGGGGCCGGGTGCGACGCAGCCGATTGGGTGAGGCGGAATGTCGGCTTGCGACCCGTTGCCGACATCAGCACTACGATCCCCCACCCGGTGAGAAGAAGCAGAGCAACTCGCCCGCATCGTTCATGCAGAGATGGAAGAACCCGTCCGGCGAAAGACGGGCCTTCTGATAGGGGATGTCGAGCACGGCCGGCTGGCGGCGCTCGCTGGCCCACATCGGATGGCGGCCGGGCATGATCGTCACGACGAAGCCGGACGGAGTCTCCCGCACCTCGCTTGGATCGATCCGCGCGCAATCGGCCTCGGAGCAGCATTCGAACGGATAGTCCCAGCCGCCCGGCGCCCGATGCGCATGCGTCTGCGTGGCGCCCGCGGCGAGCAGCATCGCGATCGAGGCAAGAGCACGCATTGGCCAGTCCCCGTATCGAGCTTCCGGTTCGAAAGCGGCAGATCGAAGGCGCTGCCTTCCACCCGCATCGCCCCGCCAGGTTCACCCCGAGGCCGGAGTATGGTAGCTCGGCGCCATGACCGCATCCATCCGGCTTCGCTGACCTCATCGAGCGCACGTCCGCAGCCCGCCTCACCGAGAGCGGGCGCGATCGATTCTGCCTTGATGACGAAAGCGAACCAAGATGCACACCTTTGAACTGCCTGCCGATCCCGCCTTCTGGCAGGATCCCGCACCCTTCTTCCAATCTGCCCTGGCTACCGGCGACGGCCTCTTCGCATCGACCGGCGGCCTGTCCGTACTAGGCTATGAGGCGCTCTTCGCGCTTGGGCGCGACCCGCGCCTCGATGGCCATCCCTTCCCGCCCGAAGGTCTCGGCCCGGACAAGGCCGATATCCACGCCTTGCTGCGCTGGGGCCTGTTCACCCTGGCGGGGCCCGAACATCGCGGCCTGCGGCAAGCGGTCATTGCCGGGCTGTCGGCCCAGCGGATCGAGGCGTTGCGGCCCACGATCCGGCATCTGGCCGATGCGGCGCGCCGGGACCTGCTCGGCGCAGCGAATCCGGACCTGGTCCGCGACTTCGTCGCACCGCTTTCCGCCCGCGCCTTCTGTGCACTTGCCGGGATAGACCAGCAACAGGCAGGCCGGATCGGCTTTGCAATAGCCGTCATCGGCGAGCAATTGTCCTTCGCGCCGGCGCCGGACAGGCTCGCCGCCGCGAACCGGGAGGCGCGCGGCCTGCTGCGGCTTCTGCACGAGCTCGAATCCGAGGGCCAATCAGGGCTGATGCGCGACATCGCGGCGCGATTGCCGTCGGGGAGCGCCGCCAAGGCTGCAGATCTGGTCGCAGGCTTTGCATTCGACGCCGTCGAAACGACGATCTCGGGCGTGTTCTGCGTCCTCGACTACCTGATGCAACAAGAGCAATTGCGCCTCGACCTGTCGGCCGGACAGTACACGCTTTCCGATGCGGTGCAGGAGGCGTTCCGGCTGACCTCGCCAACGATCCTCACCGCCAGGATGGCGGCCGAGGACATCGTCTGGCGCGGCGAGACGATTGCCGCCGGCACTTCATTGACGATGTGGTGGCCGTCGGGCAATCTGGATGGATGGGCCTTCGAACAGCCGACGCGGTTCGATCCAGCCCGGCCAGCGAAACGGCACCTCGCCTTCGGCGTTGGCGGCCATGGCTGCCTCGGCCGGCAGCTCGCTTCGCTGCTCGCCGAAGAGGCCGTGCGCGCTCTGCTGTTCAGTGGCGGGCCGCAACCTGTCAGGATCGGCGAAACACGGTTCCTGCCGCGCTTCTCGCGTTTGAGTGAAAGCGCGCCGATCCGTTTCGTGTGACGGCAACGCGGCCTCCTGCACGATCGGGGGGCCGCAAACTCTCGAAACTGCCTGAGAAACACCGGTTCGGATAGAGCAGGCCAAACCTCGGCGGGATAATAGCGCCCCAAATGCGTCTTGTCTGTCAAGTGGCTTCTTGCACAGCGCCGAGGCACCTGCAAAGCTTGCATGATCGCACAAGGGCCATGAGGTCCGGCAAACCCGCGACAGACGGGGCGACAGGGTGGAGACGACGATCGTGCCAAGCGCAGCCGCCGGCGTGGCGGATACCTTTCCCAAGCTCTTGCTGCGCAATGCGCGGGAGCGCGGCGCACGTACGGCCTTCCGTCACAAGGACCTCGGCATCTGGCAATCCTGGACCTGGGCCGAGGTCGCCGAGCAGATCCGCGCCTATGCAAAGGGATTCGAGCTGCTCGGGCTGAAGCGCGGCGAGACCGTCGCGATCATCGGCTACAACCGGCCGCGCCTGTACTGGTCGATGGCGGCGGCGCAATGGCTCGGCGCGATCCCGGTGCCGGTCTATGCCGACAGCGTCGCCGACGAGATGGCCTATGTGCTGGACCATGCCGGGGCGGTCTTCGCCTGCGTGCAGGATCAGGAGCAGGTCGACAAGGTGCTCTCCGTCGCCGAGCGCCTCCCGAATCTGCGTCACATGCTTTATGACGAGCCGCGCGGCCTGCGCGACTACGACCATGCCAAGCTGCACGACATCGGCAACGTGATCGAGGCCGGGCGTGCTGCACTCAAGGACGCCGCCGCCTCCGCCGCGCATGACCGCGAGATGGAGCAGGGCAAGAGCGACGACCTCGCCATCATCCTCTACACCTCCGGCACGACCGGCCGGCCCAAGGGGGTGATGCTCACCCATTTCAACGTCATCACCGCCGCCGAGATCGGCTGCAGCTTCGACGGGCTGAACGAGAACGACGAGATCATCGCCTATCTGCCGATCGCCTGGGTCGGCGACCACGTCTTCTCCTATGCCCAGGCGATCATCGCCGGCTTCTGCGTCAACTGCCCGGAAGGGCCGGAGACCGTGGTCGACGACCGCCGCGAGATCGGCACCACCTACGCCTTCGCGCCGCCGCGCGTCTTCGAGACCATGCTGACCTTGACCATGGTGCGCATGGAGGATGCCGGCCCGCTGATGCGGAAGCTCTTCCACTACTTCCTCGGCGTCGCCAAGCAGCATGGCGAGAAGATCCTGAACGGCGAACCCGTACCGCTCTCCGCCCGCCTGCTCTACAAGCTCGGCGACATCATCATCTACGCGCCTTTGCGCAACCGCTTCGGCCTGACCAACATCAAGGTCGGCTACACCGCCGGCGAAGCGATCGGCCCCGAGCTCTTTCGCTTCTACCGCTCGATCGGCGTCAACCTGAAGCAGCTCTATGGACAGACCGAGGCCGGCGTCTACATCACCATGCAGCCGGACGGCGAGATCAAGGCCGACACGGTCGGCAAGCCGGCGCCGCAGGTCGAGATCAAGATCGCCGACAATGGCGAAGTGCTCTACCGCTCGCCCTCGATCTTCCGCGGCTACTACAAGGACGACGAGAAGACCGCCGAGACGATGACCGATGACGGCTATGTCCGCTCGGGCGATGCCGGCTTCTTCGACGAGAGCGGCCACCTCAAGATCATCGACCGCGCCAAAGATGTCGGCAAGCTCAACTCGGGCGAGCTTTTCCCGCCGAAATACATCGAGAACAAGCTGAAATTCTATCCGAACATCAAGGAGGTGGTCGCCTTCGGCCAGGGCCGCGACTACGCCACCGTCGCGCTCAACATCGACCTGACCGCCGTCGGCAATTGGGCCGAGCGCAACAACGTCGTCTACGCCTCCTATCAGGAGCTCGCCGGCCATCCGCAGGTCTACGAGATGATGGCCAAGCATGTCGACGAGGTGAACCGCTCGCTGGCGGCCGAACCGATGATGGGCGGCGCCCAGATCAAGCGCTTCCTGATCCTGCACAAGGAGCTCGACGCCGACGATGGCGAGCTGACCCGCACCCAGAAGGTCCGGCGCGGCTTCATCGCCGAGCGTTACGCCCCGCTGGTCGAGGCTTTGTACAACGGCTCGACCCAAGCGGACATTTCTACGGAAGTGACCTTCGAGGACGGCCGCAAGGGCGTGATCTCGGCCACCGTGAAGGTGGCCGACGCGAAGATCTACCCGGTCACCGCGCCAGCAGCGACCTCTGCGACGAAGGAGGCGGCATGAACGCGCATTCCATGGCCGTCACCGGCGAGCCGGTCACGCAGAAGGGCGAGGTGCTGCTCTCGGTCGAGAACGTCTCGCTGCGCTTCGGCGGGGTGAAGGCGATCACCGATGTCTCCTTCGACATCCGCAAGGGCGAGATCCGCGCCATCATCGGCCCCAACGGCGCCGGCAAGACCTCGATGCTCAACTGCATCAACGGCTTCTACCATCCGCAGGAAGGCCGGATCACTTATAAGGGCGTGCGCCGCGCCAAGGTCAGGCCGCACCAAGCCGCCGCCGCCGGCATCGCCCGCACCTTCCAGAACGTCGCCTTGTTCAAGGGCATGTCGACGCTCGACAACATCATGACCGGGCGCACACTCAAGATGCGCAAGGGCTTCTTCTGGCAGGCGCTGCGCCACGGGCCGGCGATGGACGAGGAGATCGAGCATCGCAAGGTCGTCGAGGACATCATCGACTTCCTGCAGATCCAGCACATCCGCAAATTGCCGGTCGGCAAATTGCCCTATGGCCTGCAGAAGCGGGTCGAGCTTGGCCGGGCGCTCGCGATGGAGCCCGAGCTGCTGCTGCTCGACGAGCCGATGGCCGGCATGAACCTCGAGGAGAAAGAAGACATGTGCCGCTTCATCCTCGACGTGAACAACCAGTTCGGCACGACCATCGCCTTGATCGAGCACGATATGGGCGTGGTCATGGACCTCTCCGACCGCGTCGTCGTGCTCGAATACGGCCGCAAGATCGCCGACGGTACCCCGGCCGAGGTCAAGGCCGACCAGCGCGTGATCGACGCCTATCTCGGAGTGGCCCACTGATGGCTGCCACAAGCAAGGACATGAGCGCAAAGGACATGAGCGCATGAGCGACATCGCCGCGCAGCCCGCGCCCAATCTCCTCGCCAATGGCTGGGTCAAGGCCGGCCTGATCGCGGTCGGTCTCGTCGCCGCCGCGCTGATCGGCGCCCGCATCGACCCGACCGGCACGATCCACAGTATCTTCGTCGATCCGTTCAACCAGATGGTCCAGGCGCCGGACCTGCTCGCCCAGACGATCTGGGAGGGCCTGGTCTCCGGCGTGCTCTACGCGCTGATCGCGCTCGGCTTCGTGCTGATCTTCAAGGCGTCGGGCGTCTTCAACTTCGCCCAGGGCATCATGGTGGTGTTCGCGGCGCTGACCCTGGTCGGCCTCTATGAAAAGGGCGTGCCGGCCTTCCTCGCGGTCATCCTCACACTCGGCGTGATGTTCGCCCTCGCAGTGACGATCGAGCGCGTGGTGCTGCGGCCCCTGGTCAACCAGCCCGACATCATCCTGTTCATGGCGACCTTCGGGATCACCTATTTCCTGATCGGCTTCGGCGAATCCATCTTCGGCGGCAATCCCAAGCAGATGATCGCCGAGCAGCTCTATCTGCCCAAGGGCGCGATCGACCTGAAGATCCTCGGCGGCCTGGTCTCGCTGCAGAAGATCGACATCGCTGCCGCCATCATCGCCTCGCTGATGATCGCCGTGCTGGCGCTGTTCTTCCAGTACACGCGCATCGGAAGAGCCCTGCGGGCGGTGGCCGACAGCCACAAGGCGGCGCTTTCGGTCGGCATCTCGCTCAACCAGATCTGGGTGATCGTCTGGTTCACCGCCGGCATCGTCGCGCTGATCACCGGCATCATGTGGGGCGCCCGCTCCGACGTCTCCTTCGCGCTCGAGATCGTGGCGCTGAAGGCGCTGCCGGTGTTGATCCTCGGCGGCTTCACCTCGATCCCCGGTGCCATCGTCGGCGGGCTGATCATCGGCATCGGCGAGAAGCTCGGCGAGTTCTATTGGGGGCCGCTGATCGGCGGCGGCATCGAGAGCTGGCTCGCCTATTTCATCGCCCTGGGCTTCCTGCTGTTCCGGCCGCAGGGCCTGTTCGGCGACAAGATCATCGAACGCATCTGAGAGGCTGACCCGTGTTCTACCGCGAAGCCGGCCAATACAAGACTAACTACGCCGCCGACATGGCCGTGTTCCCGCTCCGGCAGGACCGGATCGGCATCGCCGTCATCTTAGGCATCGCGCTCGTCGGCATCCCGCTGATCGGCAACGACTTCTTCATCGCCTCGGTGATGATCCCGTTCCTGGTGTTCTCGCTGGCGGCGATCGGGCTCAACATCCTCACCGGCTATACCGGGCTGATCTCGCTCGGCACCGCCGCCTTCATGGGTGTCGGCGCCTATTCCTGCTACAAGTTGACGACCTTCTTCCCTGGCGTGAACATCATCGTCCTGATCTTGCTGTCTGGCCTGTTCTCGGCGGCGATCGGCGTGCTGTTCGGCCTGCCCTCGCTGCGGATCAAGGGCTTCTATCTCGCCGTCGCCACGCTCGCCGCGCAGTTCTTCCTGCAATGGGCCTTCGTGCGCGTGCCCTGGCTGTTCAACTACAACGCCTCGGGCGCGATCGAGGTGCCGCAGCGCACACTGTTCGGCCTGCCGATCACCGGCGCCTCCGCGACGCCGGAGACGCGCTATTTCATCTGCCTCGGCCTCGTCGTGGTGCTGACCTGGTTCGCCTCGAACCTGGTTCATGGAAAGCTGGGGCGATCCTGGATGGCTGTGCGCGACATGGACATCGCCGCCGAGCTGATGGGCATCAAGCTGCTCAACGCCAAGCTCACCGCTTTCGCCGTCTCCTCCTATTTCGCCGGGGTCGCCGGGGCGATGATGATCTTCCTCTGGTATGGCGGCGGCGAAGCCAACGACGTCTTCACCATCCGCCTGTCCTTCACCATCCTGTTCATGGTGATCATCGGTGGTCTCGGCTCGTTGATCGGCTCATTCTTCGGCGCCGCCTTCCTCTCGGCCCTGCCGACGGCGCTGAAATTCGGCCTGCCGGCGCTGGGCGTGCCGATCGGGGGCGCCACCGCCGAGCACGTCACCTTCATGCTGGTCGGCGCGCTGATCATCATCTTCCTGATCGTCGAGCCGCACGGCCTGGCGCGCCTCTGGCAGATCGGGAAGCAGAAATTGCGGACGTGGCCCTTCCCCTATTGAGGCGGGGAGCAGGACCCAAGGACAACGACCCGCCGCGGTCTTCAAGCGGCGGGCAAGCGAAGACGGGACGGCTCGGCCGGACCCGGCAACCACGGAGGAAGGCCTATGAAAACGAGCAGCATCATCAGGAGCGTCGCCGTCGGCGCGCTTCTCGCCGCCGGAGTGATCGCCGCCCCGGCCTATGCGCAGGAGACGATCTACTTCTCCAATAACGCCTATCGTACCGGTCCGTTCTCGGGCTCCGGCATCCCGATCGGCGACGGTATGCGCGACTACATCTCGATGATCAACGAGCGCGACGGCGGCGTGAACGGCGTCAAGATCGTCTACGAGGAGTGCGAGACCGGTTACGACACCAAGAAGTCGATCGAGTGCTACGAGCAGGTCAAGTCGAAGACCATCGTCTACAGCCCGTGGTCGACCGGCGCGACGCTGGCGGCGATTCCGCGCGCCCATGTCGACAAGCTGCCGATCCTGTCGATGGCCTACGGCCTCTCGGCTTCGGCCGACGGCACCAACTTCCCCTGGGTCTTCATCCCGCCGCTGACCTATTGGGACGGCGCCTCGGTGATGGTGAAGCACATGGCGAACGAGCTCGGCGGCATAGACAAGCTCAAGGGCAAGAAGCTCGGCCTGATCCATCTCGACGCGCCCTTCGGCAAGGAGCCGATCCCGGTGCTCGAGAGCCTCGCCAAGAAATACGGCTTCGAGCTCAAGCTCTATCCGGTCGCCGCGGCCGACATGCAGAACCAGGGGTCGCTCTGGCTCTCGATCCGCCGCGACCGGCCGGACTTCCTCTACAACCAGGGCTGGGGCGCGATGAACCCGACCGCGGTCAAGGAGGCCATTAAAAACAACTTCCCGATCAACAAGCTGGTCGGCGTCTGGTGGGCCGGCGGTGACGACGACGCCCGCGCCGGCGGCGCCGAGGCCAAGGGCTACCGCTCGCTGAACTTCAACGCGGCCGGCCAGAACTTCCCGGTGATCCAGGACATCCTCAAGCATGTCGTGGACAAGGGGAAGAGCACGACGCCGAAGGAGAAGGTCGGCGAGAACCTCTATAATCGCGGCGTCTACAACTCGATGCTCGTGGTCGAGGCGATCCGCACCGCCCAGAAGCTGACCGGCAAGAAGGTGATCACCCCCGAGGACATGCGCCGCGGGCTGGAGAACCTGAACATCGACGAGGCCCGGCTCAAGGAAATCGGCATGGCCGGCTTCGCCTCACCGGTGAAGGTCAGCTGCACCGACCATTCCGGGCACCACAAGGCCTATGTCGCCGAATGGGACGGCACCAAGTGGACCCAGAAGGGCGACTGGATCGAGCCGATGAAGGACGAGGTCCGGCCGCTGATCGAGGCCAACGCCAAGGACTATGTCGAGAAGGCCGGCAATTGGCCCAAGCGCACCGAGCCTTGCGAGAAGTCCTCCTGATCTGACGAGTGCCAAGCCTTCTCCCCTCCGGGGGAGAAGGTGTCTGCGAAGCAGACGGATGGGGGAAGTCCTGCACCACCTCATCCGTCTGTCCCTCATCCGACCCGGCTGACGCCGGGCCACCTTCTCCCCCGAGGGAGAAGGATTGGAGGTTCAATGTCGATCGCCACCCTCGATAAGCCCACCACCGCCGCGGCGACGGACACGATCCTGTCGCTGAACAATATCGAGGTGATCTACGATCACGTCATCCTGGTGCTGAAGGGCGTCTCGCTGACCGTGCCGCGCAAGGGCATCGTCGCGATCCTCGGCGCCAACGGCGCCGGCAAGACCACGACGCTGAAGGCGATCTCGAACCTCCTCAAGGCCGAACGCGGCGAGGTCACCAAAGGCTCGATCGTCTTCGACGGCGAACGGGTCGACAAGATGTCGCCGAACGAGCTGGTGCGCCGCGGCTGCATCCAGGTGATGGAAGGCCGGCACTGCTTCGGCCATCTCTCGATCGAGGAGAACCTCTTGACCGGCGCTTTCACCCGGCGCGACGGCAATGCCGCGATCAAGCGCGACCTCGAGAAGATCTACGAGCTTTTCCCGCGGCTTAAACAGCGCCGCAACTCGCAGGCTGGCTACACCTCCGGCGGCGAACAGCAGATGTGTGCCATCGGCCGCGCCATGATGAGCAAACCCAAGATGATCCTGCTTGACGAGCCGTCCATGGGCCTCGCGCCGCAGATCGTCGAGGAAATCTTCGAGATCGTTCGTCAGCTCAACGACAAGGAGGACGTCTCCTTCCTCGTCGCCGAGCAGAACACCAACATGGCGCTGCGCTACGCCACCTATGGCTACATCATGGAAACCGGCCGCGTCGTCATGGACGGCGAAGCCAAGATGCTGCGCGAGAACGAGGACGTGAAGGAATTCTATCTGGGCGTCGCCGAGGGCAACAAGAAATCCTTCCGCGAGGTCAAGAGCTACAAGCGCCGCAAGCGCTGGCTGTCATAGTCCGGCCGGGATCGGCAGGGCATTTCTTCGCCCATGCTTTACCTCATCATCGCCCTCGGGCTTCTCGCGCTGATCCTCGGTCCGCAATTCTGGGTCCGCCACGTCATGGACAGGCACGCCGCCGACAGGCCCGATCTGCCCGGCACCGGGGGCGAGCTCGCGCGCCATCTGCTCGATCGCTACGGGCTGGACAAGGTCGTCGTCGAGACCACCGCTGCTGGCGGCGACCACTACGATCCAGATGCCCGCATTGTGCGGCTCTCGCCCAAGAACCATGACGGCCGCTCGATCACCGCGGTCGCGGTCGCCGCACATGAGGTCGCCCACGCCATCCAGCATGCGCAGGGCAGCCAGCTCTTCGCGCTGCGCACCCGCCTCGCGCGCCTGCTCGGCACGGTCGATAAAGTCGCGATGGTGGTGCTGGTCGCCGTGCCGATCGTGATGATCTTCACGCGGGTACCGGCGATCGGCCTGTTCCAGTTCGGCGCTGTCATCGCCCTGCTCGGCCTCGGCGTCGTCGTGCACCTGCTGACGCTGCCGGTCGAGTTCGACGCCAGTTTCGGCAAGGCGCTGCCGATCCTCGACCACGACCAATACCTGCATCGCGACGACATGCCGGCGGCGCGCGGCGTGCTGCGGGCGGCGGCGATGACCTATGTCGCGGCCTCGCTGATGGGGCTGCTCGATTTTCTGCGCATCCTGCGCGTCTTCCGTTAGGCGACCTCAAGGGCAAGAGCGATGAGCGAGCATTTCGACGATCTCGAGACCCGGCCGCCCGAGCAGCGCGAGAGCGACCTCTTCGCCAGATTGCCGGCCGTGCTCACTGCCGCGCTGGCGACACCGGGCTATGCCGCGCATCTTAAGGGCATCGATCCGACCGGCGTCACCGACCGTGCCGCGCTCGCGAAGCTGCCGGTGCTGCGCAAGGCCGATTTGCCGGCGTTGCAGAAGGATGCGCCGCCCTTCGGCGGCTTCGTCGGCGTACCGCTCGGCTCTTTCGGCCGGCTCTTCACCTCGCCCGGCCCGATCTTCGAGCCGGAGGGCGCCGGCAGCGATCCCTGGGGCACGGCCCGCGGCCTCCACGCCGCCGGCTTCCGCAAGGGAGACGTCGTTCTCAACACCTTCGGCTATCATCTGACGCCGGGCGGCTTCATCATGGATTCTGCCGCGCGTGCCATCGGCTGCGCCGTGATCCCGGCCGGCCCCGGCAATACCGAGCAGCAGATGGAGGTGATCGGCGCTTACCGGCCGAGCGCCTATACCGGCACGCCGGACTTCCTGAAGCTGTTGATCGAGGCGGCCGATAGCCGCGGCGTCGACACCTCCTGCCTGAAGCGCGCGATCGTCTCGGGCGCCGCCTTCCCGCCCTCGCTGCAGGCCTGGGTGCGCGAAAGGGGCATCGACGCGTATCAGCTCTATGCGACCGCCGATATCGGCCTGATCGCCTATGAGACCAGCGCCCGTGACGGCATGGTGCTCAACGAGAACCTGATCGTCGAGATCGTCCGTCCCGGCACCGGCGACCCCGTCTCCGAGGGCGAGGTCGGCGAGATCGTCGTCACCAGTCTCGATCCGCATCATCCGCAGATTCGCCTTGCCGTCGGCGACCTTACCGCGATCCTGCCGGGGGCGAGCGCATCCGGCCGGACCAATGCGAGGATCAAGGGCTGGCTCGGCCGCGCCGACCAGACGGCGAAGGTCAAGGGCATGTTCGTGCGGCCAGAGCAGGTCGCCGAGATCGCCCGCCGCCATGCCGAGATCGCCAAGCTCCGGCTCGTGATCGGCCGCGCCAACGAGCTCGACACGATGACGCTCAAGGCCGAGATCTATGCCGAGCCGAAGGGCTTCATCGACGCGGTCTCCTTGACCCTGCAGCAGGTCACCAAGCTCAAGGGCTCGGTCGAGGTGCTGCCGCTTGGCGCCCTGCCGAACGACGGCAAGGTCATCGCCGACGAGCGGCCGGTCGGGTAGTCCTTGTAACTCTCATCTTGCCTCATCTGCTATACCAGCGGTTGCGGTGGCAGGCGGAAGACCGACAGCCCTGAGGGACATCAAGCCCGTGGGTGAGCTTG
>NZ_JBHSLW010000049.1:0-27929 GCF_042657265.1 Allobosea eneae
ACTGCTTCGCCAAGTCGATTGCCAGCATCCGCATGCCTCTTCTCCCACTCGCCAAAAGCCCTTAGTGAAGGGCGCGGAGCGGGAGGCGTCCATCCCATAACGCTCTCGCCGAGACGATCAACGGACTCTATAAAGCCGAGCTGATCCATCGGCGCGGCCCGTGGCGATCCTTCGAAGCCGTGGAGTTCGCGACACTGAGCTGGGTCGACTGGTTCAACAATCGCCGGCTGCTGGAGCCTATTGGCAACATCCCGCCGGCCGAAGCCGAGGAACGCTATTACGCGATGCTGGACGAGACAGCCATCGCAGCCTGACTCAAACCAAACGGCCTCCGGCGAACCCGGGGCGGTTCAGGCCGCGAAGGCGGAGACAAGAGGAGAAGCTCCTAGGCAGCGCCTCGCTCCGGGCATACTCATACTCGGGAGGCCTTCATCTCTCGCGCCGACCAGCAGCTCTCCTTGCAAGCTGAGCCCGGATGCGTTGCCTATGCCGTATTTGGAACGCCTATTTCCCGAAGATGACCGTCCTACTGCCGCTGAGCATCACCCGCCGTTCGAGATGGAGTTTGACGGCGCGGGCGAGCACGCGCGATTCGATATCGCGGCCGATCGCAACGAGATCCTCGGCGGTATCTGCGTGGCTGACCCGGGCGACATCCTGCTCAATGATCGGACCTTCATCGAGGTCGCCGGTGACATAGTGGGCGGTAGCGCCGATCTGTTTGACCCCACGCTCGTACGCCTGATGATAGGGCTTGGCTCCCTTGAAGGCAGGCAGGAACGAGTGATGGATGTTGATGACGCGGCCAGAGAGCTTGCGTGAGAGGTCGTCGGACAGAACCTGCATGTAACGGGCGAGAATGACGGCCTCGGCACCAGTCTCGTCGAGGAGCGCCAGCAGGGCGGCCTCTTGCGCCGGTTTGGTCGCCGGCGTGATCGGCAGATGGACAAAGCGGATGCCCGCCGCCTCGGCGATCGTGCGGGCCTCTTCGTGGTTCGAGACGATGGCGGTTACCTCGGCCTGCAGCCAGCCAACGCGGATCTGGTACAGCAGATGCAGAAGCGCATGGTCGAACTTCGAGACCATAGCGACGATGCACGGTCGGTGGGAAGCGTCGGCAATCCGGAACTCGAGACCGAACCGCGCGACGGCCGGACCAAGCGCCTGTTCCACCGCCTGCCCGGTCAGACGGGCTGGCCCGACAAAGGCGACACGCAGGAAAAAGCGATCTGTACCCCGGTCCCAGTGCTGGTTCGTTTCTATGATGTTGCCATCGAGCTCGGCGATGGTAGTGCCGACGGCGGCGATGATTCCCGGCAGGGGAGCACTGGTGAGCGTGAGGATGAAGGAGCTATCCGACATGTTCAGCACCCCGGCAAGTTGACGGCGAGACCACCGGTCGAAGTCTCTTTGTACTTCACGCTCATATCGAGGCCGGTCTGGCGCATGGTCTCAATACAGGCGTCGAGGGGGACGACATGGATGCCGTCGCCACGCAGCGCGAGCGAGGCGGCGGCGACGGCCTTGATGGCGCCGAGCCCGTTGCGCTCGATGCACGGTACCTGCACGAGGCCGCGCGCCGGGTCGCAGGTCATGCCGAGATGATGTTCGAGCGCGATCTCGGCGGCGTTCTCGATTTGCGCATTAGAGCCACCCAGCGCGGCACAGAGGCCGGCAGCCGCCATCGCGGCGGCGGAACCAACTTCTCCCTGACAGCCCACCTCGGCGCCGGAGATCGAGGCATTGGTCTTGATGATTCCGCCAACGGCGGCGGCGGTCAGCAGGAAGTCGCGGATGCCTTCGTGAGAGGCGCCGACGCAATGGTCGCGGTAGTAGCGGATCACCGCGGGCACGACGCCGGCGGCGCCGTTGGTCGGCGCGGTCACGACACGGCCGCCCGCAGCATTCTCCTCGTTCACCGCCATCGCGTAGACCGACAGCCAGTCATTGACGGTATGCGGCTGGACGGCATTGCTGCCGCGCTCGGCAAGCAGCGCCTGATGGATGGCGCGGGCGCGGCGGCGGACCTTGAGGCCGCCGGGCAGCGTGCCGTCAGTGGCGAGGCCGCGGTCGATGCAAGCGTCCATCACCACCCATAGGCGGTCGAGATCCGTATCGAGCGTATCATGGCCGCCGGCCACCTCATTTGCCCGCTTCATGGCGGCAATGCCCAGGCCGGAAGCCTCGCCCATGCTCAGCATCTCGGCTGCGGAGGCGAAGGGATAGGGGCGCGTGACCCCGGCGTCACCTCCCTTCAGGCTTGTATTCCCGAGCTCGCCCTCGGTCAGGACGAAGCCGCCGCCGATCGAATAGTAGGTCTCGGCGAGGTGGAGGTTGCCGGCGGCGTCGAAGCTGCGCAGGGCCATGCCGTTGGCATGGCCCGGCAATGCTGGGCCGTAATCGAAGACGACGTCCTTGTCGGGATCGAAGGCGAGCGGGCCGACACCGGGGATGTCGATCTGCCCGACGCTCCTGAGGGCGGCCTCGCGACGCTCGGCCTCCTCAGGATCGAGCGTCTCGGGACGGAAGCCGAGAAGTCCGAGGATGACGGCGCGGTCGGTGGCGTGGCCCTTGCCGGTGAAGGCGAGGCTGCCGTGCAGCGATGCCTCGATCCGGGCGGGAGCTTTGGTGCCGGGCGCACGGTCGCGGCCCTCGCGCAGAGCATCGAGGAAGCGGGCTGCGGCGAGCATCGGCCCCATCGTATGCGAGCTCGAAGGGCCGACGCCGATCTTGAAGATGTCGAACACGCTCAGGAACATCGGGCTCTCGAAGGGCGCGGAGGGGCAGAAGCGGCGTGCATGCCGCTCCCTGGAGGCTATGGCGATAAACGGAGCCTCATCAGTCGACGTAGATCGGATGGGCCGCGCAGAGCCGGCCGACCTCGATCAGCACCGCGGCCTCCACGGCCGCGTCGCCTTCGGGACCGGCGGCGGCGAGCGCGTCCACGACCTTGAGGGTGAGTTCGCCGATGCGCTTGAACTCGCTCTCCCCGAAACCGCGTGTGGTGCCGGCGGAGGTGCCGAGCCGCACGCCGGAGGTGACGAACGGCTTCTCCGGATCGAAGGGAATGGCGTTCTTGTTGCAGGTGAGGCCTGCGCGCTCAAGCGCCCGCTCGGCATTGCGACCCTTCACACCTTTCGGACGGAGGTCGACCAGCACCATGTGAGAGTCGGTGCCGCCGGAGACGATGTCGAGCCCGCCCGCCTTCAGCGTCGCGGCCAGTGTCCGAGCGTTGGCGATGACGCGATAGGCGTAGTCGCGGAAGGACGGCTGCAGCGCCTCGCCGAAGGCCACCGCCTTGGCGGCGATGACATGCATCAGCGGGCCGCCCTGGTTGCCCGGAAAGACGGCGGAGTTGAGCTTCTTCGCCAGCGCCTCGTCATTCGTCAGGATCAGGCCGCCGCGCGGGCCGCGCAGAGTCTTGTGCGTGGTCGAGGTCGTGACATGCGCATGCGGCACCGGGTTGGGATAGAGGCCCGCAGCGATCAGCCCGGCATAATGGGCCATATCGACCATCAGGAAGGCGCCGACCTCGTCGGCGATGGCCCGGAAACCGGCGAAATCGATCTGACGCGGATAGGCCGAAGCGCCGGCGACAATGAGCTTCGGTCGGGTTTCGAGCGCGCGGGCGCGGACGGCCTCCATATCGATCAGTTGGTCGGCCTCGCGGACCTGATAGTCGACGACGTCGAACCATTTGCCGGACATGGTGACCGGCGAGCCATGGGTCAGGTGGCCGCCATGGGCGAGCGACATGCCCATGATCCGGTCTCCCGGCTGCAGTAAGGCGAGGAACACGGCCTGGTTGGCCTGGGCGCCGGAATGCGGCTGGACATTGGCGAAGGCCGCGCCGAAGAGCTGCTTGACGCGATCCAGCGCCAGGGTTTCGACCTCGTCGACATATTCGCAGCCGCCGTAATAGCGCTTTCCGGGATAGCCCTCGGCATATTTGTTGGTCAGGATGGAGCCCTGCGCGATCAGCACGTCGCGGGAGACGATGTTCTCCGATGCGATCAGTTCGATCTGGCTCTGCTGGCGGCCGAGCTCGCGGCCGATGGCTGCGGCGACAGCTGCGTCGGAGAGGCGGGAGGCGGCGATATCGAGCATGGCGGTTCCTCTGATGTTCAAAGGCCGGCGGCGAGTTCGCGGGCGGCGATGTCGAGAAGGGCTCGGATATGGGGCGCGAAGGAGCGCCAGACCGTCAGGTGGAGGCGATCCTCGGCCTCGCGGGTCAGCACCACCTGCACGGTGTCGAAGAGCGTGCGGCAGCCGGAGCCGACCGCGAGCTTCGCAAGGTCGCGCGGGCAGCCGGTGGCGAGCAGGTCGAGGACGGCGGGGCCGGAGAGCGCGAGGGTGATCTCGCGATCCGAGACCTCGACGGCGCTGAGCGGCAGGCGGGCCTCAAGACCGGAGAAGGTCGCCGTAAGGGCAGGCGTCTGCGTCTCGGGTGCCTCGATGAGCCATTCGCCGGGGCCAAGGCACAGTGCGGTGCGTCCGTCGGCAGCGGCGCGCACGCCGATCTTCGACGAGAGTTCGAGGCCAAGCCCCGCGCTAACGGCGGCAGGGTCGGCCGTGCGAAGCGAGAACCGGGTGCTCGGCGGCAGTTCAGAGATCGTCACCGGAGCGAAGGGGGCGGTCATGACGGTCATGGCATTTCCTCTCAGGCGCTGAGGCGCGAGCCCTCGGGATCGTAGAAGACGGTGCCCTTGACCACGCGGGCGGTGATCGTCCGGTCCGGCATGGGGATATGGAGCGTCTCTCCGTCGCGGGCACGGCCGTCGGCGACCACCGCCATGGCGATCGAGCGGCCGAGCGCTTCGCTCCAATAGGAGGAGGTGACATGGCCGAGCATGGTCATCGGCTTCGGCTGGTTCGGATCGGCGACGATCTGGGCGCCTTCCTGCAGCACGATCTTCGGATCGTCGGTCAACAGGCCGACGAGCTGCTTGCGGCCCTTCGCCACCATATCGGGGCGCGAGAGCGAGCGCTTGCCGACGAAATCGAGCTTGGCCTTGCCGATCGCCCAGGTCAGGCCGGCATCGTCCGGCGTCAGCGTGCCATCCGTGTCCTGGCCGACGATGATGTAGCCCTTCTCGGCGCGCAGCACATGCATGGTCTCGGTGCCGTAGGGCGTGATGCCGTAAGGCTGGCCAGCCGCCATGAGCTTCTCCCAGAGGGCGCGGCCATGGCGGGCGGGGACGTTGACCTCGAAGCCGAGCTCGCCGGTGAAGGACACCCGGAACAGCCGGGCCGGGAAGCCGGCGACGGTGCAGGTCGCGACCGACATGTGCGGGAACGCCGCCTCGGAGATGTCGAGCCCCTCGACGAAGGGCTCGAGCAGCTTGCGGGCGTTCGGGCCCTGCAGGGCGATGACCGCCCATTGCTCGGTGGTAGAGGTGAGCCAGACCTTGAGCTCCGGCCATTCGGTCTGGAGGTAATCCTCCATCATGTTGAGGACGCGAGCCGCGCCGCCGGTCGTAGTGGTGACGTGGAAGCGCCCCTCCGCCAGCCGGCCGATGACGCCGTCGTCGCGGATGAAGCCGTCCTCGCCGAGCAGCAGGCCGTAGCGGCAGCGCCCGACCCCGAGCTTCGCCCAGGGATTGGTGTACATCCGCTCCATGAAGGTCACGGCGTCCGGCCCGACGACCTCGATCTTGCCGAGCGTCGAGGCATCGAAGATGCCGACGGAAGTACGGGCGGCCCGGCATTCGCGGTTGACGGCGGCGTGCATGTCCTCGCCACCTTTCGGGAAGTACCAGGCGCGGCGCCACAGGGCGACGGGCTCGAAAACCGCTCCTTCAGCCTCTGCCCAGGGGTCGATCGGCGTCTTGCGCGTGACCTCGAAGGTCGCGTCCTGGTGGTAGCCGGCGAAGGTACCGAAGGTGGTCGGCGTGTAGGGCGGGCGGAAGGTGGTGAGGCCAACCTGCGGCGGCTCCTTGCCCAGCGCGTTGGCGGCGATCATCAGGCCGTTGACGTTCGACATCTTGCCCTGGTCGGTCGCCATGCCGTTGGTGGTGTAGCGCTTGACGTGCTCGATCGAGCGCATGCCCTCGCGGACCGCAAGGCGGATGTCCTTGGCGGTGACGTCATTCTGGAAATCGATGAAGGCCTTGGCGCTCGCCGGATCGCGGTCGGTCGGGAGCTCCGTGAGCGTGATGCCGGAGCCGGTACGGTCGGCGGTGATGGCGAAGGTCTGCGCTGCCGCATCCCGGCCGGCGGCGCGGGCTGCGGCTGCACCCGCAGCGGCGCCGTCGTCGAGGACGGCGGCGATGCCCCAGAGGCCGCGGCCAGCGCCCGCAATGTGGACGGCTTCGGTCTTCTTGCCCGGCAGGAACGCCTTGAGCTTGTCGTCCCAGGCCAGGCTGCCCTTGGTATGGCTGAAGAGATGCAGGCTGGGAGTCCAGCCGCCGCACATCAGGACGGCGTCGCAGGCGATCTCGCGGGCGGCGCCCGCTCTGCCGTTATCGAGGCGGTTGACGCGCAGCGACTTCACACGCAGGCGGCCCGAGGTGCCGGTGACGCTGTGGCCGAGCAGGGTTTCGATGCCGAGCATGCGGGCGCGGTCGGTAAGGGCAGGGTCGACGCTCGCGCGGATGTCGACGATGACGGCGGGCTTGGCACCGGCCTCCGCGAGGTCGAAGGCCGCGAACCAGGCCGAGTCATGGGCGGTGGCGACGGCGGGGCGATCGCCGACCTTGACGCCGTAGCGGTGAAGGTAGGTCTGGGCGGCGCCGGCCAGCATCACGCCGGGGCGGTCGTTGCCGTCGAAGACGAGGGGCTTCTCAAGCGCGCCTTGGGCGAGCACGACCTGGTTGGCCCGGACCTTCCACATCCGCTCGCGCGGTGCGTCGGCGGGCGGCGTCGCGAGGTGGTCGGTCAGGCGCTGCGCCAGGCCGATCAGGTTCTGGTGGTAGTAGCCGATCGCCGTCGTCCGGGTCATGACGGCGACGTTCGGGAGCGCGGCCAGTTCGGCGAGGGCCGCGGCCAGCCAGTCCCAGGCCGGCTTGCCGTCGATCGTCACCGACGGCTCGGAGAGGAGGCTGCCGCCGGGCTCGGCGGTCTCGTCGACGATCAAGACGGAGGCGCCGGAACGGCCGGCGGCGAGCGCCGCGGCAAGGCCGGCCGGGCCGGCACCGATCACCAGCACATCGACATGGGCGAAGCGGCTGGCGTAGCGGTCGGCGTCGGGCTCGGTTGGGGAAACGCCGAGGCCGGCGGCATTCCTGATGACCGGTTCATAGACGCGGTCCCAGAAGGAGCGCGGCCACATGAAGGTCTTGTAGTAGAAGCCGGCGGAGAACAGCGAGCCCAGGCGGTCGTTGATCGCGCCGAGGTCGAAGGCGAGGCTCGGCCAGCGGTTCTGGCTGGTCGCTTCCAGGCCGTCGCGCAGTTCCTGGATCGTCGCGCGGGTGTTCGGCTCGAAGCGGCCGGGGCCGCGGCTTGTGCCCATCAGCGCGTTCGGCTCGTCGGAGCTGGCGCAGACCACGCCGCGCGGGCGGTGATATTTGAAGGAGCGGCCCATCAGGTGGACGCCGTTGGCGAGCAGTGCCGAGGCGAGGGTGTCGCCTGCGAGCCCCTGATAGCTCTTGTCGTCGAAGCTGAAGCGGACGGGCTTCTTGTGATCGACGCGGCCCCGGTTCGGGAGACGGTAGCGGGTCATTCGGTCCCTCCCGTGAGGCTGGCGAGGTCGGGGCGGGGCTCGCCCGCCTTGTAGGTGAGAAGGAAGCGGTCGGAGACGGTCTCGCGCGCCGCGTTGAAGAAGCGGGCGCAGCCGTTGACGTGGCGCCAGCGCTCGAAATGGACGCCGCGCGGGTTCGAGCGGATGAAGAGGAAGTCGCGCCACTCTTCGTCAGTGAGCTGCGACGGGTCCTGCGGCCGGGCGATATGGGCTTCGCCGGCATAGGCGAATTCGAGCTCGGGCAGGTCCTGCTCGCAATAAGGGCAGCGGATCAGCAGCATGGCGGGTCCTCAGTGCGCGACGGCGGCCGCGGCCGCCTCGTCGATCAGCCGTCCGGTGGTGAAGCGTTCGAGGGTGAAGGGGGCATTGATCGCGTGCGGTTCGTCGCGTGCGATCGTGTGCGCGAAGATATGGGCCGAGCCCGGCGTCGCCTTGAAGCCTCCTGTCCCCCAGCCGCAATTGACGTAGAGACCGGGCACCGGGGTCTTGCCGATGATCGGCGAGCGGTCGGGCGTCACATCGACGATGCCGCCCCATTTGCGCAGCATCCGCATACGCCGGAAGATCGGGAAGATCTCGCAGATCGACGCCAGCGTATGCTCGATCAGCGGCAGGCCGCCGCGCTGGGAATAGCTCACATATTGGTCGGTACCGGAGCCGATGACGAGCTCGCCCTTGTCGGACTGACTGATATAGGCGTGCACCGAGTTCGACATGACGACACAGGGGAAGATCGGCTTCACCGGCTCGGAGACGAGCGCCTGCAGCGGATAGGATTCGAGCGGCAGGCGCACGCCGGCGGTCTCCATCACCACCGAGGTATTGCCGGCAGCGGAGACCGCGACCTTCTTCGCGGCGATGAAGCCCTTCGGCGTCTCGACCCCGGTCACGCGCCCGTCCGGCCCGCGGCGGATCGCCGTGACCGGGCAGTTCTGGATGATGTCGACGCCGCGTGCCGCCGCGCCGCGGGCATAGCCCCAGGCGACGGCATCGTGCCGGGCGGTGCCGGCGCGGCGCTGCAAGGCCGCACCGACGACCGGGTAGCGAGCCGAGGGGGAGATATCGAGCGGTGGGCAGAAGCGCTGCGCCTCCTGCGCCGTTAGCCACTCGTTGTCGACGCCGTTCAGGCGGTTCGAGTGGACATGGCGCTGGAAGGACTGCACGTCGTGGACATTGTGCGCCAGCATCATCACGCCGCGCTTGGAGTACATGACGTTGTAGTTCAGCTCCTGGGAGAGGTTCTCCCAGAGGTCGAGCGCGTGATCATAGAGGCGCGCGCTCTCGTCATAGAGATAGTTCGAGCGGATGATCGTGGTGTTACGGCCGGTGTTGCCGCCGCCGAGCCAGCCCTTGTCGATCACCGCGACATTGCTGATCCCGTGCTCCTTCGCCAGGTAGTAGGCGGCGCCGAGGCCGTGCCCGCCGGCGCCGACGATGACCACGTCATAGCTGGCCCTGGGCTGCGCGTCCGGCCATTGCGGCGTCCAGTTCTTCTGGCCGGTCAGCGCGCCCCTGATGACCTGCGCGAAAGAGAAATGCGTCATGCGGGACTCCCGGAATCCTTTGCCGAAGGATGCCGGAATTCGGGGATGGCGAGCTGTACCGGCCCGTCAGATATGCTGTACATTCGCGACAGGAGGCTGCATGGCCAAGCTCAAGGTCGGTTTCATCCTGGCGCGACGGTTCACGCTTTGCGCCTTCGCGAACTTCGTCGACGTGCTGCGCCTCTCCGCGGACGAAGGCGATCGCTCGCGGCCCATCCTCTGCGCCTGGCGCGTGCTGTCGCCGACGATGGAGGCGATCGCCTCGAGCTGCGGCGTCGCGGTCCAGCCAGAGGAGCGCCTCGGCGACCCGGCGCGGTTCGACTATCTGGTGATCGTCGGCGGCCTCGTCGACGAGATCGAGAACCTGCACCCGGACACGGTCGGCTTCCTCAAGCGCGCCGCGGCGGCGGGCGTTCCGCTCGTCGGGGTCTGCACCGGCACCTTCATCCTGCACCGGGCCGGCTTGATGCAGGGCTATCGCGCCTGCGTCAGCTGGTTCCATCACGCGGATTTCCTCGAGCGGTTCGACGGGCTGAAGCCGGTCTCGGATCAGATCTTCGTCGTCGATCGCGACCGGCTGACCTGCTCGGGCGGCGTCTCCTCGGCTCATCTCGCGGCCTTCATCGTCGAGCGCCATCTCGGGCGCGCCCGGGCGGCCAAGAGCCTGCATATCATGATCATCGACGAGGCGATGGCGGCGGAGGAGCCGCAGCCGGGCATGCCGCTGGCGCTGGTTGCCGGCGATCCGCTGGTGCGAAAGGCGCTGCTCCTGATGCAGCAGTCGATCGACGCTCCGCTTGCGATCGGGCGCCTGGCGACGCTGCTCGGGGTGGGCCGGCGCAAGCTCGAACGGCATTTCCGCGAAGCCCTGGCCATGACGCCGCTCGAGGCCGATCGGCTGATCCGCATCGAGCAGGCGAAGCACTTGCTGAAGACGACGGAGCGCTCGGCGACGCAGGTCGCGGCCGACACCGGCTTCTGCGACCTGCCCCACCTCATCCGCGTGTTTCGGGCAGTGGAAGGGGCAACCCCGGACGTCTTTCGAAAAATGCTTCGGACAACGCCAACCGTGCATGGCCGTGGGCGATAGTGGTCAACGTAGCTCCCTTCTCGATGATCACCGATGGCTTTGCCGCGGACAGTAGAGCTGCGCTTGCGCCGGCCGCACCCTATGGTCCTGCCAACGCCAGCTTCCTTACAGATCGCGGGGGGCGCCAGAAACCCGAGGTCCCTTGGCGCCCAGTAAGCACGATCAGTCTCGAACACGATCTAGAGACCGTCGAGACTGACTCGCTGGAAAAAGAGCCTGAGCCGAAATATAAGTTCCGGCCACGCCGTCCGCGCTGGCGCCCAGGCCAACCGTTCACTAACAATCGCATTGGACCAGCCGGCGGGGGCGGATCAGTAGACAGCGCCAATATGCCATTGGAGACGTGGGGCGGAGCTGGAGCCGATACCTATTTGAGGCGCTATCGGCAGGTGCACAGGTGTGAGTTCTTCATCCCCCTGCGTTTCGCTGCGAAGCGCTTTGCAGAAGGTTGCAGAAGCCGGCGGTCATCCTATGTGATTTCGGCAGGGACAGACGGTGCCGGAGGCTGCTGTGGACGATGAAGCGATCAAGGAAGGCGCGCGCAGGATCGCAACGGCGCTGAGAAGCCCAGGCGGACAGATCAAGCTTGCGCGGGTGGTCGGCACTCATCTGGATTGGTTCGACCTCGTGCAGCAACGCGGCCTGAGTTGGGATCAGATGATCCGTGTCCTCGCGAATGCCGGCGCGACCCGGGAAAATGGGCTTCCGTTCTCGCGTGGGCACCTGTCGTCAACGGTGTGGCGGGCAAGGCAGGAGCGACTGGGGATGGCGATGGTGCTGCCGCAAGCGCCCTCGGGCTCTGCTGCCAGCGTCGCATCCCATGCACGATCTGATACCAGGAAGGTACGGGCCGACAAGACCGCTCCGGAGACGCACACCGACAAGCAGCCTCAGGGGAACAAGGGAGACCTGCGGGACTACATGCGTCGCGCGGCTGAAGCGCGCCGCAGAACGGCCGAGAACTAAGCGCCGGGTGTCCGCGCGCCTCCGCTGCTCTTGCGGTCTGGATTTGGCCTGTGGCGATAAAAAAATCGATTATCGCCAGATCGTATCCCATTTTCAGCGGCGAAAATAGTTCACTTGGATCGCTCCTCAACCTGGGAGCACAGCCATGAATGATTTTTACCACCGGCCGCCGATGACGGAATCCAACAACCCGATGCCGGAGGCGGAAGCGTCGCCGGCGCTGCCCGACGGTGATGTCGCTCCGGCGTCCAGTTCGGCCAGCGGCACTGAAGCCGCTCCGGACGGCAGCCGGATCGCCGTGACGCAGGCTCAGGATATCGACAGCTGGAAGCCGATCGATCTCGACCTCATCCAGCCGAGCACGGCCCCGGCCCCGCCCTTCCCGCTCGATGTCTTGCCGGCGCATGTGAGGCGGCTGATCTCGAATCTCGCCGAACAGCGCGATCTTCAGATCGATTTCGTGGCGGGAGCTGTGCTCGGGAGCTTTGCGATCGCCATCGGCAATCGTGCGCGACTCGTCGGATACGATGGCGAGGCCGAGCCGCCGGCCCTGTTCATCTGCCTCGTCGGCCCGCCGTCGACCGGAAAATCCAAGGCGCTCGCGATCGCGAACAAGCAGCTCAGCCGGATCGAGGCGGCGATGATCGAAGCTTATGACGCCGCCAAGAAACCGGAAGAGTATTCGCTGTCGGCGCTTGCGTCGGTTCTGCGCGAGACCGTCACGAAGCGGCTCAAGATCGAAGGCCGTGTCCATGCCGCCGGTGAGCCGGAAGAGGATATCGGCCCTCCTCCCGGTCTGCTCCTGACCGAGGTGACGGTTGCGGGACTGCTGGCCGAGCTGGAGGGCAGCGAAGACGGACGCGGCATCCTCCACCATGAATTGACGAGCGCCTTGGCGCTCTCCGGCAGCCGGGACGCCAACAAGTCGCGCGCCCTTCTGCTCCAGGGCTTCGACGGCGAGCCCTATCGCAAGCGCACTGCGACGGGCGGGCGCATCGTCATTCCTGCCCTGCATTTGAACATCCTCGGCGCGACGCAGCCCGACCGCGTCAAGCTCCTGGTCGGCATGGCACGGGACGGGCTGGTTCCGCGCTTCCTGTGGGTCGTTCCGGACACGACCCCGAAGGCGACGATGGCACTCGGGGCGGGGGATATGCAGGCATTCGAGGACGCTGCGTTGCGGCTCATCAAGATCGAGCCGGCGCAGGACGAGGGAGGGTATGCGCGACGCATCGCCCTACTGGAAGAGGCCCGGCCGGTGATCGAGGCGGCCTCGGCGCGCTGGATCGACGAGATGCGGAAGGCGGAAGGCCTGATGCAGGATGTCTACGGCCGCGCGCGGCAGCAGGCTTTGCGGCTGGCGACCGTTCTCGCCCAGGCCGAGCACGCGCTTGCGGGCAACGAAGGCGCTATCGCGACGCTCGGCGCCGCCGACGTCCGGCGCGGGATCGAGCTGGTCGATCGCTATTTCGTCACCATGGCGGAGCGCGCGATCGGATATGCGGGAGCACCCGTGGCGAGCGACGCCACCCGCCTCGCGCGGCATTTGCGGCGGCTAGGCAAGCCGGTCGTCGGCGTTCGCGATGACCTCGAGCGCGGTGCCGGCTCTCCGGTCCGAATTCCCGCCGCCATCGCGCGGGCTCTGGAGGAGTTGCGCCAGCGCGGATTCGTCCGTGACGTCCCGCGGAGCAGTTCTGTTGGCCGCCCGAAGCTGCTGATCGAAGTTCATCCGGATTTGATCGCCGGCTGAACAGCGTTTCGTGAATTCACAGACTGCGCCGTCGGACATCCGGCGGCGCTTTGTTGTTCGGCGGCTTTGTTAAAATTGACGAAATGCCACAAGCGCGGAGAGAGGCGGATTCGATTCCGGCTATTTTGGCATTTCGTCATTTTGACATTCGCTACACGCGTCGCAAACCGCGTAACCAATCAGCGATTCAGTGACGAGAAGGTACAATAATAGTTGCTTACTTGAGTTGAATCTTACAATATTTAATGTAATTATCGATCAGATCTGCATTCGGAGGCATATATTATGGGCAGACCCCCCAAACAAGGAAATGATATTTATCGATCCGGCCATCAGAATTTTACATACAATTACAACAATGAACGTCTTTTTGACACGCGCACATTGCTAGAACATCTTGAATCTGAAAAATTGGAGGTGGAACAACACACATTTCAGGTCTCCAAGATCCTCTCCATCTGTGATCTCGACCACGAATTCGATTGGCCTACCATCTTACAGGCGGTCCATCAGCTCCACCCTCAGCCTCTCGCTGCTGGTCGGGGCACCGCAGTTGTGGCACCCATCTGGTTAGCGCCAGTCGTCATCGTCGTGTTCCCGAATAACGACTGCCGTGTCGTACTGGGACATGATCATGTGCAAGTGGCGCGCTTGCTCGGCGCGGACTCACTTGGCGTGAACTTCGTTCGCAACGTCAACATGGAGCATTACCAGATCCCATTGTTACCCGTGGTGCCGGAGCACCTGAAGAGCGATCCCCGGATTCAAATCGTCACGCGACCTGTTCCGCTCCAGAAAAGAAAACTCGAAAATCCGGGAAATAGTGACAATACCGACAGGCTCACCGTCGCCCATGCGATCCAGCTCCTGAGAGCTCAGCTGATGTTCGAAGAGAGCGGGTACCTGATCGCACAGGCACGAGCTGAACTTGAAAAGCGCAATCTCGCTCCGAACTCCTGGGGCTCATTTGACAATCTTGTGAAAACGCTTCCGCCCCACGTCGTAGGTCTGAACAAACCGAAGAAAATCAAGGATGCCTTTCGGTCTGATCCCGACATGGATAAGCGGAAGGATCCCGCGGCTTGGGCAAATAAGCTGAAGTGGCTTCAGAATGACATTCTTTGGCTAGCCGCTGCCCACCGTCAGTCACAGCTGATGCAAAAGGCGCCCCATTTTATGGAAGAGGAGCTGGAGTACGGCCCCGAATATAAAGATCGCGAGGAATTTCTGACCAAAGCGGCACTGAAGGCCGCCAAGAAAAAAGATGGCGAAGCAACTTACCTACTCGGCCTGACGCGGATTGCGATGCTGTCGGCCGTCAACCCCGCCGATCTGTGGCTGTCTTGGAAGTCCAAGCGCCATGAGCTTGAATTCGCCGCCGCCATGGGCTGTCTGTCGAATCTTCAACCCGCGCTCCTGAAACCTGCGGCCGCGCAGGCTGCGATCGAAATTCGCGAGCGCGCCAGAACTGCTCCCGCCTCCTGCACCGAAGATCAGTTCGTAGCGGTGATGCTCATCGATCGTCTGGAAAAGACCTGCAGGTTGGACGAGTTCATGGCGGCGGCCCACCTTGCGATGCGAAATCGTGAACCAGTCCGCATCAGACTGGCGGACACAACGCTTCCGAGCGGGCTCATCGTGGAACCCATCTCGGAGCTGCTCAGCGGAGTGATGAGTTGCGACGCGGAAGCGGCGGCATTGTGATGGCTCTGCATCGGTGATCTCGCGAGCCGGGCGTTAGCCCGGCGAGCGGCGGCCAAGCCGTCGCGGTGCGGCTGCTCCGCCGATCCGGAGGAACGGATCGGCGAAAAATGGAGATATTCATCCCTTCGAATTCCGCACAAGCGGCCAGGAAGACCCCGCCGCCAAGGACGGCGGCGCGGCCTTCGCTGATTCAAGCGGCTTTTTCCAGCAAGGCCTTCGCCTTCCCTTCCAGGTCAAGCCGAGTATCCTGATGCGCCTTGGTGCGGGCATGGGCGGTCATGCCCTGCACAAAATCAAAAACGCTTTCCGGCGGGCGGCCTTCCTCGTGCAAGACGGTCTCGATAATCTTGCCGGTCTCGGCCTTGCTGAACCCGCGCTTGCGCAGGAAGGTTTCGCGGTCCTCATCGCTGCGGGCGACGATCCGCTCGCGGGCGGCGCGGATGCCGGCGACGAAAGGCGCGGGCGACGAATTGGCGAAGCTGCGCAAGGCGGGGGCCGCCTCATGGGCGAAGCGCTGGGCCGCGAACTTGCTGTGGCGGATGCTAATTTCCTCGAATCCTTCCACACCCCAAAGGTTGCGGTTCATGCACACGGCCCGAAGGTAGAAAGAGGCGATGCCAAGGGTCTTCGATCCGACTTCGCTGTTCCAGCAATAGAAGCCCCGGAAATACAGGTCTGGTTCGCCGTTCGGCAGGCGCCCCGCTTCGATCGGGTGGGTATCGTCGACCAGGAAGAGGAAGACGTCGCGGTCGCTGGCGTAAAGCGTGGTTGTATCCCTGGTCACGTCGACGAAGGGGTTATGCGTCATGGTCGCCCAGTCCAGCACACCGGGGACCTTCCACACGGTATCGCCGACGCCGTTGCCGGCGATTTTCATGACGGCGGCGACAAGTTCGTGATCCCAGATGCGGCCATAATCCGGCCCGGTCACAGCGCGAAGCTCGACGCGGCCATCATCCGTTTCTAGCGTCTTCACAAGTTCCGCGACTTATCTGAACAGTCAACCTGTCTCAGGCGGATTTTTCGGCGGCATTTGTCTGAAAATCCACACGCTTCCGATCGATCTCGACGCGTGAGACAGATTCGAGGGGTGCTCAGAGGCCCTTGCCACTATTCAACCGGCGCAGCAGGACAGCTTGGCGACGTCCCTGTCGAAGGCTAGCGCCGCGAGCTTCAGGCCCTCGACGGTGGTGAGGTACGGAAAGATCGTGTCCGCCAGATCGTCGACGCTGAGCCCCTGCCGGATTGCCAGTGTTGCGGTCTGGATGCTGTCGGCGCCTTCCGGCGCGAGGATGTGCGCGCCAAGCAGCCGGCCGCTGCCGGCGTCGGCGACGAGCTTGATGAGCCCACGTGTGTCGCGGGCGGCAAGCGCACGGGGCACCTGGTCGAGACCGATCGTCGAGACGCGGACCGCATGCCCGGCGGCGCGCGCTGCGGCCTCGATCAGCCCGACGCTCGCCACCTGCGGATCGGTGAACACGATCGCCGGCATGGCGCTGTTGTCATAGCGCAGGCTGTCGCCGTTAAGGGCGTTCTTGGCCGCGAGCTTGGCACCGTAGGCAGCCATGTAGACGAACTGGTCGCGGCCGGTGACGTCGCCGGCGGCATAGATGCCAGCGCGCGTCGTGCGCATGCGGTCATCGACGACGATGCCGCCCTTCGGCGAGATGGCAATCCCGTGCTCGGCAAACCCGAGGCCTTCGATGTTGGGCGTGCGGCCGGTGGAAATCAGCACCTGATCGGCGCCGACAGCAATATCCTCGCCGTCGCGCGTAACGGTCAGTGAAACGCCGCCCTCAGTCTTGCGGATCGTACGGTAGGCGATGCCGGAGACGACAGTGATCCCTTCGTCCTCGAAATACCCCGTCAGCGCCGCGCCGATCTCCGGCTCGGCCTCAGGCAACAGTCGCGAGCGACAGACGAGCGTCACCTTGACGCCGGCACGGGCGAACATCTGGGCGAGTTCCGCGCCGATATAGCCGCCGCCGATGACGAGCAGTGAGGACGGCAGCTTCTCAAGCTCGAGCGCCGACGTGCTGGTCAGATACGGCACGGTCTCGATCCCAGGGATGGCGGGGATTGCCGGCCGCGCGCCGGTAGCGATGATGATTTTGCCGGCCGGAATGCGTGTACCATTCACCTCGACACCGTCGTCGACGAGGCGCGCCGGCCCATCGCGATACGCGATGCCGTTGTAGGCGGGGAGCAGGTCGACATACTTGGCCCGGCGCAGCTCCGAAACCAGCGCGTCCTTCTGACGAACGGTTCCGCGCCAGTCGGCCAGTTCGGCCTCGGCTGTGATGCCGGCAAAACGGGCTGCCACGCGAGCGTTGTGCAGCGTCTCAGCGGCGCGGATGAGGGTCTTCGATGGTACGCAGCCGACATTGACGCAGGTGCCGCCGATGGTACCACTGCCGATCAGCGCGACTTGGGCGCCCTGATCAGCGGCGGTGATCGCGGCAGAGAAGCCGGCCGAGCCGGCGCCAATCACGACGAGGTCGTAGGTGCCACCATTGCGGCCGTTGGCCGGGAAGGGGCGGCTTGCGACCGCCGTGCTCTTCGACGCCGTATCGAGTCCAGCAAGGCTCGGCCCGAACAGAGCGCGGCCAGCCTGCAGTCCTTCCTCGATCGACAGCCGGAAACCCGGCTTGTCGGCAGAACGTTCGTCGCGCCAGAGGGAGAGATGCTCGTCCGAGCAGAAGAAGGCGGTCGTCGCGCAGAGCGAGCTCGCGGCGCAGCCGCCTTCATAGCGGACACTTTGCCACATGACGGCCGTCGACGGCGCGACGGCGGCCAGCGCCCGTCCTCGCTCACGCGTCGTGATCCGGATCGGCGCGCCGCAATGGCGGCATTGCGAGGCGATCGCGACGTCACGACCGGTCATGGCGCCGATGCCGAGCGCGTCGACCGCGCACATGGCGTTGAGAACATGTCCGTCCAGCGTGACCCGATGGCCGGTGTCGCGGTCGGTGAAGGGATAGGCACCGACGATCTGCTCGCCGTCGAGAACGACGAGGTCGCGCCGGCGAAGTTCTGCGAGCAACGGCCAGATGGCCGTCTCGCTCAAACTTGCACGTTCCGCAAGCGCGCCTATAGCCGGGGCCTGCCCGTCTTCGGCGTAGAGCTGGAGCAACGCAACGCGCACGCGGTCCGTGGTGGGATCGTAGCCGCTCCAGCGATTGAGCACGTGGTCGGAGCCGACCATCGCCTGCAAGGCGTCTCGGACCGCCGGCAATGTGACGGCCGACCAGTCCGGAAACGTAACATCGGGCCGCACGGCGAAGCTCGGCAGTGTCGCGGGCTGAGAAACGGCAGGTTTGTCCCGGGAGGAGGATGCACAGCAATCGTTCATGGCTTCAGGCTTCCTTGTGGTTCTTGCTCTCGCCGCAGGCCGCATTCGCCCGGCGGCGGTAGAGGCCCCACGCTATGAGTCCCAGGCTGACGGCCAGCAGTGAAAACGCCATCAGATCCGCGCTGACGAGCCACGCGCCCAGACCGACGAGCGGCAGCAGGACGGCAAGAATGGGTGTCACGCAGCAGATCGCAGCTATTATGCCGCCCGCCACGCCGGTGCGGACCAGGGCAAGGTCGTTCATGTCAACTGCCCTGCCTCGGGTGGGCCGGATAACCGGCATTCATGCTGGCGGCCGCGATGGCATCGGGGTTCGTCTTCGCATCGTCGAAGGTGACAGTCGCGGTCTTCGCCTCGAAGGAGATGGTCACATTCGCGACGCCGGGGACCGCCGCCATCGTGGTCTTCACAATGTAGGGACACGTGGCGCAGGTCATGTTGTCGACGGCGAAGGTGATGGTGCGCTCGCCGGCCCAGGCGGCAGGGGCCAGCATCAGCGAGCCGATCAGGGTGCAAACGCTCAAACTCTTCATAGGGGGAGGCTCTCCTTTCGGTATCAGGCGGAAAGCAGCAGCGGAGCAACGTAGTCGAAGGCGAAGGCAGCAACGACGAGAACCGTTGCCATCCAGAGTCCGATCTGGACGAGGCGGCTGGGGGCGGGGCGTGTGCAGGCTTCGCCGTCGGCGCAGGCTCGCCGTGGCTTCCAGTAGACGAGGTAAAAGCCGTAGCCGAGAACGCCTGTCGTCCCAGCGACGAAGAAGGGCTTGTAGGGGGCAAGTGCCGTCAGATTGCCAATCCAGGCACCGCTGATACCAAGGCTGAACAGGATGAGTGGAATGATGCAGCAGGACGAGGCGCCGATGGCGCCGAGAATACCGCCGACTGCGACCAGGCGCTGCCGCCGGACCTCATTCTGCTCGGGCGTCGTCAGCTTCGCTGCAGTCGGTGCAATGTCTGCTGGTCCATATCGCGATGCATTCATGTCAGGACTCGCTTTCCTTGCCGAATTCCTATCCAGGCGCTAGTGTGCAGTCTGTAGCAACTACAGAGTCAAGAGGGCTTTTTGCGATGGGCGATCACGCCGGGATGAAGGGCATACAGCGGGCCGAGCTCGCCCGGCGGACGGGCTGCAATCTGGAGACGGTGCGCTATTATGAGAAGGTCGGCCTTCTGCCCGAGCCGCCGCGCACGGCGAGCGGCTATCGCAGCTACAACAGCACTCACGAGCGGCGGCTTCGCTTCGTTTTGCGGGCGCGCGAGCTCGGGTTCTCGCTTGACGAAATCCGTGAGCTCCTGCGTCTCGTTGACGAGCGCGACCGGCCCTGTGCCGAAGCACGCGATGTCGCTGCCGTCCACCTTGCCGACGTCCGGGCGAAGATCGCCGACCTAAGGCGCATGGAGCGGGTGCTCGAGGACGTCGTTGCCCAGTGCGGCGACGGCACGCTCCCGGAGTGTCCGCTGATCGAGACACTGTTCCAGGAGCGAACCGTCAACTGATCGAGCAGGGGCGCCTATGCGGCGCCCCTGACCTCGTGCTGGCGATCGCCGACCTGCTGCGCGTGCATCCAGTCGGTGATCTCCTGCGCCTTGCTCGCGGCGGTGAAGATGGCGCGCGAGTCGGAACGCAGCACCTTGAGCCAGGAGGCGATGTAACGGGCGTGGTCGGGTCGCGGCTCGACGCTCAGGTTGAGATCGGCGCAGATCATCGCGCTCAAGAGCTCGACCGTGCATTCCTCCATCGCGTAGGCGGCCGAGCCGAAGCGTCCGGAAAGATCGCGGTCGAGGCGATGCCTGGCGCCGGAAGCGTGGCCGCATTCATGCAGCAACACGGCGTAGTAGGCGACCGCGTCGCGGAAGCAGGCGAACTCCGGCATCTGCACCTGGTCGGTAGACGGGCGGTAGTAGGCCTGCGGTCCGCCGTGGCGGATGTCGATGCCGAGGGCCGCGCAGAACCGTTCGGCCCGCTCGATCCGCTCGACCTCGGGCAGCTCCGGCGTCTCGGGCGGTGTGTAGCCGTCGACCTGCGCGCAGTTGAAGACGGTGTAGCCGCGGGCGAACATCCGCCGGGCGGGCTCGTCGCGATCCTCGTCGCCGTGTTGGGCGTCCGCATCGCCGCGATCGGTGGTCTTCCAGAACACGACCAGATGGCCGCGTTCGCCCTTGCGAACCTGGGCGCCGAGCGCCTGCCATTGGCGGTAGGTGCCCCAAATGCCGGCGGGATAGCCGGCCGCGTGCGCCGCGGCCCAGAGCGAGAGGATGTTGACGCCACGATAGGCCTTGCACGAGGCGACGTTGACCGGCGTGGTGATGGCCGATCCGTCGTGATGCCACGGCATCCGGTAGTCGCCGGCGCCGGCTTCGATGGCGGCGATGATCTGGCTGGTGACACGCTCGTAGATATCAGTCCGGGTCGAGTTGCTGCGATCTGTGGTCATGGGTGCCTCCTTCAGCTCGCCCTCTCCGTCGAGGGCGAGGCGGCAGGGGCAGACGCGGGGGGGCCGGCCCGTCACACCCTGTTCTCGGTGCTGGTGCGGAACAGGGTTGATGGGCTGGCAGCGTCTGCCACACCCGAGCCCCTGCCTCGACGGGCGAGCTTGAAGAGGCACCCATGACCGACGACCGCAAGACCGGTCGACGATAGGCAGTTGCGCGGCTCTCAGCCGGCGCCGTCTCGCGGCGGGCGTCGCAGCGCGACGACCTTGGCCTCGCGCGATCGGTCAAGCTCGTCCTGCAGACCGGCTATCACCGCATCCCGCTCGGCGATCTGCAGCGTCAGCACCTGGATGTGCTGGGCGAGCGTGCGGGCGAGGCCGCGCAGCTCGGCGATCTCGGCGCCGCGCACGGCGCGCAGCTCGGCCTCGAGCGCGCGGATGCGCTCCTTGAGGGCTCTCGGAGTGGCTCGCCGGTGGCGTGCTTCGGCGGCACGGAACTCGGCGAGAACATCGACCGCACGGTTCGCCGTCGCCCGGCTGACTCCGGCCTCGCGCGCCAGGTTGGCGACGGTCAGCGCGCCGTCGGTGCGCTCGGGGCGGCCGTCGAGCAGCCGTGCCATCGCCGCCCGCAGCGCCGCCTCGCTCTTCGGGCCGAGCGCGCTCATGCGGCGCCCTCTATCAGGGGTGCGATGAGCCGGCGTTTGCGTTCGTTGTCGCGCGCGATGGCTTCGCGTTGCAACGGCGACAGGCGCCGGTCGGCAAGCAGCCCTTCGCCCTCGGCGATCGAGGCCTGCCACGGCTCGCGATGCCGGGCGGTCAGACAGGCGTTCGGGCAGCGATCGGGACTGCATCGGGAAAGCGCCGGCGCCGTTCGCTCGGGATCCGCCACGTCCGTGAGGCAGAGGGCGGTCGCCGCATCGAAGAGGCAGTCATTGAGGAAGCCGACATGCAACGTCCGTCCGAGATGGGCGAGCGTGGTGCGCAACCGCTTGCGGTCCATGATCCGGCCGGGAAGATCACCGATCTCGTCGTGGACGCGGGCGAACTCCCGTCGCAATCGCGCCGCACCCGGTCCGGCCGGACCTTCGTCGCGCAGATAGGCCTCGTAATGGGCGACAATGTCGTCGAGCTGGCCGAGCGCGCGCTCGCGCTCGACGGCGAGGCGGAAGTCGGCCCGCGCCGATCCGGCATAACCTTCGAACATGGCGACCGAGGCGTGCTTGTACTGGATCTTGCCGGCGATGGTGCCGAACGGCCGGTTGGCGATGTACCAGGAAATTGTGCGGCGCAGCTGCCGCGTCGTGAACTTCCACGGCTCGTCGCCGGGGCGCGGGATCGCTGGTCCGCCTTCCGAACGCGCGTCCAGGCCGTCGCGGAACAGATTGAGCGTTGCCGTTGCGCCCATGCCGAGGTGATCGGCGCTCCAGGGCCAATCCTTCAGCGTCACCCACAGGGACGAGAGTCCCTTCTCCTTGCGATTGCGCGCCGAGAGCACCTCCATGACTTCCACGGCGCGGGCGACCGGCTCAATGGTGATCCAGTCGGCCGTCACGCCGCGCGGGCCATGGCGCTTGTAGACGGTGCTGCGCACCCGATAGCGTTCGACCAGGCCGTCGCCGCTACGCACCGGCGACACGCAGCCCGGCTGCATCGCCTGCACCTCGCTGTCGCGCATGCCGGTGAGATAGGCGCAGACGATATAGCAGGCGCCCTGCAGCATCCGCTCCTCGCGGGCGAGACTGAGGCCGTCGAAGCGCTCGCGCCATGACAGGCCGGTGTCCGGATCAATGGAGATCGGCGTATCGAGACCGCCAACCTCGGTTCCGAGCTCGGCAGCCATCTCCTCGATCAGTCGCGCGGTCGCCTCGGACTGGCTGACGCGGCCGCTCTCCGGCGCACCGGCGTGCAGCCGCATCAAGTGCAGATTGTAGGGTGGCAGCTCCTGGCCGGTCAGCGGATCGATCCGGCGGGCGGCGTTGGGCGCGCGCTCCCAGATCGGGATACCCCGGCCGGCAGCCCGGCGCGCGTCGAGCCACTTCGCCACGCGGGCCCGATAGGTCCTGGCGACGGCCCGTCCGGTCTGCTGATCCCGCGCCATCAGCCGGGCGCAGCGGGCCTCGAGAGCATCCAGCTCCGCCCGCGCCGCGAGAATGTCGGGTGCATAGATCTCAACATACTTGAGCGCCCAGCGAAGCATGGCGCCGATGACCGGCTCGGGAATGCGCGGCGTGGCGTTCTCGGCAGGCGCCGGCGGCCGGCCGGCGACACGGTGCGCGGCGCGCCCGCGCCACGGCAGAAAGCCGATACCGCCGCCGGTCAGCCACGGCGCCAGGTGGTGCAGGTCAATCGGCACCTCGACATACTTCACCGTCTCGTGGGGCGTTCTCCGGCCGCCGTCGCGGGCATGCACCAGATAGGCGTCGAGCAAAGCCGGATCCACTCGGCCGAGGTCGACGGCGCCGAGCTGCGTCCGAAGGAACGCGGCAAAGTGCTGGATGTAGCGCAGAAGCCGGATCGCCGAGGTCGCGCCGCAGGGCGCACGATATCCCGGCAAGTGGATGCGCAGACGGGCGATTACATACTCTTTCGCCAGACGGCGCGTGACCGGATCGGCGATGCGGGCGAAGTTGAGCCGGTAATTGCTGTAGCGCGCGTTCACCCGGAAGATGGCGGCGCTCAAATCCCAGTGATCGTCACCGAAACGGTGGAGCTGCGCGCGGTCGGCATCGTCCCTGATTGCGACGCCGGCGAGCACGGGCTCGTCGTCACTGTAAATGACCGAGGGCAAAGAAGGTCTGGCTGGAAGTGTGATCGGTGCTGGCATCATGGCGCTCCCGCTTCAGGCGGAAGGTAGATCAGCCTCGGGTCCGCAGCCGCAGCCTGTCGCGCCTCATCAATCTCGGCTTCGCTGAACCGGGGCAGGATCTGATCGGCGATCCGGCCATGAACGCGGCCGAACTTGGTCGTCCAGTCGGCTTCGGTGAGCGCTTGTCTCTGCGTCCTGATAAAGCTGAGGAACGACAGCAGCGCGGGCAGCTTGCGGGCCGTGATCACCGCGTTGCTGCATTCGAGACAGCCCCAAAAGGGCGACGGACAGGCTTCGCCCTCTGGGCCGAACGGGCTCGCGTAGAACCCGCCGCAACTGGCGAGCCAGACATCCTGTTCGCCGCGGAGCAACGCGGTGACAGCGGCGGCGCCGGAAATGGGAAGACCGGTCGCGTGGTCGGGATCGACCCGGACGGCCGCTTCCTCGTCCGGCGACAGCACGCAGGGACGCAGGGCTGCGTCAAGCGCATCGCTCATGGCGTCGGCGATCGTGGCTTCGTGAATATGGCGAAGCGCGGGAATGTCGGCGTAGTGATTGGCCGCAACCGCGGTGCTGTGCCCAACGGCAAAGCGCTCGAGCTGGCCGCCCGTGCGCCGGTACCATGCCGCCTTGTGAGTCTTGCGCAGGCGAGTCAGGTTGAGACGAAGGGGCTGGTCCTGTTCATCGCGGATGTCATGCCGGCGGGTCCATGAAGCCACAGGCTCCTTCATGCCAAGCACGCGCGGGATCAAGCGGCCCCAGGCGTAGTGGACCCAGAGCGTATCGGCGCCGAGCCGGTCTCGCGCCGGGCCGGTCCACTGCAGCACCTTGCGGATCAGACCGCCCGGAGTCGAGGAACCGCCGTCGCGCACGCGCAGCCGCTTCCACTCAGCGCCGCGCGCCCGCCGCTTACAATACTCAATCTCGACATAGCCACCCGCCGGATTCTTCAGGCAATCTGCCCGCAGGTCCTTGATCGCTTCGATCTCGAGCCCCGTGTCGAGCGAGACAAGGACTATGAGCGACACGAGGTCGGCGGCGAGCAGGTGCCGGCGGCCATGCAGATCGTGGATCAGGCGATCGTTCGGCAAGCCGCTCTCACGGCGGAGTGTGTAGAGCCGCTTGAAGAGAGGATGCCTGTGCCCAATGACGCCTTCCGCATCGATCGCCGCCATGGCCGCTTCGTGTGCCGCCGCGAGCGCGCTGCTTCGAAAGGCGTCCTCGACCGTCGGCATTCGATCTGCGTCAGCGAAGCGACGGATGATGGCGGCCAGATCGGTGCGTGCCGCGGTCCGCAACGCCTTCGCGATATCGTCGCCATAGGCATCACGCGGCCGGGCGCGCACGCCCGGCCGGTCGCTCGTGTACATCAAGCGCCGCGAGGCATCGGGCGGCAGGCGGCCGGGCTCGGCGGCTTCGGCGAGCCGCAGCAAGTTGAGCACCTTGCTCATCCGGCGCAGCCGGTGATTGGGATGCAGGCCGCTCTCCTCCATCCAGGCGTCGAAGCCGTCGATGCAGGCGGCGCTCACGTCGGACAATCTGACGACGTGGGGACTAACGGCGTCGAGATACCGCCAGAACGTCTTAAGCGCATTGGCATAGGCGGAAGCGGTCGAGATCGAGCCGGCCGGACCGCCGACCTGGCAGGCGCGCCAGAGAGCACCGGCAAAACTCCGGGCCAACGCCCTGCGGCCGCTGAGCATCGTCAGGTCGATTGTCTTGCTACGGTCCGCAAGCGTGACGGAGAAGCGCAGCGACGCGATCGCAGCGACGGCTTCACCCTCGGGGTCGGGCAAGGCTTCGGGAAACAGTGCACGGCGGCCCGGCCACCGCTTTAAGGCAGTCATCGCGGCAATCATGCGGCATCTCCAGCCGTATCTTCTGCCCAGCGATCCGCGGCCGCCTCGACCAGCTCCTGCGCCTCGGCAAGGCTGTCGAGATAGATGTAGGTGCTGGTCACGCTGGCGTGCCCCAGCAGGTGCTGCAGCTTCTGCAGCGGATCGCAGAGAATCCGCCGGTAGGCCGCGCCGTGCCGGTCCTGCGGATCGAACACCGAGCCGATCTGCTCGCGGATCAGCATGGAGAGCATGTTGCCGGCGAAGGTATGCCGCAAGGTATGCGGCGTCACGTCGATCTCGATGCCGAAGCGACGACAGCGGACGCAGGCCCGGCGGAAGGCAGCTTCCCAGGTGGCCGGCGGGACAGGCTGGCCGCATTCGGTCAGCCAGAGCACGGCATGCTGCGCCGTAGCGGGTGCACCGATCAGCACGCGCCGGCGCTCGCGTGGCGTCAGGCGGTCGACCCGAACACGCTTGCCTGCGTCATCTCTTACCTTCCTGTCCACCGGCATTAGCCAGAGCGGATCGGACAGCGCCGGTTCGGACCGGGAGGCGGAAATCGTGCGCTCGAAGTCGATGTAGTCGGCGATCATCCTCAGCACCCTGCGGGGAATAGGGATGCGCCGTGGCCGTCCGCCCTTGGCGATCGGACCGGCAAGATCGAACGGCGCTGAGCGCGATCCAGCCTCGGTCAGGCGCGGAAGCTCCGTCAGGAGCAGGCTGCCGGCCTCGGTCAGCCGCAAACCGGTCGTGACGAGAAGCTCGGCGAAGAGGGCGTTCCGCTCCCCATTGCGGCCACGCCACGCAGGATCCTCGGAACCGTCCGGCAGACGTCCTCTCAGCCCGACGTCGCGAAAAAGCAGGTAGCGGCCGAGGTCAATGTATCGGGTATCGTGCCGACGCGCTGCGCGCTCACGTGCCCGGTTCGTCGTGACGGCCACCATGGCGCGCCTACCCGACGCCCGCCGTAGCGCGACGCCGTAGCCGAAGGGCGAGGTCGTGATGATCTCCTCTTCAACGGCCCAGCGATAAAGCTTGTCAAGCGCGGCAACGCAACGGTTCCAGCTCGACGCCGAAATGCGGTATGCGGCGTCCGACAGGCGCCGTGCCCGATGAAACGCCAACACGTCATGGCGGTCGGCCTGCCAGACCGTCTTGCCGCCGCGGCGTTCGTGGAGGAAGCGTGCCCAAACAAGAATATCGCGTGCGTAGGAGCGCCACGTGTTCGGCGATCGCGCCCCCATAGCGGGACAGGCGCGGAAGAACCGGTTGAGATCAAGATCGTAGCTGCCGTCATCCATCAGGATGAAGGGCATGTCATCGATCAGCCCGGCGCGCTCGGCCGTGTCAAGCGCGCCGGGCGCAGTGTTCACTGCGAAACCATCTATGGAAAGCGGGCGCGAAACAGCGCCAAGGTCGGTAAAATATAACTGCACGCACGATACCTGAACGGAGCGCCTTCGGCGCAACTCTTTTGTTTGGAATGCGAGGGGTTCCCCTCGCGCTCTCCCGTTCGCCACGTGGCAGGGGTGCAGGACTTTGCCTGCACCCCATGAACAAGCTTGTGGAGTCGCCGCCGCGTCAAGCGTTGTCCTCGCTTACGCTGCGGGAACGCTTGACTCGGACGTCTGAAGAGCCTCATCGGAACCGCCGATGATGCCTCCCCATGCCTGATTCTGAGACAGGATCACAGTGTCAGGATAAGGCACGATGCGACAGCAAGCCATGCTGCAGGTTGATACCGGCGAGCGGCGCGGGAAGCTGGCGCATATAGGTCGCTGGCGCTCCGACAAGGCTGCACAACTGCCCGAAACTCCAATGCGTCGGCGCGACGGGCACCTCCTGTCCGGGAACGATAAGCGAAAGCCTCTCGACATCCTCCCGGCCCGCCTCGACGCGGATGGCGCGGCTTTCCACGGTGCGGGCCGTGGCGCGGTCCGCGCGGGACTTCACGGCGTCGTAAAGCGCGGTGAGCGACAGAAAGCGCTCGTCATCCGGTCGCGAAAACCATTCCGACGAAACCCGGCCGATCCGCTCGCCGCGCGAGAGGTCGATGCGGAAGCCGGCACTGACCGGCTGGCCGTTCTGGCTGCTGCTGATGATATTCATGGCGCTGATCCTTTCCCGTCACTGCCGAAGGCATGCCCCTCGGCATGACTTCCGGGGGCGCGCGAGCGCGCGGGGATGGGAGGGGACAAATGCCGGCGAGCACGGCCGGCCTGCCAGAGTGAGCGGGACGGACAGGCAAGGATCGGAAGAGCGGAGATGTCCGTCCTGCGAACCGGCGGGTCTGCCATCGTGCAGGCAGCATTTGAGGGGAGAAAGGGGCAAGGCCCCTTGGCTTCCCCTCGCGATCGGCAAGGCTGAGGCCGCAGGCGATCAGGGCGACCAGAGCGGAGCTCACCGCATTCCTGTTGGGCTGAGGCAGAGATGAGCACGGTGAAGCCCCGCCTCGCGGCGGGGCTTGTCTGCGGTGGTCGATGTCAGTCGGCGGCCCGGCGGGACCAGATGAGCGCGAACTCGCCCGCGGTGTCGGTTTCGACCAGGCTCGCATAGATCGGCGCCGGGAAGCTCGGGTCGTCGAGCTTTACCGAGTGGTAGTCGCGGCCCTCGCGCGAGCGCTTCTTCCATGCTGCCCCGAATTCGGCGTTATGCGGTGCACCGCATAACGCCGATTATGCGTAGCGCGGGATTATGCGGAGTCGTTGGCTGGCAGCCGCGGTTTTGCGGGGTTTTGTCGCCGTGCCGCTCCGCATAATGGCGGACCGT
>NZ_JBHSLW010000050.1:0-2563 GCF_042657265.1 Allobosea eneae
GTCCGATTGTCGTCACCGCGCATGCACCGATCTCCGAACCCCTTCGAAGACAATGAATCACGCCGAATGCCCTGCGGCGAGCGGGTTTTTCAACAGCCTGTTAGGGCTGCGTTTTGACCAACAGATTCGTGAGAGCTTCAGCGTACCTGACGCCGTCATGTCACAGGATCGTTTTCGGATTTACATCGAAACAAAACTGGGAGCCGGCCTCTGGCGGGATCAGATAGAGCGGCACGCCCGCGGGATTGGCCAGGAGAAGCATGAGGCGACCTACCTGATAGGTTTGACGAGGTCGCCGATCGCCGATGCGGAGCAGGAGGCTTTGAAACAAGTCTGTAAGGATCACCACGTCATTTTTGTATCAGTGACGTTTTCTGAGATTCTGGCGGCCGCGAGGTCGGTCTGCGCCGAGCACGAGGTCAACCTCGCTAGTATCATCGATGACTACGAGACATTCCTGGCGAGTGTCGGCCTGCTCGACGATCGTTGGAAACGGCTCGCGGCCGTCGCCTGTGGAACCTCCTACCAGGAGAATGAGACGTACCGCCTATATTACGAAGGCGCCGATCGCCGTTCGAAGGATAGCTGCCGTTTTTTGGGCATCTATAAGAACAAGACCGTTTCGCTTATCGGAGCACCGAGAGCCGTTCTGATCTGCCGGTATGAGAATGGAGTGGTCGTGGTCGAGAAAACGGAAAGTGGCACAGCCTCGGCCGGCGATCTGGATCGGATCAAGAGCGTCATTGAGGGTACAGGGTACTACGACCTAAAGGATGGATCGCTTCGCTTCTATCTCGTCGATGAATGGGCGCCGTGCGACATCAGGAAAGCCAGCGCTGGCGGAATTCGAGCTGTCCGCTACATTGACCTCACGGACTATGTCCCGGAAGCGCTTCTTCGAAACGGGTCGCTTAGGGCGGTCGCCGAGAGATTAAGCGGGATTGCGTTTAAGTGATGCGCCAGATGCCGGTTTCTTGGGGCAATTTCAGCGCACCATTTCTGGATGAGGTGTCCGCCCATCTTCGAGGCAAGCGCGTGCTTGAGGTTTTCGCGGGCAATGGGCTTTTGGCGAAAGGCCTTACCGAGCGGGGAGTGGATATCCGTTCGACCAGTTTGTTTTCAGGCATCGACGGCCACGACCAAGGCATGCATTTCCCGGTCGAAAAAATCGAGGCATCGGATGCGGTTGATCGATACGGACCTTGGGCGGACGCGCTTTTGATGTCTTGGCCTCCCGCCAATGAGGCCGCGGCGAAGTGCGTAGTTCGTTGGGGTAAGGATAGGGACGTGATCTTCATCGGCGAAATGACGCGTCCAGAGCTCGGCTTTGCCGGACTGGGTGGGTGTGGCAGCGACCTTCTGTTCGCAAACACGAGTGTCCACCATAGGTTTTTGAGCTATGTCGGGCGCGGGTTCCTCGATGTTGCCGTCTCGCTTCGGATGATCGAGTAGGCGATCACCAGCGGCTTTCTCAAGTATGGCGGGAAGGATCGGAATCCTGAAGGGTGGCACAGGGAGCGTTTCTCGCCATAACGATTCAATTATTAATGCTCTAAACCCGAGTCATCACGGTCTGGTGAGCCTGTGATTTAGGCCCGTTTTTTGGCCTGAGCACAAAATCACTTTACGTTTCGAGAATTCGGCTTACATGAGTGTGGGTGATTCTGCTGTTTCCCGATCTATCGAGGTGATGGCGAATGACTTCTCACATACATTTTTGGTGAGAGGCGTCTCATGGAGCTAGGAATGTCTGAAAACAATAGCGAGTTTATCGGCCTGGTTGCCGACATCGTTTCTGCCTACGTGGCGAACAACAGCGTGCCGGCGAGTGACCTTCCCGCGCTTATTGCGTCCACACATTCTGCCATCATCGGTCTGAGCGCTGGCGGAGTGGCTGCGCCGGAGCCGGAAAAGCTGACGCCGGCTGTTCCGGTCAAGAAGTCGATCACGCCGGAGTTTTTGATCTGCCTCGACGACGGCAAGAAGTTCAAGTCGCTGAAACGGCATCTGCGTACGCAGTACAATATGAGCCCCGAGGAATATCGCGCTAAGTGGAATCTGCCCGCAGATTACCCCATGGTCGCTCCAGCTTATGCGGAGGCTCGCTCGAACCTTGCTAAGAAGATGGGCCTTGGCCAGCAGCGCCGGAAGCGTGTCGGCGGTCGCTGATCACCTGAAGCTTTGAACCATCGTGTCGCCGGCTGGGCAACCAGCCGGCATTTCTAATTCTGAAGCTTGAGATTGATGGCCGACGTTTTGTCGCCGCGCCGATGGGTTATCAGTTCGTAGGTCACCTTCTGACCCCGGCGAAGTTCTGGCAAGCCTGCAAGCTCGACGACGCTGATGTGGACGAAGGCGTCGGGCCCACCACCATCAGGCCTGATGAACCCATATCCCTTTTCGGAATTGAACCATTTCACCGTCCCTTCGATCATTGCTCCTCGCGGCCATACCTGCGCTGGAGCTAGGCGGTGTGGACGGATTTTACCAAGACGAATGCTGCGGCGAGAGCGACAATGGCTGCGAAATTTCGCTTGGTCTTTTCGCAGCGTAGGGCAACGCG
>NZ_JBHSLW010000051.1:0-2360 GCF_042657265.1 Allobosea eneae
CCTGCGTGAGCTGGCCGGCGAGGTCGCCAAGGCCGGTGACGATCCGCCCCGGGAGCTGACCAGCCCAGGCCACGAGCTCATCGGCTTTCGCGCTGGCGCCCTCAAGCAGACCCTGCAGGCCGGACTGGCCCGCCTGCATGAGCTGGCCGGCGAGGTCGCCGAGGCTTGCGACGATCCGCCCTGGCAGAGCGCCGATCCAGCTGGCGAACTCGTCGCCCTTGCTCTTGGCGCCGTCCCAAGCGCTGCCGGCCGCTTGGCCCAGGCTGTCCCAGACGCTGGCGAGCTGGCCCTTCACCGTCTCCCAATTGTTGTAGAGGTAGATCCCGGCCGCCGCGAGCGCGGTGATGCCGGCGATTGCCAGCGAGATCGGCGAGGTCACCGCGGCGATCACCGCCCCGACGGCGGCGATAGCGGCGCCGATCGCGGCGAGCACCGGCAGCGCCGCGACGAAGGCGGCCGAGACGCCGATGATGCCGGCGACCAGCGTGCGAAGCGTGTCGGTGCCGGCGAAGTTCGTCCCGAAGATCTTGTCGAGCTCGGCCAGCGCCATGCGTGCCGCGATCTTGAGGATGTCCCAGCTGCGCCGGAAGGCCTCGGCCAGCATCGGCCCGAGCCGCGACAGCGTGGCGACCACGCTGCCGAAATCGAGATTGATGAGGCCCTGGGCCAAGGTGCGCAGCGGCCCGGCCAGCGCGGCGATCGAGTCGCCGAGGCGAGCAAAGAAGGGCGCGAAGGTCTCCCAGCGGCTGATGATCAGGGCGGCGGAGCTCGCCAGGACGGCGGCGACCAGGCCGATCGGCGAGAGCAACGCCAGCAGCGCCGCCTTGACCACGGCGAGCACCGCCGCGAGACCGGCGAAGACCGGCGTGAGCACGGCGACGCCGACGCCGAGCGCCAGCAGCGCTCCGGTCCAGGACAAGGCGCTGTCTATCAGGCCGGGCCAGACGGTATCGATCTGGGCGACCCAGCGCAGCAAATCGGCGATCGCGCGATTCGCCATGGGCAGGTTCGAGGCGAAGGCGAGGCCGATGCGGCGCAGCGCCTGCGTGCCGATCTCACCGAACTGGACGAGCTGCTGGGACAGCCCTCGCATTCTGCTCTCGAAGTCCTGGTTGATGACCTCGGATCCGGCCGACGCCACCTGCGACTTGAAGTCTTTGAGCTTGTCGAGGTTGAGCAGCGTCGGGATCAGGAAGTCGAGCACCTGCATGTCGGCATACAGCCGGCCGACCTTGGTGCCCGAGAGGAGCTGCGAAATCTGTTGACGCGCCGCCTCGGCTTTGTCCTTGTCGGAGCCCGGCCCGGCATTGGCCTTCTTCATGATCTTGTCGATCTCGGCCTGCGGCACCTTCAGCTTTTCGGACATCTTCTGGATGACCGCCTCGACCGGGTTGATGCCCTTGGCCGCCGCATCGGTCATCACGCCGGTGACGTCGACCTTGAGTTCCTTCTCGAATTTCTTGATCGCCTCGGGCGCGTTGATCTTCGTCAGGAAGTTCTTGAGGTTCGTCGCTGCCTCGGAGGGATTGGCGGTGCCGAGCATGGCGATCTGCAGGGACGCGCCGAGGCTGGAGACCGCCTCCATGCCGGTGATCCCGAACTTCGCCATCTGATTGGTCAGCGCCGGGAATTCGGCCGCCATGTTCTTGAACTCGAACCGGCCAAGCTTGCCGGCGGTGACGAGCTTGCCGAGTGCGGCCTCCATCTGGTCGGGCGCGACCTTGAGGGTGTCGGAGAGGGCGAAGGCGGTCTTGGCGGTGTCCTCGATTGTCGCGTTCGCCGCCGTGGCGACTCGGCCGATCGTCGGCATCAGCTTGTCGATCAGGCCGGAATCCATACCGGAGGCGACGAGGAGCTGCGCGCCCTTGGCGAGCTCGGCCGAGCGCTGGCCGGTCTCCAGAGCGAGCTTCTGATAGCGGGCGGAGATGTCGCCGATCATGCTCTCGACCGCGCCGCCGGTCTTGCCGGCGGTGATGGCGATGTCGCGGAGCGAGGCGTCCCAGGCGGCGGCCTGCTGGATCGGCGCCATGAAGGAAAGGCCGGCGAGCGCGCCGCCGACGACGCCGATCTGGCGGCCGATATTGGCGATGCCGGAGCCGATGCCGGTGATCCCGCGCATCATGCCCCGCAGCGGTGCTGTAAGCCGGTCGACCAGCTGGACGAGGACGCTGACCTTCATGTCGCGGCCGGCCGCCATTTCAGCTCTCCTCGCGGGCGCGCCGCTCGAGCTCGGCCGCGCAATTGTGCCACCAGCGCAGTTCGCCGATGGTCAGCGCCTCGGCGCTGACGAAACCGCCGCCGTAATAGCGGGCGACGGCGGCGACGATCAGCGGCCAGTCTTCCGGCCACTCACTCCTGAA